>NZ_JAEHCH010000045.1:0-19908 GCF_016483245.1 Bacillus cereus group sp. N31 | reverse complement strand
TTCTTTATTTTCTGGTTGTAAACGTTTCATTTTCATGTTACCATCTTAATCAAACAATAGATGGTCATAAAAATGAAAGTATTTCTTTCCCTTAGAAACATATAAACGTACGGTAATATCAAGAAAATAAGGCCAAAGAAATATTTGATACCTACCAAAATAATTAATAAGAATTTTGTCGTATTTATTTTTCTGACAATTAAGAAAATACATTTTGTCCCTAAACAAAATTTATTAGTGCGCAAAATTCAAATCCACTAGAACACCCAAATAAATGAAATATCCTTTTTCATTGAGTGTTAAGGTATGAAAAAAGAATTCTTCCTACTAAATTCAGCTGATTAACTTAAAGGCATCTACATTAATACCTTAATCGCCATCTATTGTTGATAACATATTTACCAACTATGAAAAAGAGCCTATCAAGGGTTCTTTTTTATTATAATCATTCAAATTTCAATTCTTATCTTGATACTTATATTTCCACAAATTACCTCTATTTTTTGCTCTCAATTATTAATTTCCGTTCCCAATTTGTTTAAATTTGTGAATAAAATTCCATCTTATAAAAATAATAAATACAACTAATCGTTATATATTAAAGAGGTGTCAATTTTGTCTTTAAATGAAGAGATCTTAGAAACTAAAACAGATAAAAACATTGAAAAGATCCAAACAAGTAACTTAAAAGAACTTAAAAATACATTAGATAACATCTTTGATATTAGTGCAGATTTGATTGAACATCCTTTGCAATTAAAAACAAACACGAATATTTTACTATATTATTTTGAAGGCCTTACAGATGGTATTGCATTAAAAGCCAATGTTGTTACACCATTATTACAAGAAGTAAATGAAGACAGTCAAATATTTAATTCTAATATTATTGCTACTCATACCAAAATAGTATATACATGGAATGAAATTAAAGAGGGATTACTTGAGGGTCAATGTGTACTGTTTATGGAGGGAGAAAAGCGGTCACTTCTAATAAATACAAAAGGCTGGGCAGAGAGAGCCATTCAAGAACCAATTTCAGAAGTTACTATTAAAGGATCACATGATGGATTTATTGAAAATGCCACAAAAAACATAGGACTTATTCGTCGATATATTCCTTCTACAGAGTTAAAAATCAAAAAGCTGACGATTGGAGAACGGGCCACTTCTTTAGTCTATTTAATTTACTTAGGTGATGTAGCAAATACAGATGTAGTCCAAGAAATAGAAACTAGAATCTGTAAAATCAAAACGGATGCGGTATTGAGCATCGGGGAACTATCTAATTATACAAAAGATCAAAATTGGACTCCTTTTCCACAGGCTTATTTAAGCGAACGCCCAGACGCCATTTCAAATCATATCCTTGATGGAAAAATAGCAGTATTAGTTGATAGATCTCCTGGCGCGATGATTGTCCCAATGAATTTAATTGGATTTTTTCAGACTCCGGATGACTATAATATACATTGGCTCATTGCATCGTTTTTTCGTTTATTACGATTTGCAGGATTTATTATAGCTATTTTTTTACCCGCAATTTATATTGCTATCGTCTCTTTTCACTTTGAAATCATTCCTTTAGATTTATACACTTCTATTGCAACGTCAAGAGTCAAAGTCCCTTTCTCTCCCTTACTGGAAGCTTTTATAATGGAAATCACACTAGAAATGCTACGTGAAGCTGGTATTCGCTTACCACAGCCAATAGGACAAACAATTGGAATTGTTGGAGGGATTGTAATTGGGCAGGCGGCTGTTCAGGCTGGTCTTGTGAGTAACGTTATGGTTATTATCGTATCTATTACTGCCATTGCATCATTTATTGTTTCTAATTACGATTTATCAAGTTCTATACGCCTTATTCGTTTTCCAATGATGTTATTGGCATATTTTTATGGCATTGTAGGTATTGTTAGTGGATTAATGCTCTTATTTGCTCATTTTGTTTCACTAACTTCCTATGGTTCACCATATGGATTGCCAATCGCACCATTTCGTCTCCAAGAGCTAAAAGATTCATTTGTAAGATTTCCTATTTCTATGATTACCACCCGCTCGAGTACAGGGCAGCCGAAACAAAAAAAGAAAAAAGAAGGTGGTTAACATGGGGAATCTTAAATTCCAAAACATAACCTTATTTGAATTTATTGTTTTCATTCATTCACTGCAACTAGCCTCAGGTATGTTAATTATGCCAAGCCCACTTGCTACTACCGCTGGCACAGATGGCTGGATTTCTATCATTTTGGGTTGGATAACCACTTCTATAATTGGTGTATTTATTATATTAATGTTACAAAAAAACCCTAACAAAAATTTCTCACAGATTTTAAAAACATACTTTGGTAAATGGCTAGGTACAATTCTTTTTCATTTATATGCTTTTTATCTATTTTTTGCTGGTTTTAATACTTTATTAAAGGCAACTGATATTGTAAAAGTGTGGATATTCCCTTCCACTCCTGCTTATCAAATCACCATATTATTACTATTGCCTTTTATTATTTTAGTCCTGAGTGGGTTAAGGGCTCTTATTAGTTATTCTATGCTTGTTTTCTTCTTCACTACTTGGATGCCACTATTTCTTCTTTTTTCATTAAAGAGTATGTATGCTCCTTTACACCTACTTCCTATTTTTAAAGATGGCTTATACCCTATTGTAAAGGCAACGAAAGAAACCATTACCCCTTATGCCGGCTTAGAAATTGCATATTATATATATCCGTTCTTACAAAAAAAACAACAAGCTATAAAGGGAATACTAATTGCGAATACTGGAACCATGTTTTTCTATCTATATGTGACTATTCTTTCTTATATATACTTTAGTCCGGAGGGGATAAAAGACGTAATTTGGCCAGTATTTCATCTGTTAAAAGGAGTTCGTTTTTCTTTCATAGAACGATTAGAAATTATATATATCGCTTACTATTTAATTGTATTTTCCACTACAATATATCCATATTTATTTTTCAGTTTTGAGTCTGTGACCATTTCACTTCAAAAAAACGCTCGCAATTGGGCGCTGGTTGGTTTTATGGTATTAATAGTCGGCTTATTTATTTTTCTAAATCCCAATGTGGATCAATATTTATTTATATATTCTCTTATGGATATCTTAAATATCATTTTCTTTATTCTATTACCAATCTTATTTTTCGCTTACAGCATTCTTTTTGCTTGGGTTACTAGGAGGAAACAACTTTGATTCGAAAATGGATATGGATTGTAATTTGTTGTATATGTTTAATTGGTTGTAGTCAGAGAATTCCTCTTGAGAAGGTTTCATTAATCCTATTAATTGGCTTGGATAGAGCCCCTAATGGAGACATAAAAGTTGGCACAAGCATCCCACTCTTTCATCATAAACAGCAACAAAGTACTATAGAGCAATGGACCCAGGCATCAACTGTATATAATGGCTTCAGTAAGATAGATACAAAGTTAACGGGCTATATGACAGCCTCCAAAGCTGAAATCATTTTAATTGGGGAAAAATTGGCGCGAGAATCAAATTGGTTGCAGGAACTTGATTCTTCTTACCGTGATCCTTACGCTACAATTAATGCTAAAGTAGTACTTGTAGATGGACCTGTAGAAGAAATTTTTACAATTAATAAGCCAGATAAACCATCACTACCATCTTATATAAGTAGTGTAATCGAATCCTCCATTCAAAATAATCAATCCGTTTCTTCTACGATTCAACAATTAACGAGAGAACAAAATGAAGAAGGAATGACACAAATTGTTCCACTTATCAAAAAAACAAAGAATGAAATTGACACGATAGGAATTGCACTTTTAGATCGACAAGGAAAATATTTAACTCGTATCCCTAAAAAAGATGTTAAGTTCTTCAATCTTATAAATAAGTCAAAAAATACAGGCCGGATGATACTACACCTTGCACTTCCTCCTAAAAAGTCCAACAAAAAAACAAACACTTCTATCTTCGTACAGAATGCGAAAAGGAAGATAGATGTTAATTTTAAAAACGGAAAGTTTGTATTTAATCTCCAAATAAATGCTAATGTAGCTTTAATAGAAAAAACCAATGCGAATTTAATTAAGGAGCATTATGATAATAAAAAAAATATAAATAATTTAGAAAACGCTATCGAAAAAGAAATTAATAAGGAATTACAAAATATGTTGGATGAAATACAGCAGAATAAAATTGATCCAATCGGATTATCCCTATATGCTAGAGCTTTTCAATATAAACAGTGGAAAAAACGAAAAGAAGATTGGTTGCAAGCGTTAGCAGAGGCTAAAATAAATGTAAAGACACATGTCAAAATAAAGGATACTGGGACCATTAGAAATTAAACCACTCTATTCTTCTGCTTAAAAGTATTTCTAAGTGGAATTTCCCTCTTCAATAATTATTATGCAAAAGATGCTAACTCGAAAAACTCTTTCCGTTCTTTTAAAAGGCAATAATTTAACATCCTTTGAACCATTTTAAATGCATCACACTATTCATGAATCATTTACTACTGCCGATTTTGTTGTAAGAGATAACTAAACCATAAATTCTATATAGGAGAATAAAATAAATTGAAGAAATTTATTTTAACACGTATACATAAGTAATAGATATAAAATCCGATAATATATTATTATTTTATAATAAATCAATAATACAGTATAAACTGTATTTTATTTCTATAGAAGAATCTTTCCCTATATGCAATATTACATATAATCTACCTTATGTAGTTTGTTATACTATGCATGTGGATTTTTCATCCAAAATTCCAACCTAATGCATATTGATGAATATGCCACCCTAATTGCTGAAAGTGAGAAGAATGTTATTCATTCTTCTCACTTTTTTATTTAGACTCTGTTACTATTGATTATTGATAAAAAGTATTAAATATGGGAAGACACCTTAGAGTTGGTGCTTCCCTTAGTTGTTGATTATTCACATTCAAATCTAAAATAGGTATTTTCTAAGCCTATTCTTTGCTTTAATGTTTTGCCCAAAGCATAATTATTTGGTAATTCTTTTTCAATGATACAAATAATATAACCTGCTTTTCCTGTTGTTAAATTAGTTAGTTGTAAGTAGTTATTGTTGTCGTAGATATAAGAAATAATATATTCATAGAAATCATTTTCTTTGTCTTCTCTATTCATACCAACATTGTACAACCTAACTCTTCCTCCTGCCCAAATTTCCTCATAATCATCAACATTACTTAAAGGCATCCATTTCGAGTTATCCAATATTTCACCCTTTTCTTAATTCATTCGTTTAAACACTGAATGTTGCTAGACCTAAACTATCATAAGCATCAGTCATTTCATTGATTAGGCGACCACCGACAGAGAAAAATGGCTCAACATAGCGTTTTACCCATTGAAATACTTGCTTTCTGTGTGACAAATCACGAATATGTTTCAATAGATTACCGAACGCCTTGCTCAACCTTAATACATACAGAACGTTAGTTCTCATGAAATTATACTAAGATTTCGGATTGGTTTCAAATATCAACATGTACCTTTAACAGAGCTTTTATTTAAAATGTGTGCTTGTACTTAATTCTTTAGTTATTTTTACATTTTGAATCTAAGAAAATGAATTGCCTTATAAAAACTCTAACAGAGAATCTTCCTTCCAAATTTCACCTAGGGAATCATTTGTTTTCCCAAAAACATACCAACATCTTTATCAACTCATTTTAGAATATTTAAACAATAATTCAATATACAAACTCTGCATAAATTATTCATTTTCTTTTATATAAGACCTACCTTTTTACTTTTGATAGATTATTAGACATTGGATTATTATACATAAAAGCCAAAACATGAGGTATTTTGTAGAAATTTGTCTATCAATATGTATGTACACCCTTTTGTAGTGGATATAGACTGTGAGGTGTAAGGAGATACCTTACAAAATAATAAAAAGGAGATTATAAAATGAGTAGATTAACAAAATTCTCAAAGTTAGTATTTGCAACTTTAATCGCGGGAAGTAGTTTAAGCGTCTTTGTTTCGTCACACAGTGTACAAGCTGACACCTTAGACCCTAATTACCAAGACACTGTAAAATTCATACCACCTTCTAGTGCTAGGCCAACATTGGAACAAAAAAACACTATTGTTCCAGAATCAAAGGTTATTAAAAACCATTATGTAAAGTACTCTAAAGCACATTTCCAATCTAAAGAAAGTATACCAAAAGAAATTTATTATTCTTCAGATGGCTTTAAGGGCTATATACAGGCTAGTACCGTTTGGGATATGGGAGATCATTTCGCAACGCTATATTCTGGAACCGTTATTCGATGTTAGACTTTTAATCCCTTGTCTCCTAATGTTTATAATGGTCAATAGCTCACTGCCAATACTGTAATATCTATTGTTCAAAAAATAAACCACAAAATCTTTCGATTTCATGGTTTATCAAATATAAAGATAATGTTAAACGAATACTCTAACATTACCTTCCCCAAAGTTAATTATAGAGTATTTTCAAAAAAAAGACACTCTTGTAGTGTCTTTTTTATAAGTATTTAAACTTACACCCACCATACTTTATTTTTGAATTTGATTATTATCTAGTGTTTTAGAAGTATACTATAACAAATCTTTCCCAGCTCCCAGCTACATAACTAGTAGCTGTTAATTCTCTACCACCATTTGCTGATAAATATCTACCATTACTTAGTGCTTGTAATACATATATCCTATTATCCCCACCATTATATAAGATAAATTTTTCCCATGCTCCAATTGATATACGATCTGCTACTACTCTACCATTTGGCTCAAACGAAACATACTTCCCATTACTTTTAGCTTTTAACGCGTACGTATATAATTCCCCAGTCGGAATTAATTCAAATTTCTCCCATTCATTAACTGCATTACGATTTGCTATTACATTTCCCAAAGGCTCAGCAGAAACATATTGTAAATTTGCTGCCTGTATAGCCACTGTCCAACTTCCATTAAATAAATTCACGCCTTTTAGTGAACCTGCTTTTGATAGATTGGCTGCCGATACATCATTCGATGGTGTAATCATCAATATCATTAAAACCATCGGCAACATCATTAAAACTAACTTTTTTGAGATTGTATTACCACTTGCACATGTTATGAACCTCTTTATTCTCATTCCTCCCTTAATATACATAGAACCCATATACATCATACCAAATATGTAAAATATTGTAATGCCAGAGAGGGTTTATCAATAAATACCTTACTATTCTGTTTCTTTTTTCTCAAATCTATAGCACTTAAACATTTATCAATTCTCAAGCACATTTTTAAAATTTTCCCCCCTGATAAACAAATGTAGCAGTTGATGGCAATGAGAGTATATACAAAAGAGAGAGTATTTTCGTTTCACTTTTCTTTAAATAAAAGCCAAATAGCCGTTCATAATGAACGACTATTAGCATCTAACGAATAATTAGAATGTTTTTCATGTTATTCTATTTTGTTTAATCCCGTAGAAGTAACTTGATATGTTCTTTTCTTACCCATAAATTCCTGTTTACTATTCTCAAGATTAATTAGTAAAGCTCTTGTCTTTTCCTTTTGTGCTTCTCCTTCTATATGGTTAAATTCAATATAGTCTCCTATTTTTACTGGAACAGTTTGAATTTCAGCGGCTTGTTGTCTATTTCCTACAATTTCTTTATTGTACAAAATATTGCCCGATGAGTTTTGAACTTTAATGCTTGCATACGTACTAGTAAAATAGGAGTGTGGTATACCGGCTTCTAATTTGATCTGCATTTTTTCTGTTGCTTTGTTATACTCTACTTTTGCGATCTCTCGATCATTATATCCCTTTAAAGACCAGCTAAATTGATTTCCATCTAAAACTGTTGTTTCCGGCATTTTCTCTACTTTCTTCAGCCCTTCTTTTGTAACTTCGTACATTGCTTTTTTTCCAAAGCTCTCTTGTTTACTATTATCGACATTTGTGAAAGTAGCTCTATGCACACCTTCTAAATGTGTTAACTCGATATAATCTCCTACTTTGACTGGTACCTTTTGTGATTCAGCATTTTGTTGTTTGTTTCCATAAATGTCTTTATTGTATACTACTTTCCCTGTTGCATTTTGTACTTTAATACTCGCATACGTTTCATTAAAATAATGATGCGGTACGCCTGCTTTTAAGTCGATTTGCATTTCTTCTGTCGACTTATTGAAATTAACTTTTGCAAACTCGAAATCACTAATTCCTTTTAGTGACCATGCAAATTGATTTCCATCTAAAATTGTTGCTTCGGGCATTTTTTCTGCTTTCTTCAGACCTTCCTTTGTAACTTGGTATATTGCTTTTTTTCCAAAGCTTTCTTGTTTACTATTACCTACATTTGTTAAAGTAGCTCTATGAATACCTTCTAGATGTGTTAATTCAATATAGTCTCCTACTTTGACTGGAACTCTTTGCGATTCGGCATTTTGTTGTTTGTTTCCATAAATGTCTTTATTGTATTCTACTTTTCCTGTTGCATTTTGTACTTTAATACTCGCATACGTTTCATTAAAATAATGATGCGGTACGCCTGCTTTTAAGTCGATTTGCATTTCTTCTGTTGACTTATTGAAATTAATTTTTGCAAACTCGAAATCACTAATTCCTTTTAGTGACCATGCAAACTGGTTTCCTTCTAAAATACTAGAAGAGTTCGGGATATCTGAATTAAAACCTAAGTTATCTAATATAGATTTTAGATCTGGTAAAACACCTATTCTATCATTCCACGGATCTTGAGATTTTGTTCCTGTATTCGGATTACTTAAGATATTTCTTAATTCGGCTGGTGTATAAGGAGAACCTCGATGTTCTTTAGCAATACCTTGAATCGAAGTTGCTGCTCCAGCAATAATTGGTGAAGCACTTGATGTTCCACTAAATGTTGATGTATATAAATTTGTAGTATTTTGACTTGGATTTGCTGATGTTGTATCAACATTTTCTCCCCATCCATATACATCTAATCGACTTCCATAATTTGAAAACCATAAACGTTTATGTGGAACAGTTGATGATCCCGCCCCAACCATAATAGCACCTGAATCCTTGAAGTCTGGACTATTTCGATTTAAGATTTTTTTCCCATTACGATCTTTAAAATTATCTAAGTCGTTTGAACCATTTGCGCCAGCTTCTATAATAATAATCCCTTTATCTGCCCCAACACGAATTGCATCAAAAATATCTGGATGTACTTCTACAGGTAAATATTTATCCCCATACCCATCATACGAAGCTTGTGCCTCTAATAAAAGAATATCTCCCGCTTGTAAATTATGTACAGCACTTAAAATAGCATCCGCTGTATTATAAATTCCATTATCCCTAATCTGGGATATTACTTTTACATTTGCTTTTGGTGCAATTCCAATATTTCCAATTTGATTATCTTCAGATGAAACAATTCCTAATACAGAAGTACCATGAGCTCTATGCTGGCTTATATTTTGTCCCGACATAAGCTTAATATTTTTATTAACTAAATCCTCATGGTTCAATAACCATCCATATTCCATATCCACAAAAGTTGTATCCTTCCCGTCACCACCTTTAATGCTCCAAGCATGCGAGGCATTAATTCCCTTTGGTGCCGCTTCAAGATATCCTTGATTTTTAAATCTAGGATCATCGTGCGGATTAACAGATAAATTTGGTAACTGTATTTCAGGGGGTGTCAAAATTTGTTTTTCTTGTATATAAGCCTCCTCTACAAGAGGAGATGTTTCAAATTTTTTTAGTAATAATTCTATTTCTATGTTATTAGGAGCTTGTACAATATAATAATTTAATAAATTATTAGCTGATTCATTAGCAACTGATTTAGATTGTACTGATAATTTTTCAATCTCTATCGGATTTACAGATGAGAACAGACGATTCAAAGTAAGTTCTGTATTTTCGGAAAATAACTTCTTTAAATTGTTATCATAATCCCCATTTTTTATTCGTTTCTCAATACCATCTTCATAAGGTAAGTCAATTTGATTTTTAAACTTTACAATTAATCTTTCTTCCTGTGAATCTCTTTCTTTGTATGTGACATTATAAGATTCAGCGTAAACTTTATTATGAATACTATCATTTTGTAGGATTAGATCTGTTCCTACAAATGTGGTCATTGCAATTGATGAAATTAGAAACCCTTTGAATATGTTCATACTATACCCGCCAATCTATATTCTCTTGAGAATTTTTTAATGCGTATAATGGTTAAGATTTTTATATAATATATAAATCTATAATTTAACTTTTGTAGTAAAATCTATGACTTTATTAATAATCCCATAGAGGTAACCTGATATATCCTTTTCTTTCCCATATACTCCTGCTTACTATTCTCAAGATTAGTAAGTGTGGCGCGTGTCTTTTCCTTTTGTGCTTCTCCCTCTATATGAGTAAACTCAATACAATCTCCTACTTTGACTGAAACGGTTTGGCTCTCAGCATCTTGTTGTCTATTTCCTATAATTTCTTTATTGTACAAAATATTACCGGATAAATTCTGGACTTTAATGCTTGCATACGTATTAGTAAAATAAGAATGGGGTATACCCGCTTCTAATTTAAGCTGCATTTTTTCTGTTGCTTTGTTATATTCTATTTTCGCGATTTCTCGATCATTATATCCCTTTAGTGACCAAGCGAATTGATTTCCATCTAAAACCGTTGTTTCTGGCATTTTCTCTACTTTCTTCAAGCCTTCTTTTGTAACTTGATATCTTGCTGTTTTTCCAATGGTTTCATTTTTGTTATTTTCAAGGTTAATTAAAGTTGCTCGCGTTTTTTCCTTTGTTGCTTCTCCTTCTATATGGGTAAACTCAATGTAATCCCCTACCTTGACGGACACAGTTTGGCTTTCAGCATTTTGTTGTTTATTTCCCACGATTTCCTTATTGTACAGAACGTTACCAGAAGAATTCTGGATCTTAATACTCGCATACGTACTAGCAAAATAGGAATGTGGTACACCTGCTTCTAGTTTTACCTTCATCTCTTCTACCGTTTTATCATAATCTACTTTTGCAATTTCTCTATCACTATATCCTTTTAATGACCAGGCAAACTTGTTTCCTTCTAAAATTGTTGCTTCTGGCATTTTTTCTACTTTCTTCAGGCCTTCCTTTGTAACTTCGTATATGGCTTTTTTTCCAAAGCTCCCTTGTTTACTATTATCTACATTTGTAAGAGTAGCTCTATGTACACCTTCTAGATGTGTTAACTCTATATAATCGCCTACTTTGACTGGAACTTTTTGCGATTCAGCATTTTGCTGTTTGTTTCCATAAATCTCTTTGTTATAGACCACTTTACCTGATGTGTTTTGCACTTTAATACTTGCATATGTACTATCAAAGTAGTCATGTGGTACACCTGCTTTTAGATCAATTTGCATTTCTTCTGTTGATTTATTTAAATTTACTTTCGCAAATTCAAAATCTCCAATCCCTTTCAGCGACCATGCAAATTCATTACCTTCAAAAATGTTTGGAGACTCATTTTTGATTTGTACCTTTTTCTCAACAGTTTGATCAAATATATCCGTTAATACAATTTTTGCATAAGCATTTGTTGGTAATGATATAGATTGACTGATTCCATTTTGATAAGATTTAATATCATCAATTACGTTAATAGGTTGGCCCGTCATATTTTCATTGTTATAAATTTCAATTTTCCCCTTAAATTGCGGTGTACTATTTTCTTTTAGTTTCCAAGATACATTTAATTTTTCATTTTCATAATATATAGATTGGATATCAAAATCTAGTTTTCCTATTTCAGGTTGAGTAGGTTGATTTAGCGTGAATATTTTTCCTGACCCAATAGTAGACTGCGTATTACCTCCTGCTTTGACCCATACATATTCTGAAGTAGATCCTCCATCATATTGATAAGTATTATCATGCGTTCCAGAAATACTTTGATTATTCCAAGAACTCCATTGTTTATCAACTAATTTTCGGCTATAACCATTTTTCAGGCGCGCTTCTCGAACATTCTGTCCACTATCAGCCCAGTCTTCTTGAAACATTCCTAATCCATGATTAAATGCAACATTAGCAACCGGAAAGTCCATAATTGCAATTTGATGCCATTTATTCTTTGTTACATCTTTCATCCATTGTCCAAATTTAGTATGACCATTTTCTTGCCATGAACGCATTGTCATTGTGTACCAATTGTAGTCTTTCCAACCATAAGTTGTTTGAACCTTCATTCCTGTTCCTTCTCCTCCAAAGGGTCCAGCTTGCGAATTCGGAGATAAGTATTCGGCCTTTATTGCTTCTTTAGAGGAAATTGGATCCCATAAGGCAAAATGTAAAGTACGTTTTCCATTTTCATCAAACCCACTTTGTTGTTGAAAACCAGCATATCCTCCAGCTTCACCACCTGCATTCCAGTTGTGTACAGCCCAGTACGTATAAGGTGGTGTCTGAACTGGTGACCAGTCTATACTAATAATATCTGAGGCAGGTATATTTTGGGGACTCACATAAACTGCTGGAGCAGCTGAATGTGTTGCAGCTTTAGTGTGCAAAATAGACGTTTCAAACATAGAAAACATGCTACATGCTGCGGTCATTATAATAACTTTATTAAATCTTTTCTTCGTTTTCTGACTAATCACTAATCTACATCCTTTTCTAATTTTTATTATTGAATAATAACTTAGTAGAGAAATCTATCAAAATTCAAGCAACATCCAGTAAATCTTTAAAATACTGCCCCAATTTTATGTTGTTCTATCTTCACATCTGATTCTTACATGTTATTTGATTGTAAGTGGTTTCCATAAAGATAACGCAAATATCCAATTCGGGTCACCATTTCCTTGATGATTTTGAACCGCTTCATACACTGTCCCTTGATGTTCTACTTTATCGCCCTTTGTATATGCCTTCTTTGGATCCCATTTTTCATAAGATACATTTTGATCTTTGGTTTTTACCGGAAGAATTTCACTTTGAATCGATGTATTTCCAGCTGCATCTACAGCCTTCACTGCATATTTATATTCCTTATTAGCTGTTAAGGTTTGATCAATAAATGTCATTCCTTGTACAGTTTGAATCAATTGTCCATCACGTAATACTTGATATTCTTTTACACCTATATTATCTGTAGAAGGATTCCATTTTAGCTCTACACTGTTAGAAGTAATGTTGCTTGCATATAATCCTTGTGGCTGTGTGGGAGCTTCTGTATCTGGTTTCGGATTAACAATTTGATTTACTTTTTTCAGGCCATCCTTTGTAACTTCATACATTACTTTTTTATCAAGGCTTTCACGTTTATTATTATCTAAATTTATTAATGTTGCCCTCTCTCCGCCTTCTAAATGTGTAAGCTCAATAAAATCGCCGGTCTTTACTGAAACTTTTTGTGTTTCAGCATTTTGCTGTTTATTCCCATAAAACTCCTTGTTATATACTACTTTACCTGATATGTTTTGCACTTTAATACTTGCATATGTACTATCAAAGTAGTTATGTGGTACACCTGCCTTTAGATCAATTTGCATTTCTTCTGTTGATTTATTTAAATTTACTTTTGCGAATTCAAAATCTCCAATCCCTTTCAGCGACCATGCAAACTGGTTTCCTTCTAAAATATTATTTACATTAGGCATATCTGGTTTAATTGGATTAGAATCCGTCCCCTTCCAAATCTCTGCTGTTAAAATTGGATATCCTAATGCAGCTACTTTTTGAATGGTATCGTTATTTGGACGTAATCCCCACTTCTCAAAGAAAGGAATCAAATTTTGTTTGGCTACTTTTGATGCTGAAATCATAAATAATTGTTTTTTATTTTCATCAGTTTGTGGAAGTTCACTTGAAGGCATGTCTCTATACAATTGATGCAATTTAGGATAGAAATCCTCTCCATACGCTAACTGTAGTTGCCAAAGCATAACAAGTTTTACAAAAACATCACTAATTTCGTCATAATTTTTATTCGCTTGTTCTAGATATTGAAATGCTTTTGGATAAATTCCACTTTTCTCTAAGTTGGATGGTTGATTAAATGCTTTTTCTACAGAAAGGCTGTATATATTATTTTGTACTTCTGTCATATTATAAAACTTCCAGGGCGATTGTTGTCTCAAATGTCCTGCCTCATGCCAAGGGCCCCAGCCATCTGTTATAAATTTATTAATATCTAACACGTATTGGATTGCATCTCCTACATATGCGGTTCGATAAGAAGTTGCATACATATAATAATCGGGAGAATGATTTTCTTCTACATAATGAATATAATGTTTATCTACTTGTTCTTCGGATAATCCAGCTACTTTGTCTTGAATTCGAGTAGCTTCATCCATCTTTTTCAATAGTTGTACAGGATCTGTATTAGAACCCAACAAATATTTCTTAACACGTGCAGGGCTGGCCGTAATTAATACACGTTCTCCTTTTAACTCCACTGCATGTGCATTAGGATATTGGTCCAGCATGTTTATTAAATCTTGTTTCGTATGCTTTCCTAGTTCAAAGAAAGGCGTAGTCGTTCCACCTGTTGTGATTGTTGTTCGAATGGTACCACCTTGTTGTTTATTATAAAAATAAATCATCCCTCCATTTGGAGATTGGATTGTGTTTATACCAGGTTTTAATGTAAATGATTTTATCTTAGAATCTTCTCTCCAAGAAGCATCATACGAATACGTTCCAATATATACCTGAATATCTTGATTACCTTCTACATTAATCGTTATTTGTTCATTTGGCTTTGCATATAAACCAGTTGGTTCATATGGACTAAATGCCATACTTTTTCTTTCCTGTTGTTTCAGTACCTCAACATCCCCTTTTCCTGGGACTGTAAATGTTCTATTTTCTGATTTAACTGACTTTTCATTTTGCAGTGATGTCGATAAATTTTTTTGCTGCTCCTTTTGCTCCGCAAAGACATCCGATGAAGAAATCATTCCAGTCGCAAGCATAGTTACTGTAGCAGTAGCCGCAAGTATTTTTCTAGTTTTATGTTTTGAATTATTCCCCATATTATCTCCCTCATTTTTCCTTAGTACTCTTAAGTTTTTTTGTTTTCTTCTTCATGTTTTTACAATCTAAACTATTCATACTATTTAAGTTGTGTCTATTACTCTATATTTTTTCATAAATATCTCCTTTTCTTTATGTATTATTGTATATAAATGTTATTTGATGACACATTAAATAACAACTTTACGATAAACTCATCGATAACAGCCTATTATGTTTTGATTCTGTATTCTAAACTTCCATCCAATTAGAGAAATATATCCAATTGGGGAAATAAGTAAATAAATTACAACATTTAAAGGTTGGGATCTCACGAAAAATTCATAAAACTTATTTACTTTAAAGGTTTAAACAATTGTGACCACATTTGTTTAAACCTCCACAATTTTTTTCTAAGCTATTCTCTAAAAATCTTATTTTTCGTTGTAAATAAACCTGATTGGTACTCTTTATGCAAAAGAAAAGATGGAATCTTTAATTCAACTCCACCTTTTTTCGAAATAAAAAGCATCTAATTCTATTTGAATTAGATGCTTACATTTAGTCCTTAGACCTAATATTCTAAACTATTTACTCGTTTGTAAATCTTTTTTAATTACATCCCAGAGTGAATTATCTTGGCGTATCGATTTACCCTCTTCGTCCCATTTTATTTTTCCTGTTCCCAATTCATAATTCATTCCCGTCCATGTGTCTTCACGGAATGCATAGAATGATTTATGCCAACCTTTTTGGTTGAAGATAGAAATAAGATCTTGCATGTATTGGCTAGCTCCTGGAACAGTACGGTTAATTCCAAACTCCTCTGCAATAATTCGATTAGATGGTACATGGTTTTTCTTAGACCATTGTTGGATTGGCTTCAAAAATTTCTCTAATCCTTGTTTATTCCACATTACAGGTTTCTCTAAATCTCCTACTTTTACTAATCCTGGATATTGATATTCCTTGTTTTGTTTTTCACCTTGGCTCGTTAATTCATATGGTTCATACATATGAAATGCGTATAGTGTTTTTTTATCATTTACTGGTTTTAAATATTTAAAGGCCCATGGAGTAGCATATAAACCCGAATCTAAAATAACCGGTGTTTCTTGGTCTACTTCACGTATGGAATTAATCACCTTTTGATAGAATCTGTTTAAATCCGCTGTCGTTCCCTTCACTTTTGCATACCATTTCTCGTAATCTTCCGTCCAAAAATCATTATATCTATTATTTTTAGCTGTTTCTGGATGTGGTTCATTTATAATATTATAACCAACCACCGCGGGGTGATCTTTTAGTTCCAGAGCAAGATCCTTCCAAAATTGACTTGCTTGTTCTTGATACTTCTCTTCTTCCCATATTCTGTCGTCATTCTTGTTATTATTAAATTGACGCCATCGATCACCAGGTAAAGATAACATTGTAAGGACAACTTTCATTCCTTGCGATTGGGCAGCATCTAAATCCGCTTTTAATTTTTCTAGATCCTCCTTTACTAATCCCTGATAGTTATCTGCATTACCTATCAGAAAATCCTTTCCAGAAGTATCTGGTTTATCCTCAAATAGAAAATCTTTATCTTTTGCCCATTTATCAGGTGCTAAACGAACATATTCAATATTTGCTTCTTTTGCACTTTTATAGTTTTCAGGCAATGACGTACTATTCATGAAATTAGTACCCTTCCTTTTTGAATCCCAAAAACTAATTTTTGAATCACTCTTGTGATAAGTATCAGCTCTTACATTTATTTCCTGTACTCCAAAACTCATCATGCCTAATAACGCAACAATTGGCAAAAATTTTTTCACAACTTTTCCTTCTTTCTCTTTATATTTTATACACATAACATACCTTTGTTTTGTTACAGGAATATGGCAATTTTCCAAAAATAAATTTTAAGTTTATAAGGTGGTAGTTCATTCATAAAAAAGAAAGAGACAATTAGAACGTTGCTTCATAAAAAAAAACAAAAAAGGAATCCTTGACGGATTCCTTTTTTTGCAATGCACTCTTTTTCAAATGGTACATTTTGCACCTACGTTTAGTATACCTCATAATTCCTATAAAATAAATAAGATTAAAAATTTACTGCATGTATTTTCATAAAAGTATATGAATCTAGAAATTAATACTACTAGGTTCACTTACAAAAGATTTGTGTTCTTTCAATAATAATAATAATAATACTCCTTTATAATTTTACAAATATAATTAAGTATTTTTAAACCTCTCTCTTGAACATTCTATTAGTTGTTCCATAGCAATCTTTTGCGCATGTTCCTCACTATCTATCAAAGTCAATCCTTGTGATATATAACTCCAAAATTCATATCCACAATCCTCCATCCACCTATAAGCTTCTGTTGTATATAGACCATCCTTTCTTTTAATCATTTGAACCTTATAGTTTTTACTTGGAGAAAAAAACTCTTGTATAACCCGCTCCATTTATGCAATATCCCCCTAAAATAAGCGCTAGGTTTTTTCACCTAACCCTACTAATATATTTATCCATGTTTAATCAATCTCATACGGAAATCTTCATCTGCACTATAAAGTTGTAACGTATTTAAATCATAATTTTGTACCTGATATCTAAAACTCTCAGTTCTTTGAGCTTTATGACCGTTCTCAAGGTGAAAGTTATGCTTTTGACCAAGTGTTCCTATCACAAACGGAGATAATAGTGCCCCTAAATTAATACCCATATAGAAAATACTGAAACCTGAATCACGACGAGTATCTGATTCACTATATAAATCACCAACAATACTAGATACATTCGGTTTTAATAACCCTGTTCCAAGTACTAAAAATACCATTGAGATAAATAACGTGCTAACCGTTCCTGGTAGAGCTAATATGAGATGACCGATCATAATTACAACGCCACCCCAAAATATTGTTCTACTTGAACCTAATAGGCGATCTGCAATCCACCCACCAATAATTCCAGACATGTAAACTAACGAACCACAGATAGCCATAATGGATGCAGCTGTAGCATGATCCATCCCTAGGCCACCTTTTGAAATGGAATAATACATATAGTAAAGTAATATTGCTCTCATTCCATAATAAGAAAATCGCTCCCAAAATTCTGTAAAGAATAAAGTAAATGGTCCTTTGGGATGTCCAAAGAAACCATTTTGCAGAACGGTGCGAATGATATCGCTTTTGTTAAGCTTCTCCATACAAATACACTCTTAATATACAGATATAGTGATTCTAATTAAGTATATACCAAAAATTAGAAAATTTAAAGAAATATACATTTGCTTAATAATTAGATTTTTAAGAAAAAACAAACTATGTATTGTTTTTAATGATAATTCCATGTAAATTAATTAATATAGATATATTAATTAAAACGCTAATACTGTATAAATATAAATACAAATGTAGGAGGATTTATATATTGTCAATGAAAGCCGTTGTGATAGAAGAAATTTATCAAGAAATATTGGATGGAAAAAGGAAACGATTCCCTCCGAATACTTGGAAAGAGGATATGGATAATAAACAGGCCCGCAGAGTAATCACATATTTATTACACAGTATTTTAAAATGGAATAAGGAAGACATCAAAAAAAAGTGGAACACTCAATTGCTTGTAAAATATAAACTACGAGGATTACTCAAACATAGATACGAAAGTAGTCCTTTTAAAGCGATAAATGATTTATATCCAAATGAGTTTAAAGAATGGGAGTTTGGTATGACTCCTTTAAATTTTTGGACGAAAGAAAAGGCATTAACCATTTTGAAATGGCTGATTGAAGAAAAAGAAAAGTTATCAAAAGAAAAGCTCTTACGGGTATACGGTAAAAGATGGTTAGAACGAAAGAAACTCGGTGCCCCTCTGGCGATGTATTGGAATAGCAGTCCTTTTGCAATGATTAACGATCTGTACCCCAGTCGTTTTAAAGAATGGGAATTTCTTATGACGCCCAATAACTTCTGGACAAAAGAAAAAGCATTAGAAGCATTGAAATGGACCATTGAAGAAAAAGAAAAATTAACTCCCGAACAATTACTGAATGTATACAATATAAAGTGGCTAAAGACTCACAGATTAGCGTCTACATGTCAATTAATGTGGGGGAATAGTCCATTTAAAATGATTAATGACTTATATCAAGGACGTTTTAAAGAATGGGAATTTAAAGTTACGCCTGTTGGCTTTTGGTCTAGAAGTAAAGCATTAGAAGCATTAAGGTGGACCATTGAAGAGAAAGAAAAACTAAACGAGAAACAGCTATTAAAAGTATTTAATCAAAGATGGCTGATAAAACAAAAGTTATGGACACCCTTAAAACGCTATTGGAAAGGAAGCCCTTATGAAATGCTTGTTGCTTTGTATCCAAATCGTTTCTCAAAAAGCATGTTAAAAGGGTATTTTAATAATTAAAAAGGAAGTTAAGCATAAGTTTTTATAGCTCGCTGCCATCTCATTTGTAGAAAAGTCAGGGGGTACTTTTATTTTCCCCTTTTTTCTTAAACATGTTTACTATTTATAAATTAAATGTTAGTTTTACAAAACATACAAAATGTTAAACTTACAAAAGCCATTGATATCATGCGTAAATGCTGATATCAATGGCTTTTGGTATAGATATGTAGTAATCATTCTTTTAAATTATTAAAAGGCATAAACTCAGTTTTACTTTTTCCAAGTAATCTGCTCTTAAATTTATCTTTCTTGTCCATCTGTTTGATTGGCTTGGAACTCCATTTTTAATGCAATACTATCCCCTTGGAACACGTTTTGATCTGTGCCGTTGTCTTCAAATATAAACTTTATCCAAAACCAATCCATTTTCCCAGGTTTTAATCCCCCTGTTTCAGTCCACTTAGAATGAAATACTTTTT
>NZ_JAEHCH010000044.1:0-23276 GCF_016483245.1 Bacillus cereus group sp. N31 | reverse complement strand
CCCTCCAAGTAATAGTGTAACATCCATGTGTATACATGGTCTTTTTCACACTGTCTACCTAAAGGGGATAATATCACTCAAACATTTGAGGCAGTCTTTTCTTATTGATATGGTACGAGTGTGATCAGTTTTTGTCGGTAAGTCGATACAACTTCATTTACTATTATGCTGTTTAAAAACGTGTGGCATAGTGAAAGGCTCGTCTTATAAAGAAATCGTATATAACGTCCCGCTTAAAGCAAAGGAAGTACGTCCTGTTTCTTCAGAGACAACTAAAATAAGTGCGTCACTTTTTTCTGATAAGCCAATTGCAGCTCTGTGACGTGTTCCTAGTTCAGGATCAACTTCCGTATTTTTCGTTAACGGAAGAATATTAGCTGCTGAAACAATATGATTATTTTTAACGAGAACGGCTCCGTCATGAAGAGGATTACCTGGATAAAAAATTGATTCGAGTAACGGTGCAGTTAAATGAGCGTTTAATGTTGTGCCAGTTTGAATACAAGATTCAAGCGTCTCATTTCGTTCCACAACGATAAGAGCACCGTGTTTGCGGGCACTTAAATGTTGGACAGCAGTTGTGATAAAATGTGAGCTTTCTGTATAAGGTGATAAATACGCCTGAATATAGTATGTAGCTGCCAATGTTTGTACATTTGCCAACATATGATGAATCTCTTCCATTTTACATAAAATACATTCATCTTCTTTATCAATCGCTTGCCTCATAATAGATAATTCTTTTTCAGCGCTTTCAATCATTTGCTTTGTTTGTATTTTGAGCTCTTCGGACAAGCCCCATTCTTGCATAATCCTCATTCCCTTTGGTGGAGTATTTAACCATAGTGTATACAAATATTCCTAGTAAAATCCTGCTATATTTTATAAAATATTGAGATACAGGTTGTTTTTTTCATATAATAAAGGTATGACAAGCGGGAGGAGATAGAGATATGAATTGGAAACAAGAATTTAGTCGCTGGCTTTCATATGCAGAATTAGACGTAGAATTAAAAGAACAGCTAGAAAACATGAAGCAAGATGAGAAGAAAATTGAGGATAGCTTTTATAAAAATTTAGAGTTCGGTACAGGTGGTATGCGTGGTGAACTTGGGGCTGGTACGAACCGATTAAATGTATATACAGTTCGTAAAGCGACACAAGGATTAGCGAAATTTATTGAAAAATTAGGTGAAGAAGCAAAGGAACGTGGTGTTGTTGTAGCATATGATTCTCGTCATAAATCACCTGAATTTGCAATGGAAGTAGCTGCAACACTTGGTGCACATGGTATTAAAACATATGTATTTGAAAGCTTACGCCCAACGCCGGTGCTTTCTTTCGCAGTTCGTCATTTACATACAGTAAGTGGAATCGTTCTTACGGCAAGCCATAATCCGCCTGAATATAATGGTTATAAAGTATATGGTGACGATGGTGGACAGTTGCCTCCAAAAGAAGCTGATGAGTTAATTAGTTACGTAAATGCAGTAGAAGATGAATTAACAGTTGAAGTAGCTGATGTAGAGCAATTAAAAGCTGACGGTTTATTACATATTATTGGACAAGAAGTAGATGATGCATATGCTGCAGAATTGAACGATGTCATTATTAATAAAGAAATGGTACAAAAGGTAGGGAAAGACTTAAAAATCGTCTTTACACCATTACACGGAACATCAAATCTTTCTGTACGCCGTGGTTTAGAGGAAGTTGGATTTACAGATGTAACGGTTGTAAAAGAGCAAGAGTTACCAGATCCAAACTTCTCTACAGTAAAATCACCGAACCCAGAAGAGCATGCAGCGTTTGAATATGCAATTCGTGACGGTGAAAAAATTGGTGCAGATGTGCTAATCGCAACAGACCCTGATGCAGACCGTCTAGGTGTAGCAGTTCGTAATCATGATGGTGAGTTCCAAGTATTAACTGGTAACCAAACAGGTGCATTAATGCTTGATTACTTACTATCTCAAAAGAAAGAAAACGGAACGCTTCCAGAGAACGGTGTTGTATTAAAAACAATCGTAACGTCTGAAATTGGTCGTACAATTGCAAAAGCATACGGTTTAGATACAGTTGATACGTTAACTGGATTTAAATTTATTGGTGAGAAAATTAAACAGTATGAAGAAAGCGGACAATATGAATTCCAATTCGGTTATGAGGAAAGCTATGGTTATTTAATCCGTCCATTCTGCCGTGATAAAGATGCGGTACAGTCTGTTTTATTTGCATGTGAAGTAGCTGCATACTACAAATCACAAGGTAAAACGTTATATGATGGTTTATTAGAAGTATTTGAGAAGTACGGTTTCTTCCGTGAAGATCTTGTGTCATTAACGTTAAAAGGGAAAGATGGAGCGGAACAAATTCAAGAGATGATGGCGACATTCCGTGAAAATCCTCCGAAAGAAGTAGCGGGCTTAACAGTCGTAGCGGTTGAAGACTATAAAGCAAGCATCGTTACATCTTTACAAGATGGACATAAAGAAGAGATTCACTTACCGAAATCAAATGTGTTAAAATATCAATTAGAAGATGGTTCTTGGTTCTGCTTACGTCCATCTGGAACAGAGCCGAAAATCAAGTTTTACTTTGGTGTAAAAGATAATTCTTTACAAAATAGTGAACAAAAGTTACTTACTATTAAAGAAGATATTATGAATCGTTTATAATATAAATTAATTTTAGGTAGTCAGAACAAAAGGGAAGCAAAACTTCCCTTTTGTTCTATGTAAGGAAATAATCGTTATTGATCCTGACAGAAGAGAGGGTATTTTGTTATGAAAAAAGTAAGAAAAGCGATAATCCCAGCAGCTGGATTAGGAACACGTTTTTTACCAGCTACAAAAGCAATGCCAAAAGAAATGTTACCGATAGTAGATAAACCAACTATTCAATATATTGTCGAAGAAGCAATACAATCAGGAATCGAAGATATTATTATCGTTACTGGTAAAACAAAGCGATCTATTGAAGATCATTTTGATAATGCATTTGAATTAGAGCAAAATTTATTAGAAAAGAAAAAGTATGAGTTACTTGAAAAAGTACAGGCTTCTTCAAAAATGGTAGATATTCATTATATCCGTCAAAAAGAACCAAGAGGATTAGGACACGCAGTTTGGTGTGCACGTAAATTCATCGGTGATGAGCCATTTGCTGTTTTATTAGGTGATGATATCGTTCAAGCTGAAAAACCATGTTTACGTCAGTTAATGGACGAATATGATAAAACACTTTCTTCTGTTATTGGTGTACAAACGGTTCCAGAAGATGAAACACATCGCTATGGAATTATCGACCCATTAGAGCAGGAAGGACGTCGTTACCAAGTTCGTAATTTCGTTGAGAAACCAGCAGCAGGTACAGCACCATCAAACTTAGCAATTATGGGACGTTACGTCTTAACGCCTGAAATTTTCATGTTCTTAGAACAGCAAAATGTCGGTGCTGGCGGTGAAATTCAGTTAACAGATGCAATTCAAAACTTAAATGAAATTCAACGAGTATTTGCTTACGACTTCGAAGGAAAACGCTACGATGTTGGTGAAAAGTTAGGATTCGTTCAAACGACAATTGAAATGGCCCTGCAACACCCAGAATTACGTGGTGACATGGTTACAATGATGAAGAGAATTTTAGAAGAACAAACGAATCAAGAGTCTTAATATAAAAAAAGAGTTATTTCAGTGTACTGAAATAACTCTTTTTTATTAAGAAATCGTCGAATGAGAACGTTGATAAGCAGAACGGCGTACAGCATAGTATATGCGAGGTGCGATAATAGCACCGATAATTGTAAATGCAATATCTTTTACTGCAAACCACATCATAATCATCCAGGCAGCTTTATAACTCATATTACCGCCCATGAAGAGATTGACCGCCCCGTACATGTAAGTAGTACCGATAATATAAGTTAAAATGATTCCTGTGAAAGAAGCGATAGCAAATGTACTGAATGTTGGTCTTTCTTTTTGTTCTACTATTTTTCCTGATACGTAAGCAACGATAATAAATGCGATAATAAAACCACCAGTAGGATCTAAAAGTGCTCCGAATCCAGCTTTGAAGTTAGCGAAGATTGGTGCGCCGGCTACGCCAACTAGCATATACACAGTCATTGATAATGCACCAAGTCTACTTCCAAGAAGAAGGCCTGCTAAAATTGCGAAAAATGGTTGCATAGATAACGGAACGCCCGCTATTTGCAGGAATGGCGCCCAAGATACAATATTTGCACCAATGGCCATAAGAGCAACAAACATGGCAGCTAATGCTAAATCTAAAACATGAAATCTTCTCATAATGTTAACCTCCTGTTGTTTTTAGGTTAACATTATCGTAGCGAAAATATTTACTTGTTGTCAATCAAATTATTTTGATAAGAAGGCTTCAAATAGTCTCTTAGCAACGTATACGGAATACGAAATTGTGGAATGCCGCTTGAATAAGGAGCGATCTCATATAAAGGGAAATAAATAACAAGATTGTTTGGTTCTAAAAAGAAGTGAAACTTTTTAGCACTCATTACTTTTTCCGTTGCATCAGGAAAATAAATACTTTCATTTTGTTTAATTTGCCTTACAATTTCTGCACGGATTACTTCTTTATATTTATCTTCTTGTTGAAATAAATCGTCTAAGCGTAGTAATTTTTTTTCATTTAAATCAAATGTGTTTGCTTTCCACGTATAAAGGCCGTGTGCCCCGCCCGTATATTGATAGTAATTCACATATAGGCTGAGAAAAGGTCGTTTATTTAAGGAGATTTTATAATCAACATTCGCCACGTACGGATGGAAGGGTGTACTAGACCCTTCTGTTTCTTTATAATATTTTTTTGCTTCTTTTTCTAATTTGTTTTTAAATTTGTCAGTAGATTTTTTGTAATAGAAATTGAGCTTATTTTGAAATTTAGAATCGGAAAAATTGTGAAAAGAAGGCCTACTAATTTGATATTCTATATAAGGTTTCTTACCTTTTTGCGTTATAGTCTGAACATCGATTGTCAGGTTAGATGCTTTGGCTGCCATTGCACAATTTGGTACAATAGTCAGCAAGGAGAACATGAGCAATAGTATACAAAGTTTCTGTTTCATTGTGGTGAAACCTCCTTATATAAGTGTTATAGGTAGTTTGAAAATAAATAGGTAA
The DNA here is from genome assembly GCF_016483245.1 of Bacillus cereus group sp. N31. NCBI lineage: Bacteria > Bacillati > Bacillota > Bacilli > Caryophanales > Bacillaceae > Bacillus > Bacillus cereus group sp. N31. The sequence continues at coordinate 18,114 of NZ_JAEHCH010000044.1, read as the reverse complement.
AATTATACATTTAATTAAAGGAAGAAGGCGAAAACGATATGGCAAAAACTTTAATGGACTCACTTGGAATTGAGTTGTTAGAAATGACAGAAGATAAAGTAGTTGCTACGATGCCTGTTGACGAGCGTACGCATCAGCCGTTTGGATTTTTACATGGTGGTGCTTCTATAGCGTTAGCGGAAACAGTAGCAAGTGTTGGATCATATAATTTAATTGATCAAGAGAAATGTATTTGTTTCGGTCTAGAAATTAATGCAAATCATATTCGCTCAAAGAAAGATGGAATCGTAACAGCAATCGGGACACCGATACATAGAGGACATTCAACGATGGTTTGGGATATTCGTATCATTGATGAAAATGATGATTTAATATGTATTTCAAGATGTACAGTAGCAATTAAAGAAAAACGTGAAAAATAAAAAAGAGGCAGCTCTCATGAGCAGCCTCTTTTTTATAATTAGAACTGGATTTTCTTTTCTAAGAAACCTTTTAGTTCGCTAATTGGCATACGAACTTGTTCCATTGTGTCACGGTCACGTACTGTAACAGCTTTGTCTTCAACAGAGTCGAAGTCGTATGTGATACAGAATGGTGTACCGATTTCGTCTTGACGACGGTAACGTTTACCGATAGAACCAGTTTCATCAAAGTCTACCATGAAGTCTTTAGCTAGTTCTGCGAATACTTCAGTAGCACCTTCAGATAGCTTTTTAGATAATGGTAAGATTGCTGCTTTGTATGGTGCTAAAGCAGGGTGGAAACGAAGAACTGTACGAGAATCGTTTTCTAATTGCTCTTCTTCATATGCATCACATAAGAACGCTAATGTTACACGGTCTGCGCCTAAAGATGGCTCGATGCAGTATGGTACGTAACGCTCGTTCGTTTGTGGATCGATATAGTTAAAGTCTTCGTTAGAGTGTTCCATGTGACGTTTTAAATCGAAGTCTGTACGAGATGCAACGCCCCATAGTTCGCCCCAACCGAATGGGAATTTGAATTCAATGTCAGTTGTTGCGTTACTGTAGTGAGATAGCTCTTCCTCACCGTGGTCACGAAGACGCATGCTCTCTTCATGCATACCAAGTGAAAGTAACCAGTTTTTACAAGTTTCACGCCAGAATGCGAACCACTCTAAATCTTCACCAGGCTTACAGAAGAATTCAAGTTCCATTTGTTCGAATTCACGTGTACGGAATGTGAAGTTACCAGGCGTGATTTCGTTACGGAAACTTTTACCAATTTGGCCAATACCAAATGGAAGTTTTTTACGCATAGAGCGTTGTACGTTTTTGAAGTTTACGAAAATACCTTGTGCTGTTTCAGGACGAAGGAAGATTTCGTTTGTGCTAGACTCTGTAACACCTTGGAATGTTTTGAACATTAAGTTGAACTGACGAATTTCAGTGAACTCTTCACTACCACAATCAGGACATTTTACTTCATGTTCTTTCATTAAGTCAGCCATTTGGTCGAAAGTAAGACCGTCAACAACCATTTCAATGCCTTTTGCATCTAATGCATCTTCAATTAATTTGTCAGCACGGTGACGCGCTTTACATTTTTTACAGTCGATCATTGGATCGTTGAAGTTACCAACGTGACCAGAAGCGATCCAAGTTTTTGGGTTCATTAAAATAGCTGCATCTAAACCAACGTTGTGTGGAGATTCTTGAATGAATTTTTTCCACCAAGCTTTTTTAACGTTATTCTTTAATTCGATTCCAAGTGGACCGTAATCCCAAGTGTTTGCAAGACCACCGTAAATTTCAGAACCAGGGAAAACAAAACCGCGATGTTTCGCTAAGTTTACAACTTGTTCCATTGAATACATAATAAAATCCTCCTTTTGAAAGTTAACGTATTGGCGATGACGTGCTCTGGTACTTGTGAAATGAGCAGTATATGCTTTGAAAAACATAAAAAAACGCTCATCCCAAGGCATATTTGCCTAGGGACGAGCGTTTGCCCGCGGTTCCACCCTAGTTGATACACAAAAGGTGCATCCACTTTATCATGTAATGCTCGAGACTGCCGTTTCCTTGCGTCTTCAGGCTTTCACTATCCCTGAATCGCTTTTTGTGCAAGTACTTATAAGTCCGTCATCGCTACTTATATTAATAATAATGAACATATTCTAACACGTTCTTTTTTAAATCTCAATAGAGGAACGCGTCTATCTATGATAGAGTCTCGCCTATTTTTTCGTTATTTATTCCGTAATTTTGTTTAATATGCTTAATTGCTTCACGTTTACTGAGCGGAGCAAGCTCGTTATTTTGCACGTATTCCCAAACGATATCAGGCTTTGTTTTTGCATACTCGCGAAGAACCCAGCCGATCGCTTTTTGAATGAAAAATTCTTTTGAAGAATGTAGTTGTCCAATAATCCAGAAAAGAAGTTCTTCATCCATCTTTTGTTTATATTTTAGTTGGAATAAAATAGCGGCACGTTGTAACCATATGTTATCTGATGCAATCCATTTTGGAATATATGCAGAAATTAATTCGGGATGTTGTAAAAAGATAGTACCTAAAAATGTAGGGACGATGCTATCAACAGAATCCCACCAAGATTTCGTAACAATAAGTTCTTCTAAAAATGGGATATGAGTTTCGTTTATATGCTTTTTATATTTTTGCATAATATCAAGTGCGGCAGCTTGATATTCACGTTCTGGTAAGTTCCAAAGTTCACGTACGATAATTTGGAAGTCTTTTTTATCTGGGAGAGTATGTATTTGAATGACGTCTTTTAATAATTGGCGTCTTTCCGGTGTTTGAATACCTAGAAATGGGAAGTGATTTTTCATATAACGAGCCATTGGTTCTGCTTTTTCAGGATTTTGATGAGCTGTAAAATGCTCTTGTAATGCTTGTACAAATGGATGCATAAGTGTTTCTCCTCTCTTATTACCTTTCTTCTCTTATTATACAAAGAGTTTGGTTAAATTTTAAAACATAACTTGCAATGTAATGAAATATGTTGAAAAGAGAGGGGAGAGGATAAGATGGAAGATCAGAGCGTACTAGCAGGTTTCTTTGCTCTTAGTTTTGCGTTTATTCTTGTTATAATAATTTGGGCAATTATTTCGTATTTGTTAACGGCTTTTGCACTTTATACGATGGCAAAAAATGATGGTGCAACTGATGGGGTTCTTGCGTTTATTCCATTTTTGAATAGTAAGACGTGGGGTGACTTGGCGAAGGATAAATTACCAGATTTCTTGAAAGAAGAGGCAGGGTGGAAAGTATTCGGTATATATGTCGCATGTTTCATCTTTAACTTCGTACCAATTATAAGTTTACTAGCAACAGCCGTATCGATTGTGCTGTCCATTTATCTCATCTACGCTATTTTAGACAGATACGGAACGAGCTCTATACTATTTACGATTATTCATGTAATCACATTTTCGGTTTTCTTGCCGATTCATTTATTCATTATCCGAAATGAGCCGGTAAGATATAACGAGTAGATATATGCGGGGAGCTGTTTCGAAGCTATTTTGGAACAGCTCTTTGTTGGTTAATTGATATTTCGTTGACCAAGAAAAAAGGGCTGCCACATAGGACAGCCCTTTTTCTACTACATAAGATAGCGTAAATAAATGTAAATATGAGAAATGATTAATGAAACAATCATAATTGGGAAGCCGACTTTAAGGAATTCCATGTAGCTAAATTTATGTCCTTCACGACTTGCGATTCCGGCTACGATTACGTTAGCAGAAGCCCCGATTAAAGTTCCGTTTCCACCTAGGCAAGCACCTAATGCTAATGCCCACCATAATACGTCGATTTGTGCGTCAGAAGGTGATAAACCTAGCCCAACTGCCATATCGTTAATAAGTGGAATCATTGTTGCAACGAATGGAATGTTATCGATTGTTGCAGAGGCGATACCAGATACCCATAGAATAAGGATAGATGCATGAGAAATATCTCCGCCTGTTATTCCGACTACCTTTTGAGCTAACATTTTGATAAGACCGATATCGATAAGTCCTCCAACGAGTACGAATAGTCCCGCGAAGAAGAAAATCGTCACCCATTCTACGCTTGCGAATACTTCTTCAATTTCATGTTCTTTCACACCGATTAGCATAAGTACAGTAGCACCAGTCAAGGCGATAATAGCTGCATCAACATGGAAAATGGAATGAGTCATGAAACCTACAATTGTAAGTCCAAGTACTGTTAAAGATTTTTTCATTAATACTGGATCTTTAATGTATTGTTTTTCATCTAAGCTCATTAATTTTTTAACTTGTACAGGATCAGCAATTAATTGTTTACGGTACATGAAGTAAAGTATTGTTGCTGTAACTGCAATAATAATAATTACGATTGGTGCTAGATTCAGTAAGAAAGCATTGAAGTCTAGGTGCTTATTTGCAGAACCAATCATAATATTTGGCGGATCACCAATTAATGTTGCTGTTCCCCCAATGTTTGAAAAAATAATTTCAGAAAGTAAATAAGGAACAGGATTTACTTGCAAGATGCGCGTAATAGATAAAGTAACTGGAACAACAAGAAGTACAGTTGTAACGTTATCTAAAAATGCGGAGCCAAGCGCGGTAAGTAGGGAAAGGGAAATTAAAATTTTAATTGGATTTCCTTGTGCCCCTTTTGCTGCTTTAATGGCAACGTATTGGAAAACACCTGATTTACTCGTAATGTTCACCAAAATCATCATACCGATGAGTAGCGTAATCGTTCCCCATTCAATATGTTTCGTAAAGGCGTTATGTAAATCGACGACCCCCACAATTACCATGAGTGCTGCACCAAGAAGTGCGATGACAGCGCGATTAATTTTTTCAGAAATAATAATGGCATATGTAATTAAAAAGACTGCGATAGCAAAATAATACTGCCAGTTAGCGAGTTCTTGCGTTGTTTCGTGCAAAAATCTCATCTCCTTTCATTCATTTTTCTTAGTGTGTCAAATATTAACTAGATGAAACACACATAACGTCATTATAAAGTAGAAAAACTGCGGATGTAAATGAAAGGAGGGATTTTGTCATATTTTCTGCATAGGTCATTTTTTCTCATTTTTAAAAATATTTGTGGGCATTTGACATATATATAAGATACATCCAATCTGAATATTTAAAATGGAATTAGCATTCGAGCTTGTTCGTGTAGGAGTGTCAAATAGAAAGGAATGACAAAGATGATAAGGAAGGGATCGTATGGATGAACAACGATTTTTATTTTTAGATTTTGAGTTTACGATGCCCCAGCATCGAAAGAAACCAAAAGGATTTTTCCCGGAAATTATTGAGGTAGGACTCGTCTCGGTTGTAGGTTGTAAGGTAGAAGATACGTATTCATCACATGTCAGGCCGAAAACATTTCCTTCTTTAACAGATCGATGCAAGAAATTTTTGGGAATTAAACAAGAAATCGTGGATAAAGGAATTTCATTTCCTGAACTCATTGATAAACTTGCAGAATACGAAAAAAGATGTAAACCGACCATTGTAACGTGGGGAAATATGGATATGAAAGTGCTGAAGCATAATTGTGAAATGTCGGGAGTAGCTTTTCCGTTTTTCGGACAGTGTCGTGATTTATCGCTTGAGTATAAGAAGTTTTTTGGAGAAAGAAATCAAACAGGATTATGGAAAGCGATTGAGGCGTATGGAAAAGTAGGAACGGGTAAGCATCATTGTGCGCTAGATGATGCGATGACGACGTACAATATTTTTAAATTAGTAGAAAAAGATAAAGAGTATTTAGTGAAACCAGCACCTCCAACATTAGGGGAACTCGTGGACTTTTCAAAAGTGTTAAAGAAAGTGAGTACACAGTAACGACCAAATTGCACAGTATGTAATTTGGTCGTTTTGTTTTTTTAAAGTTTGTAGTCTTTTTTTAACTGCTCTAATGTTTCTAGACTACGAACCGCAAAAGGTGAATCATCTTCAGAAAATGAATTCATTTGAGTTTCTAATGCTAATTTGAGTGAATCTGTATAATCTAGAATCTCTCCTTCATATTTCTTCACCATTTGTTCTGGAATGTTCGTCTGTTCACGGAAAGCTAAAGCACGTCTTTCATGGAAAAATGGTACGTCAGCTTGTTTTACGTTATGTAAGTCACCTTGCACCGGATGTTTTAAAACAGCTAATACTTTTACGACGTAACTGCCCGGGCGGCTATTTGTAACTTCGCCGATGTATTTTCCCGTTTTATAAATACCAGTAACGATTTCACCAATTTCAAATGTTTCTCTCATATTTTTCACCTCAAGTTTATAGTAAGGAAAGTAGGAGAAGGAGTCAAAGAAATCATTCGCTTTCGGAACGCCCCCTTGAGAATATGAATTGGTTCAACTATAATTTAAAATAATATAACAGAAAATTCTGATGGTTTTTGAATCCTACAATAAGGAGTGTTTCATATGATGCCTTTATATTTTCCGGAAGATAAAACAGAATATATTATTCCAGGGATTGTTTGCGTTCTATTTATCATTGGTGCCGTTGCTACGTGGCGTATGTTCATTCGTGTATCCAAACGAGAAGCAGAGCGATTACAGAAAGTAGAAGAAAAGCTTTTAGCTGAAAAGAAACGGTAATTCATTTTTGTATGTTTCCCTCTATGCTCGGACAATCTAAGGGCAGAATGTATTTTGGAGGGAATAGAATGAAAAGACGGCTTTTTTTCAGTTGTTGTTTATTATTTCTGATGGCAGGTTGTGACCAAGGAAAGCCGAAAGAAATTGAAGTGAAATTACATAATGCTTCAGGAGATGAAGTAGGGACTGCGAAAGTAGTTCAGCAAACAAGTGGAGTGAAAATTACGATTAAAGGGGAAGGTTTCGCGCCTGGTCCGCACGGCATACATGTACATGAAATTGGAGAGTGTAAAGCGCCTCGTTTTGAATCGTCTGGTAATCATTTTAATCCAGATAATAAAAAGCATGGCTTACTCAATCCGAAGGGTGCGGAAAATGGTGATTTACCGAATGTAATTGCAGATGGTTCTGGAAAGATTAAAGCGGATATCGATGCACCGCACATAACGCTTGAAGAAGGGAAAACGACGATTCATAGAAAAGATGGAGCGTCTATTATTATTACTGAAAACCCTGATGATGGCATGACACAACCAACGGGGAAATCTGGTGATCGAATTGCTTGCGGTGTGATTGTAAAAAAAGCGTCGGATATGAAGAAAAAGTAAAAGCTACCGTGGATGGTAGCTTTCTTTGTGAAACGTAATTGGAAATATATCAGCAATTATTGGAATATATCGACCGCAACTCAAAATATATCGATTTACCGAAAAAAATTGAGAAAGGAGCCTGCCCCAAATTGATTCGTGGGCAGGCTCCTTTCTTATTATGAAAACGTATGGCGCAGTCTGTTTAAAATTTCTTCTAAAACAGATCGTGGGCAGCCAATGTTAATTCGAATATGTTCTTCGCCGCCTAATCCGTACTTTTCACCAGGTTCGACGATAAGTTTTCCTTTTTCCTCAAGTAACGTGGTGCGCTCGTTTTGAGAAAGTTTTAGGTGAGAACAATCAATCCATAATAAAAAGCTACCTTCTGGCTTCGTTACGGAAAGAGTAGGTATGTGATTTTTGATATATTCACAAGCGAATTGAGCGTTATCTTCTATATATAGTCGGATTTCATTTAGCCAATCATTACATTCTGTATAAGCGCTTTGCATCGCGGTATAAGCAAATGTATTTAGCCCATGGAACCCTTGTCTATATTGAATAGACGTAAAGGTATTACGTAGTTTTTCATTTGGAATAATAATGATAGATGCTTGTAATCCAGCTATATTAAATGTTTTACTTGGAGCCATACAAGTAATGGTATGTGCTGCTAATTCTTCAGATAAAGAAGCGAATGGTGTATGAGTACGATCTCCGTAAATAATATCAGCATGAATTTCATCTGAGACAACAATTACATTATATTTTGTACATAACGCTCCGAGCTTTATTAGCTCGTCTTTCGTCCAAACACGTCCAATAGGATTGTGAGGACTACAAAGAAGCATTAGTTTAATCCCTTGTTGAAATTGTTTTTCTAAATGATCGAAGTCTATCATATATGTGCCATCTTGTTTATATAATGGGCTCACGCATAATTTTCTGTTGTTTGTTGTAACCATTTCGAAAAATGGGGGATAAATAGGTGGTTGTACAAGAACGGATTCGTTTTCCTTTGTGAAAGCTTGTACGCTCGTACTAAGAGCTGGAACGATCCCCGCACTAAATACGATCCATTCTTTTTGAATATCCCAGTCGTACTGTTTTTTTGTCCAGTTACAAATAATGTCTCCAATATGTTCAGGTGGAAGTGTATAGCCAAAAATAGGGTGTTTGATACGTTTTTGTAATGCAGTTTGAATTGGTTTTGGTACTTCAAAATCCATATCGGCAATCCAGGCATGAATGAGTTCTTCGTTTTTATAAGTATCCCATTTTGTACTATGTGTTCCGCGCCGATTTACCGTTTTATGAAATAGCTGCATATGTTTGCCCCTTTCTTCTGTGAAACTGCTAAGTTATGAAAGTTCTCTCTCTTCTTATAGAATAGCTGATGTGATAGGATAAAGAAAAGTATTAAAAAGTGAAAAGGCGGGAAGTAGATGGGTACATATGAAAAGATGATAGAGGTTGTGAAGAATTGGGATCCGTTTCGAATGGGACCGGAGTTTTATGAAACAGAAGCGAGTGATGTAGTGAACGTCGTAACTGTGTTTGACGATTCGAAATATATTGCAAAGAAGATTCAACATATATACTTTATGTCTTTTGAGGAAGTACCTGCGCTTGAAAAATGTGAGAAATTAGCTGAAGAGTTACTTGTATTAAAAGAAGGCGGAAGTTGCTCATTATAGGCTGTCGGAATTTCCGACAGCCTTTTTAATATTATCCCGCTATTTGCCGGGCAGTAAGACCCCCACCTAAAAAGACGGTTGAGGCAAAGAAGTGAGGTGGGAGATCCACTGCTCGTAAAAGCCCAATTGGTGCGGGCTAATAATCAGCGGGGTGAAACATTCCGCTGATTAAAGTTTCACTTTATTGCGCGGAAAAAGCGATAATTTCTTCATAAACATGTTCAGGCTTTTCCTCAGGTAGTAAATGCCCTGTATTTTCGTAAGAGATGAATGTTGAATTCGGTAAATCTTTATGGAGACGGTGTCCTACATGTACAGGGACGACACGATCTTTTTCACCCCAAATGAGTAGTATAGGCGTTTCGATTTTTTGTAATTCAGTTGAAGATAAGTCACCTTCACGGTCTCGTATCATGCGAGTTAGGGCGGGGAATATACGGTTGTCATAAAAAGGAGCGGAGTAACCTTCCTTCATTTCATCATCAATTAATGAGTGATCATGAACGACATTCATTAAGTTATGAACAATTCCGCGCCGTATAATCCAGTTCTTTACGTATAAATGAAAGAACGGTAAATAAGAAGAATACAGTAAAGGTAAGGTTGCGCGTGCTAAATAGCTAGAGCTACATAGTAAAATCGTCTTTGAGATTAGTTCAGGACGTATCCGGTTTACATAGAGAGAAATTTGCCCGCCCATAGAATGCCCAATTAACACAATATTTGAGAGAGATAAATGTTCAATTAAATCGATAATAATGGTTGCTAAATTGTGATAAGAATACTTAAAGAGATGAGACTTATCACTTTTTCCGAATGGTGGCAAATCAAGAGCCAGTACTGTTCCTGCTTTCGATAGTAAAGGAATGAGACGGCGGTAACTGAATGAGGAAGATAAAAAGCCGTGAACGAGTACGAAAGTAGGACGTTTTGTTTTATTTTTATGTTCATACAATTCGTAATGAATAGTAGTGCCGCGAGTGGAAAAAGTGAAATAAGGACAAGTATATTCATGATTCATTTTTTGTCACTCCATTGATTTTTGTTCATATCATCTCCAAGGTAGAAAAAAATATGTTAACAAAAAAAGGCAAGATGACGATGTCATCTTGCCTTTCGCTTATTCATCATTACCCGCGGACAATATTAGGCGGTGTTTTTCCTTGTAACCCTGCAACTAAATTTTCAGCGGCTGTCATGGCCATTTGCTGCCGAGTTTTTAATGTCGCAGATCCGATGTGCGGTAAAGTCACAACATTTTGTAATGATAAGAGCGGATTATCTTTTTGAATCGGCTCTTGTGTAAAAGTATCAATGCCTGCTGCAAAGATTTTCTTTTCTTTTAATGCATGAATTAATGCTGCTTCATCTACCGTTTTCCCGCGAGATGCATTAATAAAGATTGCTGTTTCTTTCATTAATGAAAATTCCTTTTCTCCGATAAGATGATATGTTTCATCTGTTAAAGGAGTAAGAAGGACGATAAAGTCAGACTGTTTTATTACTGTCTGTAAATCACAATATGTAGCATCAAATTTTTGTTCTGCTTCTTCTTTACGACGACGGTTATAATACAGGACGTTCATATCAAATCCGAATTTCGCTCGCTTTGCAACAGCTTCTCCAATTCGTCCCATTCCGATAATACCGATTGTACTATGATGCACATCTAGTCCGAAATGTTCTTTTCCGATTTCAGCGTTCCACTCACCATTTTTCACATAGGAATCGAGTTCGCAAACACGACGACCAGCAGATAACATAAGAGCGAAAACGAGGTCAGCTACTGTATCATCCAATACGTATGGTGTATTCGTTCCGATGACATTTCGCTTTTCCATCGCTAGTAAATCAAAATTATCATAGCCAACAGAAATGTTACTCACTACTTTTAATTTCGGTGCCACATTTAACAATTCTTCATTTATGGCAGATCCGAAATTTAATAACCCATCTTTATCTTGTATCTTCTCTAATAGAACATCACGAGGTACTTTCTCATTTTGATTCCATGTTTCATAATCACAGTGTTCTGATAAATAGTTTTCTACAAATGTTGGAACTGGTTCAGCGATATATACTTTTGGTTTCACGGTTCCATCCCCTCTCACTTTTATCCCTTGTTAACGGACAATAAGCCTCCCGCCCCTAAAAATGCCTGAAGCAAAGAAGATAGGGGGAGACTAACTGCCCGTAAAAGCCCGATTGGTGTGGGCTAATAATCAGCGGGATGAACCTTTCCGCTGATTAAAGTTTCACTTTATTTTGACATAATTCTCTAAAAAAATCTTCTTTTCAAACTGGAAAGGGTATTTGTATAATTTAGACAGAAACGAAAAGGAAGGATGATTTATATGGTGACTGAAAAGGAATTAGAATTATTGGCTTGTCTTGAAAAAAGTAGTCGTTTGTCTGTAGATACATTGGCGAAGCTATTAAATATAGAAGTAGAAGAAGTGAAGAAGATGGTTGCGAAATTAGAAAGTGAAAAGATTATTGTGGATTATGTAACACATATTGATTGGACAAAAGTAAAAGAACATACGGGTTTAACAGCGATGATTGATGTGAAAGTTACGCCGAAGCACGGTGTTGGGTTTGATGCAGTTGCAGAACAAATTTATCGCTATTCAGAAGTGAAATCCGTGTATTTAATGTCAGGGACATATGATCTTTCTATTACATTAGAAGGAAAGACGATGGGAGAAGTAGCGATGTTTGTTTCTGAGAAATTAGCAACGATTGAATCTGTCGTTTCTACAACAACTCATTTCATTTTGAAGAAGTATAAACATGAGGGAATTATTTATGAAAAAAACGATGATGATAAGCGAATTGTGGTGACACCATGAAGCAGTTTGAACTGTCTAGAGTAGCAGAATCTTTACAACCGTCTGGTATTCGAAAGTTTTTCGATTTAGCCGCAAGTATGAAAGGTGTTATTTCACTTGGAGTGGGAGAGCCTGACTTTGTTACACCTTGGAATGTAAGGCAAGCATGTATCCGTTCTTTAGAGCAAGGATATACAGCGTATACAGCAAATGCAGGATTATTGGAGCTCCGTCAAGAAATAGCAAAGTATCTAAAAAAACAATTTGCAGTATCTTATGATCCAAACGATGAAATCATTGTTACGGTTGGAGCGAGCCAAGCGTTAGATGTAGCGATGCGTGCCATTATAAATCCTGATGATGAAGTACTCATTATTGAACCGAGCTTCGTTTCTTATGCACCGCTTGTAACATTAGCTGGAGGAGTTCCAGTTCCTATAGCGACTACTTTAGAAAAAGAGTTTAAATTACAAACCGAACAAATTGAAGCAGCTATTACAGCGAAAACAAAGGCAATTTTACTTTGTTCCCCAAATAATCCAACAGGTGCAATGTTAAACAAATCCGAACTAGAAAAGTTAGCAGTAATGGTTGAGAAGTACAATTTAATCGTATTATCTGATGAAATTTATGCAGAGCTTGTATATGACGAAGTGTATACGAGTTTCGCGAGCATTCAAAACATGCGCGAACATACGATTTTAATTTCGGGATTTTCAAAAGGATTTGCGATGACAGGATGGCGTCTCGGTATGATCGCAGCTCCCGTTCAATTTTCAGAGTTGATGCTTAAAATTCATCAATATTCTATGATGTGTGCACCGACGATGTCCCAGTTCGCAGCTCTTGAAGCATTACGCGGAGGGAATGATGAAGTCATTCGAATGAGAGATAGCTATAAGAAACGCCGTAATTTTATGGCGACATCTTTCAATGAGATGGGATTAACGTGTCATGTGCCGGGCGGAGCGTTTTATGTCTTTCCTTCTGTTGCCTCAACTGGACTAACTTCAGTGGAATTTGCAGAACAGTTATTACTAGAAGAAAAAGTGGCTGTTGTACCTGGAAGTGTATTTGGAGAAAGTGGTGAAGGATTTATTCGTTGTTCGTATGCAACATCGCTTGAACAACTTATGGAAGCAATGAAGAGAATGGAACGGTTCGTCGAGAATAAAAAAAGGACAAAACATAATACGTTTTGTCCATAAAAGGGGGGGAATACTAGAAAGCCATGTGTTAGTATTCTATCCCAATATTGGAGAATTATACGTGCTACAGGAAATTTTTTCGTGAATTTTGAATGAGTTCTGTCATAGTGGTATAATTTACTAATATAAGGTATGCGCCTGTTAGGTAGCGATACGTAACAGGCGTACTAATTAATCGGATATTTAAAATAAGTACATCTGTTTTGCAATCTACATTTGTAGAGAAAATGGTAAACGTATGGGAGTGTTTCATATGTCAGAACAATATACAACAGGAGTGGTTGTAACAGGGAAAGTGACTGGAATTCAAGATTACGGTGCATTTGTAGCGTTAGATGCAGAAACACAAGGACTTGTGCATATATCTGAAATTACAAATGGATATGTAAAGGATATTCATGACTTTTTGAAAGTCGGCGATACAGTAGAAGTAAAAGTACTTTCAATTGATGAAGAGCACAGAAAAATGAGTTTATCGTTAAAAGCTGCGAAAAGAAAACAAGGAAGGATTCTTATACCGAATCCATCTAAGGACGGATTTAATACGTTGCGAGAAAAGCTGACAGAATGGATTGAAGAGTCCGAGTTAACAAAGTAAAAGAGGAGCGCATATGAGCGTTCCTCTTTTACTTTATCTTATGATATATATTTGCAAATATGATTGCATGCAATCATATTCGTATGTCGGAGGTGAAAGGACATACTGATTATCGAATTTCGTTTGTTTCTGGGTGCGTACCAAGATTTTCAGATGGTTTAAACAGTAAACCAAGATTGATAAGCCCAGATATACCAACGATACCGTAAATAATACGTGCAAGAGCTGAGTTTTGTCCGCCGAAAATGGCTGCTACTAAGTCAAACTGGAAGAACCCGATTAGTCCCCAGTTTACTGCACCAATTACAGTAAAGACTAATGCGATACGTTGCAATGTACTCATGAAAAAGCCCCCCTTAATTGTGAAGCATGAGCAAGCGCTGAGTTAATCAACTCTTTTATAGAATGGTGCAGTTATGTTGTTTTTATACATAAAAAATGTGTGAAAAAAAGATGTATATACATCTATACCGAAAAATGCGAATTTTTATGCAAAAAATGAACTTTTTCTAAAAAATATATATTGGTTACGTTTACACTGGTTGAATCGCTTGATTTACAACTTCAGTTTCGCTAAAGTGAATACAGAAATACATATCCATAATTGGAGGGAAAAAGATGAGTACACATGTAACGTTCGACTATTCTAAAGCGTTATCCTTCATCGGTGAACATGAAATCACTTATTTACGTGATGCAGTGAAAGTAACACATCATGCAATCCACGAAAAAACTGGAGCTGGGAACGATTTCCTTGGGTGGGTAGAGCTTCCGCTTCAATATGACAAAGAAGAATTTGCTCGCATTCAAAAATGCGCAGAAAAAATTAAAAATGACTCTGACATTTTACTTGTTGTAGGTATCGGTGGTTCTTACCTAGGAGCACGTGCAGCAATTGAAATGTTAAACCATTCATTCTACAATACGCTTTCTAAAGAACAACGTAAAACTCCACAAGTGCTATTTGTTGGACAAAACATTAGCTCCACTTACATGAAAGATTTAATGGATGTATTAGAAGGTAAAGACTTCTCTATTAACGTTATTTCCAAATCAGGTACAACAACAGAGCCTGCACTTGCATTCCGTATTTTCCGTAAGTTATTAGAAGAGAAGTATGGAAAAGAAGAAGCTCGCAAACGTATTTATGCAACTACAGATAAAGCGCGTGGTGCATTAAAAACATTAGCTGATAACGAAGGTTACGAAACATTCGTAATTCCAGATGATGTTGGAGGACGTTTCTCTGTATTAACGCCAGTTGGTTTATTACCAATCGCAGTAAGTGGCTTAAATATTGAAGAGATGATGAAAGGTGCAGCTGCTGGTCATGACGACTTCGGGGCATCAGAACTAGAAGAAAACCCAGCTTATCAATACGCAGTAGTTCGTAACGCTTTATACAATAAAGGAAAAACAATTGAAATGCTTGTTAACTATGAGCCGGCGCTTCAATACTTCGCTGAGTGGTGGAAACAGTTATTTGGTGAAAGTGAAGGAAAAGATCAAAAAGGTATTTTCCCATCTTCAGCAAACTTCTCAACTGATTTACACTCATTAGGTCAATACGTTCAAGAAGGTCGTCGTGATTTATTTGAAACAGTTCTTAAAGTAGGTAAATCTACACATGAACTGACAATCGAATCAGAAGAAAACGATTTAGATGGATTAAACTACCTTGCTGGTGAAACTGTAGACTTCGTAAACACAAAAGCATATGAAGGTACATTACTTGCACATAGCGATGGCGGAGTACCAAACTTAATCGTAAATATTCCTGAATTAAATGAGTACACATTCGGTTACCTTGTATACTTCTTCGAAAAAGCATGTGCGATGAGCGGCTACTTATTAGGCGTAAATCCATTTGACCAACCAGGAGTAGAAGCATACAAGAAAAACATGTTTGCTTTACTTGGTAAACCAGGATTTGAAGAATTAAAAGCAGAATTAGAAGAGCGTTTAAAATAATAAAAAGCGACCGAAGATCCGGTCGCTTTTTATTATTTTACTGAAATGTCCATCGGTATATTCAAACTAGAATGGGTATGCTAAAGGAAAAGTCTTGGAGGGATGGGCTTGATTCCGATTCAATCAAAGTTAAAAGGACATACATATGCGTTATATAAGTTAGAAGAGGTTATGAAACCACTTGGATATAGTATTGGTGGCAATTGGGATTACGATAAAGGGTGCTTTGATTACAAAATCGACGAAGAAGATGGCTATCAATTTTTACGAGTGCCATTTACAGCTGTGGATGGGGAATTAGATGTGCCTGGTGTAATAGTCCGTCTTGAAACGCCGTATATTCTTTCGCATGTGTATCAAGACGAACTAGATGATAATGTGAATGCGTTAACAGCTGGAACGAGCGGATTTGATCAATTTGCTGAGCCGAAAGATCCAGATGGAGATGTGAAAAGTAAGTATATTAATATTGGGAAAGTATTAGTACAGGAACTAGAGCGTCACTTTTTTAATGGTGAATAACAATGAGTATGTCGCTTTCGATAAGAATGAAGGTATGGACTGGGTTAATCATATATTGATCGTCACGCTTTATACCTAGTAAGAGAATGTTTTGTTTTAAAAGAGTATAGCTACAATTTGCAAAAGTTTGTCCGGTGCAAGGCGGAGAAAGCTCCATCAGTTGTAATTTGTTATCAGAGATTTCATCGTAAAGTGAGAATAGTACACCTGAAATAGAAGGAAATAAAAGAGAAGCGGTAAATACATAGCTCGTTAATTTATTTCCTTCTATAATTTCTGATACACCAGCTCTCGTTGCATTTTGAATTTGATCCGAAGTAAGAAGTTCAGCGATGCAATGAATGTTTGGATTAAGTCCTTTTGCAGTTAAAATATTTAAGATGGACTGTGTATCAGCTAAGCCTTCATTTTTTTCTTTATCAGCCGTTATTAATATGGTGTGTGCCGTTGTAATGTTAGCTTTTAATAACGTTTGATCGTGATGTGGACAACCTTTTATAAACTCTAAATGGTGAAATGGTTTTGGAAGTAAAGAAAGTGTTTCATCAATTAAAACGATATCAAGGTTTGGTTGTAAGATGTGCATTTGTTTTACAACATGTTTTGCCCGTTCGTTCCAGCCGACAATAATCATATGACCGCTAGCAGTCGCAGCTTCTTCTCCTTTAACTTTCATATATTGTTTATTAATCATATCAGTGGCGAATAGAACCATATAATAAGAACAAAAACCGGTTCCAAATAAAATAATACTCATACCGATGAGTTTGCCTATTAGTGTATGTGGGGCAAAGTCACCATAGCCAACAGTGAAAATTGTAACGATTGACCACCAAATTCCATCAAACCATGTGGTGAAGTGCGATGGTTCTAATCTATGTATAAGAAAGCCGGAAAAAGCAGTAAGTATAACAATAAAGCAAATTAAACGAAAAATAATGGAATCACGAAATGTATCTACTAAATTTGGACGGGATTTCAATTGCCAATTCCTCCTTACTTTGCAGGACTACATTCATTGTTACCATTATAGAAAAAAGAAAAACTCTCTAATTTAAAAGAGAGTTTGTTTTCTATTACATACTTTCAACTTCAGTTTGTTGAACACTTTCAAGGTGTTGAAGAGCATAATAAACATCAGCAGTATGTCTTTTTTGATCGATAGACAATTTTAAATGTAAATAGTGCGAACCATTTTCCAATGTTTTGAGCTTCATGTTCTTAACTTTTATATCCATTTCTTTTATTTCTTCAATTACGATCGGGATATTGTCCATATTTCGTACAACAAGTTTCACTGCGATATCACGTTGACGAAATGACCTAGGTCCTATAAATTTCATCGTTAATGGTATAAGTTCTACACTAATCATAAGGAAGCACATTCCGAAAATCGCTTCAATATAGAAACCAGCTCCAACGGCAATGCCAATACCAGAAGCACCCCAAATCATGGCGGCGGTCGTTAGCCCAGCAATACTATCGTTTCCTCTTCGTAAAATAACACCTGCACCTAAAAAACCAATTCCTGATACAATTTGAGCAGCAAGTCGAAGGGGGTCCATATTCATATGGTCGGTATGTGGTAAATTGTAAGCTGCTTTAATAGAAACAATAGTGAGGAGGCAACTAATAATAGAGATAACTAAACAAGTCTTTAAACCAAGTGGTTTACGTTTTAATTCACGTTCTAAACCGATGGCGAATCCTAAAATAGCCGAGAGACCTAGTTTGAGTAATAAATCGGTATAGTCCATATGTATTCCTCCTTGTATGATATTTTATAGGAATAAAACGTTTATTATAGAAAGAAACGGTTTTTGATAGAGTAACTTTATATAGAATATATGTAGGAATTGCTTATACATGAAAGAGATATTTCGTTTAAGTATATGATATTAAAAAAGAAATGTGGGTGGTTTTAAAAAAAGTTTATAAAAGGTGTTGCATTTCAATTTTCACCATGATATATTAATAACCGTCGCTGATGCGGAAACGCAGAAAACGACAAAAAAGAAATTAAAAAACTTAGTTGACATCGAAAAACGAAGATGTTAACATAAGGAAGTCGCAAATGAGCGACCAAGTAGTTCTTTGAA
>NZ_JAEHCH010000043.1:0-23407 GCF_016483245.1 Bacillus cereus group sp. N31 | reverse complement strand
TCGAGCTCCGATAGAATATCGAATCTCGATGGCTGCTTAGTCTTTTTAATACTGTCTACTTGACAGGGATAAGACCAGAATCTCAGCAGTCTTTTTCATGTACATTACATTGAGAAGAAGATCCATACAGTTAAACCAACTGTTGCAGTTGCAACGAAGAAACTGTATATCATTGTAAGAATTTGAACTCTTCCTTCTCCTTCTTTTAAATGCATGAACATAATTAATTGTAATAAAGCTTGCGCAACAGCCATTATGATAATAGTTGTTAAGACTGTTGAAAGTGGCAATGTTGTGTAAAGTGCCACGTATAACGCTAGAAACGTTAGTGCAAGCGATAAAATAAATCCGAAAACGTGTGACCAAGGGAATCCGCTATGCGCATGCCCGTTTGCTTGGTTGTTATTTTGACCCATTTACGCCACCATCCCGTTCAAGTAAACTAGTGTGTAAATAAAGACCCAAACAAGATCAAGGAAATGCCAGTATAAGCTGATAATGAATACTTTACGAGCTGTAACTGGTGTTAAACCTCGTTTTAAAATTTGGATAATAACACAAGTTGCCCAAATGATACCACCTGTTACGTGGGCACCATGCGTTCCAAGAAGAACGAAGAATGCAGATAGGAACGCACTTGTTTGAATTGTTGCGCCTTCACCGATGTACATAATGAACTCTTCGATTTCAAAGAATAGGAAACCTGCACCTAAAAGTAATGTAAGGATGAACCATCCAAGCATTGCTTTTTGGTTGTGCTTACGCATTTCGTGAATTACGATACCACATGTGAAACTACTTGTTAAAAGTAGTAATGTTTGAATTAAAAGCGTTTTAAGTTCAAACAGTTGTGCTGGAGTTGGGCCATCTGCCGTACGACCAGCAAGGACTAGATAAGAGGCGAAAAGTGTTGCGAACAGCATAATTTCAGCCCCAAGAAAAATCCAGAATCCTAGGATATTCAATCTGCTTTGTTCGGATTGATATTCCAAAGGTAAGCTTTTATCTAAAGCCGCCATGTCATTTCACCTCTCATGCTATATGTTCTGTTTCTTTAATTTCATCAACACTTACGTAGTAACCATCGTCGTAATCGAATGAACGATAGATTAAGCAAGCTAAAATACCAACGCCGCCGATTGCTGCAAGCCAGAACCAGCTAAATACTAATGCGAAACCTGCAAGACCGAAGAATAAAGACGCAATAATAGGCACACCAGAGTTACTTGGCATGTGAATTGGTTTTAAATCTTCTGCTGCTGGTGTAACTGTTTCTCCGCGTTTTTTCATGTACCAGAAAGCATCAGCTTCTTTAATTTCAGGAAGCTTCGCGAAGTTGTAATGTTGTACAGGAGATTGAGTTGCCCATTCAAGTGTACGACCATCCCATGGATCTCCAGTTGTGTCACGTTCACCGTGACGTGCACTCCAAATTACGTTGTAGCAAAGAAGTAGGAAGCCGATACCCATCATTACCGCACCAACAGATGCGATTTGGTTTAGCCATCCCCATCCAAGACTTTCAGAGTAAGTGTACATACGACGAGTCATACCGTCTAAACCTAAGAAGTACATTGGGAAGAAACAGATGTTGAATCCGCTCATAAAGATCCAGAATGTCCATTTACCTAGGCGTTCATTTAACATATGACCAGTCATTTTTGGATACCAGAATGTGAATCCAGCAAGCATAGCGAATACTGTACCTGCGATTAATACGTAGTGGAAGTGAGCGATTAGGAAGTAGCTGTTATGGTATTGATAATCAGCTGCTGCCATTCCAAGCATAACCCCTGTAACCCCACCGACTACGAAGTTTGGAATAAATGCCAATGACCAAAGCATTGGAACTGTAAAACGAATACGTCCTTTATACAGTGTAAACAACCAGTTAAAGATCTTAACCCCGGTTGGAATCGAAATCGCCATTGTCGAAATCGAGAAGAATGAGTTAACCGCTGGACCTGCACCCATCGTGAAGAAGTGATGAAGCCATACGACGAAACTTAGTAAAGAAATTGCAACCATTGAGTATACCATCGCACTGTAACCGAATAGACGTTTACGTGAGAATGTACTAATGATTTCAGAGAAAATACCGAATGCCGGTAAAATAACGATATATACTTCAGGGTGACCCCATACCCAGAACAGGTTGGCCCATAACATCGGCATACCGCCGCTCGCCATCGTAAAGAAGTGAGCATCGAATAGACGGTCAAATGTCATTAATGCAAGAGCAACTGTTAATACTGGGAAAGCGAAAATAATGATAATTGTTGTAATTAAGATTGACCAAGTAAACATTGGCATTCTCATTAAAGTCATACCAGGTGTACGCATTTTTAAGATAGTAACAAGGAAGTTAATACCGGTCATTAGCGTACCGAGACCTGAAATCTGTAATGCAATTGCGTAGTAGTTGTTTCCTACACCAGAAGTAAACTCTGTACCTGCCATTGGGAAGTAAGAAGTCCACCCAGCGTCTGGAGAACCACCGATTACGAAAGCGATGTTAAATAACATTGCTCCGACAAAGAATAACCAGAAACTTAAAGCATTTAAGAACGGATATGCAACGTCACGAGCACCAATTTGTAATGGTACTACAAGGTTCATTAATCCCATAACGAATGGCATCGCCATGAAAAGAATCATAACTGTACCGTGTGTTGTAAAGATTCCGTTATAGTGTTCAGCGTTTAAATAAGTTGTTTCTGGGAATGTTAATTGTGCACGGATCATTAAACCATCCATACCACCACGGAATAACATGATAACCGCAGAAATAATATACATGGCTCCGATTTTTTTATGGTCAACAGTTGTCAACCATTCATCCCAAAGCCACTTCCATTTTTTATACTTTGTTAGTACGAAAATGATTGCTAATGTCACAAGAACGATAGAAGCGTCTGCACCGTAAATAATCGGGTCACCTGTGACAAAGAATTCATCAAGCTTCACTGTGTTCACTCCAATCTGTTGGAATAATAGCTATTATTTTTTGTTTTTGTAGTAGTTGTAATCACAATATTCAAGTGATTTTGGATCTACATAACTTAAGTGATGACTAGAGAATGTCATACGACCAACTACACCAGGTTTAACAATTTCGTTGTACTTATCTTCTGTTAGTTTAGGAGCAGTTTGTTGTACTTCTTTTACCCACTTGTCATACTTTTCTTTTGTTTTTGCTTCAACTTCGAACTCCATGTGAGTGAATCCTTCACCAGAGAAGTTCGCGCTACGGCCTAGGTAAGAACCTGGCTTATCAGCTTGTAAATAAAGATCCATAATCATGCCATCCATTGTGTACTTCATACCACCAAGTTCTGGTACCCAGAAAGCATTCATTGGGCCGACAGAAGTCAGTTTGAATTGAATTGGTACACCAGCTGGGATGTTTAAATAGTTAACGGTTTCAATTTTTTCCTCTGGGTAACTGAATAACCATTTCCAGTTTGCAGATGTAACATAAATTTCAACTGGTTTAATATGTTTGGACTCTTCCGGAACCTCTTCCGAAGCATAAGTTGCTTTTACTGTTGGGATCGATAATGCGATAACGATAATAACAGGAACAAGCGTCCAAATAATTTCTAATAATGTGTTACCGTGTTGTTCAGGTGGCTCGTAGTCCATATTCTCTGGTTTTTCACGATAACGAATCAAGATGACTGTAAACAGGATGAATACAATTGCGATAATTAATGACATAAGCAAGAATGACCAAACAATTAAATCATACTGTGCTTTTGCAACAGGTCCTTGCGGATTTAATACTGCGAGTTTCTTATCACAGCCACCGAGGAACAGAAGTAATGATAACGGAAGAAGCGAAGCCAACTTCCAAAATGCTTTCTTTAGTTGCACGATTGAAAATCTCCTTTCTCCTTGGATTGAAACTATGCCAATAAAACAATATAAACCTATTAATTTATAGAAGGCAATAGTTTTTGAGATATTGTTAAAAAATAGACACAAATGCACACTTTTTAAGGTGAATATCATTTGTAACTTGATTATATTGTAAACTATTTTCCAGAGAAAAACGTGATTGTGAAAATTTTAAGATAAATAAAGTTATACCAAGATATCCAATAAATAGAAAAAAGCTATCTTATTATAAGAAAGATAGCTGAATATTTTGTATATTTAGTTTATTTCCTGAGTTATACTTTTTTTCTGTTCAAATGTGACAACTTTTTTATATTTAACTTGGTATAAAATGTAGCAAATAATCATAAATGGAATTCCGCAATAAAGAGCAATTCTCTGATCTGGAATGAAAGCTAAACTAACAAATGTAATAAAGTTGAGTGAGAACGCTACGATTGGAACTACTGGATAGAGCGGTGTACGATATTTTAAGTCATTTATGTCGCCGCCATTTTTCAAGAAATTTCTACGGAAGAAAAACTGTGAAGCCGCGATTGACATCCAAACGACAACGGCCGCCATTGCTGCAATAGATGTTAAAACTAGAAAGACAGTATCTGCCGCAAACACGCTTGTTAATAAAGAAAGGCTTGCAAAAATAAGACTGAAAATGAGTGCATTCAGTGGTACCCCTTTTTTAGTTAACTTCGTAAAAGCTGGACTTGCCATTCCTTGTTTTGCCATCGCCCAAAGCATACGAGAATTTGCGTATAAACCAGAGTTAGCTACGGATAATACGGCTGTAATAATAACAAAGTTCATAATGTCTGCTGCATATGGAACACCAGCTACATCAAATACAAGTACAAATGGACTTTCGACTAGATTAGCCTCTTGCCATGGGAGTAACCCTACAACAACTGATATTGCTAGGACGAAGAAGAATAGAGTTCGCCAAATTGTGTTTTTAATTGCTTTTGGAATTGTTTTTTCAGGATTTTCACTTTCTCCTGAAGCAATTCCGATTAATTCTGTTCCTTGGAAGGAGTAATTTACTGTAATCATCGTAAGAAGAACAGCTAATGCACCATTTGGAAATAGCCCGCCATTTTCAGTGAAATTGTGAAGCATTGGAGCGGGTTTTCCGTTAAAGTCTAGTAGACCAAACATAACTGCACCACCAAGTACGACAAAAATAACAATTGTTGCAACTTTTACACTTGCGAACCAAAATTCTGTTTCTGCATATGCCTTTGCTGATAGAGCGTTCACAAGAAAAAGTGCTGCTGCAAATGTAACGCACCAAATCCACGAAGAAACGTCTGGAAACCATCGTTTCATTAAAATACTTACAGTTGTTAACTCTACTCCAACTGTAACAGCCCAATTTAACCAATACATCCAACCGACAACAAATCCAAAACCAGGTGAAATAAATTTGCTTGCATAGCTTTGGAACGAACCTGCTTCTGGCATAGCAACGGATAATTCACCAAGACATAACATCGTTAAATACATAACAAATCCACCGACTAAAAATGCAAGAATTGCACCACCAGGTCCAGCGTTATGGACGATTTGACCAGATCCCATAAATAGTCCAGTTCCAATAACGCCACCAAGTGCGATCATAAATAAGTGTCTACTTTTCATTGTACGTTTTAAATTTGTTTGTTCTACTTGTTGATTCATATGCCCCTCACCCCGTTATTTTCTTGTATGTATTAACTGGTTTTCATTCTGAGTGTTTAATCATTAGCGGGGGATGTGACACATACTCAATTTATTTGTTATGAAATGAATGGAGTATGTAAAAAACGAACTATGACTAAATACTCTAAGAATGTTTATTAACAAGGTGATATCTTCACTATGTTAATAATTTCGATTTTAGCAAAATGTTCCGAAAAAGTATATTGTTTTTTCTTTTTATTAAAAATAATTAGAATTTTATAACGATATAAATGTGAATAATAATTCACAGAATCTTTCTAGCAAACTAGTTAGAAGAAGGGTACAATGATAAGAGTTGTGTCTGTAAAATAATAATTAATGGAGTTTTGTTTATAATGAAAAAGTTAAAATATCTTTTTGTTTTTGGGATTATACTTGCGGCCGCGTTTTTTATAGGGAAAGATAAAATTATACAAAAGGCGCAAGTGCTACGCTTAGATTTTCTATCTGAAATGAAAGAATCAGCTATGATTGAAGATGTTCCATTTATAAAACAATTACCAGAATTACCTCGTGGATGTGAAGTGACAAGTTTGGCTATGTTACTGCAATATAAAGGTGTACAAGTAGATAAGATGCAGCTTGCTAGCGAAATCCATCGTGTTCCATTTGAACAAAATGGTTTGCGTGGAAATCCTTATGAGGGGTTCGTTGGAAATATTTATACGAAGGCTGAACCTGGATATGGTGTATATAATCAGCCAATCTTTAATTTAGCAGAAAAATATGTTCCTGAAAAAGTAATTAATTTAACAGATAGAGACATGCAAGATATATATAAAGTAATTAGTTCTGGATCTCCAGTATGGGTCATTATTAATACAACGTTTAAGCCACTAGCTGAAAGTAGTTTTGAAACATGGAATACGAGTTCAGGTGAAGTGAAAATTACATATTATGAGCACAGTGCAGTAGTAATTGGATATGATCAAAACTTTGTATATGTAAATGATCCTCTTAAAAACAATCCACGTTTGGCTGTTCCACGAGTGGAATTTGAGAAAGCTTGGGAGCAAATGGGAAAACAAGCAATTACTATTTTGTAATAAGGAAAAAGTCATCTTTTAGATGGCTTTTTATTTTTAAGTCTATAACACGGAAAATTCGGAATATTCTTTTAAAAGTTAATAATTCGCGTTATAATAACATTTAACTTGGTGAAGAAGGAGAGAAGAGAAATGGATGTTGCAAAGGAACTTGTTTTGTCAAAAAATCAGTTGGTTGAGTGGAGAAGGCATTTTCATAAGTATCCAGAGTTATCTTTTCAAGAAGAGAAAACATCGCAGTTTGTGTTCGACATACTTCAAAAAATCCCATATTTAGAAGTGTCACGACCGACTCAATATAGTGTGATGGCAAAGTTAGTAGGTAAACAGCCCGGTAAAACAATTGCGGTCCGGGCTGATATGGATGCTCTTCCTATTCATGAAGAAAATGATTTTGATTTTATTTCGACACATCAAGGTGTGATGCATGCATGTGGTCATGATGGACATATGGCGATATTACTTGGTGTGGTACATAAGTTAGTAGAGGAAAGAGAGAAGGTTAAAGGGGAGATTCGTTTTCTATTCCAACATGCAGAAGAAAATTTTCCTGGTGGCGCAGAGGAAATGGTTGCAGCGGGGGTAATGGAAGGTGTGGATTATATTATTGGTGCTCACCTGTGGGCGTCGTTAGAGGTTGGTAAAATAGGTGTAATTTATGGTGCGGCAATGGCTGCGCCGGATGTTTTTAAAATTACGATTGAGGGCAAGGGTGGGCATGCTGGAATCCCTCATGAAACTATTGATAGTATTGCAATCGGTACACAAGTTGTTTCACAACTTCAGCAAATTGTATCTCGCCTCACGAATCCGTTAGATTCTCTCGTAGTATCTGTTACGCAATTTCATGCCGGGACAACCCATAATGTGATTCCAGAACAAGCGGAAATTGAAGGAACAGTGCGGAGTTTAAGACATGAGTTGAGAGAAGAAACAGAGGGGAAGATTGAACGGATTGTAAAGTATATTACAGAATCTTACGGAGCGAAATATACATTTTCTTATGAATATGGATACCGACCAGTTGTAAATGATTATGAAGTTACAGAGCTTATTGAACGCACGGCATTGCAACTTTATGGACGAGACAGGGTTGTTCGTTTACAACCAACGATGGCTGGAGAAGATTTTTCAGCATTTTTACAAAAGGCACCAGGGACATTCTTTTTTATCGGAGCAGGAAATAAAGAGAAGGGAATTATATATCCTCATCACCATCCTCGTTTTACGATTGACGAAGATGCACTGCCGATTGGCGTGGAAGTATTTGTATCATCCATTATGAATTTCATAAATAAAGGAGAATGAGATGAAGAAAATACACGTGCTAGCACTTATTCCCGTTCTTTGTTTAGTAGTTGGACCAGTGTTTGCAAATTCGGTCACTCCTTACGTACTAGGGATGCCATTTTTATTATTTTGGGTATTATTATCGGTGCTTATTACCTCTCTTTGTATGGGTATTGTGTACGTATTCGATCCTGCTAATAAGGGGGATATGGAATGACAGCATTATTTATCATTATTTTATTCTTATTTCTAGCGCTATTTTTAGGTATTCGGGCGCAGCGTGGAAAAGATATGAATTTAGAGCAATGGTCAGTTGGAGGAAGAGGATTTGGAACGATTTTCGTATTTCTCCTTATGGCAGGCGAAATTTATACGACATTCACATTTTTAGGAGGAAGTGGATGGGCGTATAGTAAAGGAGCGCCTACTTTTTATATTTTAGGTTATGGCGCACTAGCTTATATTTTATCGTATTTCTTATTACCGCCAATTTGGAAATATGCGAAAGAACATAACCTTGTTTCACAGCCAGATTTTTTTGCGAAGAAATATAGAAGTAAAGCGCTTGGATTGATTGTTTCAATTGTTGGTGTTGTTTCCATCATCCCATATCTTGTTTTACAGTTGAAGGGATTGGGGATTATCGTTTCAGAAGCTTCTTATGGAAGGGTATCACCTGTTGTTGCAGTATGGATTGGCGCTATTGTTATAACTATATATGTAATGGTTTCAGGTATACATGGATCAGCTTGGACAGCCGCTTTGAAGGACATTATGATCCTGTTTATTGTTATGTTTTTAGGTATATATTTACCGTATCATTATTACGGAGGGTTTCAGCCGATGTTCGAAGCTGTAGAAGCTGCGAAACCAGGATTTTTATCTTTACCTGAAGAAGGGATGAGTATTTCTTGGTTTGTTTCTACTATTATATTAACGGCCCTAGGTTTTTATATGTGGCCTCATACATTTGCTTCTGCTTTCTCTGCTAAAAATGAAAAAGTATTTCGTAAAAATGCGGCAATTATGCCATTGTACTCTTTAGTTTTACTTTTCGTATTTTTTGCAGGGTTTGCTGCTATCCTGCAAGTTCCTGGATTAAAGGGAGCAGATGTAGATCTTTCATTATTCCGTCTTGCTTTACAAACTTTTGATCCTTGGTTTATTGGAATTATTGGTAGTGCTGGGGTATTAACGGCATTAGTTCCAGCATCCATGCTTGTTATGGCCGCGTCTACATTGTTAGCGAAAAATATTTACCGAACGATGATCCCATCTGCTTCAGATAGACAAGTGGCCAAAGTAGCAAAATTATTTGTGCCTGTAGTAACGTTTATAGCAGTTTTATTTACATTTAAAGGAGGAGAAACAATAGGAGCTCTCCTTTTAATGGGATACAGTATTGTAACGCAACTTTTTCCTGCACTTGTATGTAGTTTGTTTCCACGTCAAATTATTACGAAGCAAGGGGCGATTGCAGGAATGGCGATTGGTCTGTTAGTTGTTGCATATATTACTTTATCTGGTTCTACTATAGCTACGATGTTTCCGAGTTTCCCGCAGTATATAAAAGATTTAAACGTAGGTATAATCGCATTATTAATGAATATGATTGTGATGTTTGTAGTGAGTGGGATTACGAAAAGAGTATCTATAAAAACAGACAATATAATAGTAGAAAAATAACCTGTGCACGAGAGCTATCTTTGAAAAGAGATAGCTCTTTTTTGTATATATTTTCTTCTATTAGCGGAATCTAACTAAAAACTTGTTGAAAAGGAAGTTAGGTGGGGGAATTGTTAGAGTTAGAAGGTAACTTGTTTGAAGTTATGGAGAAAATAAGAGATGAGTTAGGTTCACCTAATGATTTAACAATTAGAGAAGTTGCTCTTGCTGGCAGTTTAACGCGCTGCGCTGTTATTTTTTTATGTGGGTTAACAGATAAGGATAATGTTTATAAATATGTAGTTCGTACGCTTCAATATGAAGAAATACAAAAAGAAGCAGCTATTGTTCAAACGTTATTGGATCGCTTTATTTCTATCGCAGAAGTCGGTATGAAAACAAAATTTCCGGATATTATAAATGCGATTTTAGCGGGAGATACAGTTATATTAATTGATAATATTCAAACGGCTATTGTTGTTAACAGTAGAGCTTGGGAGAAAAGAAGTCTAGAGCCTCCAGTGACAGAAGATTTAATACGTGGACCAAGAGTTGGGTTAAATGAAGATATTAATGTAAATAAAATGTTAATTCGCCGTGGTTTACGTGATCCGAAGTTACGGTTTCAATCTTATATTATGGGGAAACGATCGCAGAAAGAAGTAACCTTAGTATATATAGAAGATATTATTAACCCGTATATTGTAAAAGAACTAGATCGGCGTCTTCAATCCATAGTGACAGATGTCATTTTTGAGACGGGAACGATTGAGCAATTAATTCAAGATAATAATTTGTCACCCTTTCCGCAGTTTTTAAATACGGAAAGGCCTGATAATATTGTGGCTTCATTAGCGAAAGGAAAGGCGGCTATTTTGGTGGACGGATCACCGTTTGCTCTTATAGCTCCACTTGTATTTGTTGATATTTTTCAATCTGTCGAAGATCATTATGAGCGCTGGGTGATTGGAACGTTATTGAGAGTTTTACGGATGGTTTCTGGTATAATGGCAGTTTTGCTACCAGCTATGTATGTAGCACTTGTATCATATCATCAAGGGCTTATCCCATCTAAACTAGCTTATTCTATTGCGGGAGCCAGAGAAGGGGTACCATTTCCGGCATATATTGAAACATTAATGATGGCATTAACGATGGAATTAATACGAGAAGCAGGAATTAGATTGCCAAAACCGATGGGACAAACAATTGGGATTGTAGGCGGTCTTGTAATTGGGGAAGCGGCGGTGAATGCAGGAATTGTAAACCCGTTCTTAGTTATTATTATTGCAGTTACTGCAATTGCTACATTTTCACTGCCTGTATATAGCATTACAATTACGTTTCGCATTTTACTTTTTGTTTTTGTATTAGCAGCAACTGCTTTTGGATTGTACGGAATCATTTTAGCTCTTATTTCACTTGCGATTCATATTACGAATTTAAAGAGTGTTGGTATTCCTTATACAACGCCTATTGCTCCTGCATTTTATAAAGATTGGAAAGAAGAACTTATTCGTATGCCAAAATCGATGTTGAAAGAGAGACCGGAATATTTGCAAACAAAAGATTCTACAATACGTCCAAAGGAGCGAAAATAATTGAAACCATTTGAGTATGGCGATGAAGAGATTGGATCTCGGGAAATTGGGTTTGCGGTATCGTCAACCATTATTGGTATAGGGGCATTGTCTATGCCGAGAGATATTGCTGATCAAACTTTATTTTCGGACGGTTGGATTATTTTACTTTTGGGTGGATTGATATGTGCGGTTTTAGGTTGGTTTGTAACGAGGGTAGCTATTTTATTCCCAAAACAAAACTTTGTTCAATATACGAGTGCGCATTTGACGAAACCTGTTGCATACACAATTAGTAGCATCTTAGTATTAACATTTGCAGCTTTGACAGCATATGAATCGCGAATGATTGCGGTTATTTCACAAACATATTTATTTAGTGATACACCAATACAGCTATTGTCTTTCTTCTTCTTATTAGTTGTTATTTATGGAGTAGCTGGATCGAGAGCGGCTTTATTAAGGTTAAATGTTCTATTCTTGCCAATTGTTTTAATTGCGATAGTGCTTCTTTCTTTATTGAATGTGAACTTAATGGAAATAGATAATTTACTACCGGCTTTTCAAACGAATGTCAGTCAATATGCTGTAGGAGTTAAAAATTCTATTTTTACATTCATCGGATTTGAGGTAGCTCTGTTTTATGCTGTGTTGTTGAACGATAAAACAGCGAAAAAAGCGCCAATGGCAGTTGCAAAAGCGGTGATGGTGAACGTATTGTCATACATTTTAATTTATGTAACTTGTATTAGTGTTTTTACATATATGACAACACGTGGATTGACATATCCAACAATTGAACTAGGAAAAGAAATTGAAATTGGCGGAGGGTTTTTAGAAAGATTTGATGCAATTTTTTTTACTACTTGGATTATTACTATTTATAACACGACAGCAATGTATTATGACGTCGCATCTTTATTATTTTGTGCTATGTTTCCGAAAGTGAAGAAGCATATTTTCATTTTTGTAAGTGCCCCGATTATTTTTATGGTGAATATGATACCTAGTAATTTGAAGAAATTGTCAAGTTATGGGACTTATTTAGCTTGGATAGATATGGGGTTTGTCGTGTTAGCACCTTTGTTAGTTTTTATTGTATATAAAATAAAAAGAAGGAATGGTAAAAATGAAACACCTTCTTAAAATAATAATGGTTATGGTTTTAGCTGGATCTATAAGTGGGTGCTCTGAGTTAGAAGAAATAGAAGAAAGAGGATTTGTAGTAGGTGCAGCTTACGATATTGTAAAGGCAAAGAAAGCAAATCCAATTATGAAAGGGACGTATCAGATGGTACTCCCCAGTAAATTGTCGCAACAAGGTGGACAAGGTGATGGAGATGGCGAAAATTATATTAATGTTAGTGCGAAAGCAGATAGTGTCTTTGAGCAAATCCGAATTATCGCCAAAAAAATTAGTCGTTCATTATTCTTTCCGCATATACAAGTGATTATTTTTTCTAAAGATTTACTAGCGAATCCATATGTTTTGCAAAATACGTTAGATGTATATATTCGCGATCATGAAATGAGAAGGAATATTCGTTTGTTCGTTTCTAAGAAAAATGCAGAAGCTATTTTAAAGCAGAGTGCCAAGCCTGAAAATTTGCCAGCGCAGTATATCGATATGCTAGCTGAACATCCTCCGAAAAATGCCCAAATGATTGAGGCTGCAAGAATTGGTGAAGTCCAGGAAAAGATGATTTCCAATCGGAGTTTTGTATTACCTATTCTCGAACTAACAAAACAAGGGGTACAAATGAACGGGGCAGCGTTGTTTCGCGGGAAGGATAATAAGTGTGTAGGTATTTTGGGTGGGGAAGAAACATTAGGGATGAATTATATAATAGGTAAAAAAATTGGAGGTTTTTTTACCATTCGTAAAAAGGATCAACTTATTACATATGAAATTCATAAGCTGCGTCGGAAAATTAAAGTATCTACAACGAATGCTACAAAACCAAAGTTTGATATTCACATATCTCTGGAAGGTACATTGGCGGAGTTGCACTTTAGTGATCATAAAAAGGTTTTGAATGAAAAGCGTTTAGAGAAGGATATTTCGGAGGAAATGGAGAAACGCATCCAAAAATCGATTAAGCTCGTTCAAAAAAAATATAAGGTAGATGTATTAGAATTAGGGGAAGTGTATAAGAGACATAATTATAAAGAGTGGAAAAAAATAAGTAAGAATTGGGATCAAGGTCAGAATTATTTTAGTGATGCTGAAATTACTGTTCATGTTCATCCGATAATTGAACATTCAGGCTCAGCTTTACCGAAGAGAGTGAAATAAGGTGATGAAAGTTGTTTACTGGATTAGGAATTAGTTGCACGATATTAATGGCGGTTCTTCCGGGAACCATATACTTCATCCATAAAAAACTCACAACGTATGGGGCGCAGCCGTGGAAAGAAAAAAAGAAACCTGAATGATTTTCAGGTTTCTTTCGCGCAAAGCATATGTGGAGGGGGATACCTTCTATGTATGCTTTGTTTTTCTCCCGCGTTAATGGGCAGTAAGACTTTTACCTAAAAAATTCGGTGGGAACAAGATGTTAGATAGGAAGTCAACTACCCGTACACGCCTGGTTAGTGAGGGCGTGTACAAGCCCCTACTGAGTAAAGTTTCACTTTATACAAGCCCTAACCAATGTACCAATTGTGTAGAGAGGAATGTAACAACAATGGCGATAACGGTAGGGATTGCAAACGATAATAATGTCCATTTTGCACTTTTTGTTTCTTTATATATGTTAACTAGTGTCGTTCCGCACGGGAAATGAAGAAGGGAGAACAACATTGTGTTTAACGCTGTTAACCAAGTCCAACCGTTTTCTAAGAATAGATTTTTAATCTGATTAAAATCATCTATTTCAGTTAAAGATCCAGTTGATAAGTAGGACATTAATAAAATCGGAATAACAATTTCATTAGCTGGTAGTCCAAGAATGAATGCAGCTAGAATAAAGCCGTCAAGTCCTAACATTTTAGCGAATGGATCTAGGAAGTTTACAAAATACATAAGCAGGCTTGTGTCGCCGATGAAAATATTAGCGAGTAACCAAGTTAATGCAGCCGCAGGAGCAGCTACAACTATAGCTCGTTTTAAAACATAGATGGATTTATCGAGTGTTGCACGTACAATTGTATTCCAAATTTTTGGCTTACGGTACGGTGGTAACTCAAGTGTGTAGTGAGTTGGAACACCTTTTAAAGCTGTTTTCGATAGTACCCAAGAAACGGTTAACGTCATAATAACACCAATTACAACCATTCCAACTACAACGCCAGCAGTAACAAATGTTTGCATACTACCTGTATAACCAGCAGCCATAAATAGTGAAGCCATTAAAATTAGCATAGGCCAGCGACCGTTACATGGAACGAAGTTGTTTGTTAAGATAGCAAGCATACGTTCACGTGGCGATTCGATAATACGCGTTGACATAATGGCAGCTGCATTACAACCGAATCCCATTGCCATTGTTAAAGATTGTTTACCATGAGCACCAGATCGCTTAAATAAACGATCCATATTAAACGCAACACGTGGTAAGTATCCGTAGTTTTCTAATAGTGCAAACATAGGGAAAAAGATTGCCATAGGTGGTAACATAACGCTAATAACAGCACCGATACCACGGAATAAACCAAGTATTAAAATACCATGTAACCATTCAGGTGCATGCATTGCTTGGAACCAAGATGTTAAATATCCTTCTACCCATCCAAAGAACTCAGCAATCATATCAGATGGTACGTTAGCGCCTGCAATTGTAAGATAAAAAATGATAGATAAAATACCGAGCATAATTGGAAATCCCCAGATGGGAGATGTGAAAATTTTATCTAGTTTTTCGGAACGATACAATTTATCAGTATTTGTATATTGAACAGATTCTTTACATATGCTTGCAGATGTTCGGTAAATATCTCCGACAATATCATCTCGTATATCTTCTTTTGATAGTGTTTGTGCATGTTGAATAATATAGTCCAATGGAAGAGCTTTACTGGCTGAGTGAGATTCCATTTATTACGACCTCCCTTACAAGTGGTTCATTATGGTATTTTTGAAGTGTAGTTAAGAAATTTTTATCCCCATCTAATATACGTAACGCAATCCAGCGTGCTGGATACGCATCACCGAACACTTTATAAATTTGTGGTTCTAATTCCTGAATCATATTTTCGATTTTTTCGCTGTAAGTAATTTTAATTGGTGTTGGAATTATTTTTTTATTTGCTACTTTAGCGATGACATTTAGTAAATGCCCGATACCAATTCGGTTTCGAGCTGAAATCTTTACTACCGGTACACCGAGTGATGTTGCTAATTTCTTTTCATCAATAACGATGCCTTTTTTCTCAGCTTCATCAATTAAGTTAATACAAATAACTACGTTGCTCGTCATTTCCATCACTTGGAGTGCTAAATTTAAATTTCTCTCCATAGCAGTTGCGTCTATAACAACTACAGTGACTTCTGGCTTTTCAAAGATAATATAATCTCTCGCCACTTCTTCATCCGCAGAATTTGAATATAGTGAGTAAGTTCCAGGTAAATCTATTAATGTATATTTATTTCCGTTATGTTCATATTCCCCTTCGGCCTTTAAAACAGTTTTTCCCGTCCAGTTTCCAGTATGTTGTTTTAAGCCTGTTAAAGTATTAAATAATGTACTTTTCCCGGTATTCGGGTTGCCAGCTAAAGCAATACGGTGGTTGCTCATCTGAAATCATCTCCTATTAATACCCCGAAAATAAGGGAGCTTTCTTCTTTACGCAGTGCAATAGTTGTATTGCTTACTTGGTAAGCGACCGGATCTCCAAGTGGACTGCGCTGTAATACTTTAATCGTTGCCCCAGGGATAAACCCTAGATCTAATAAACGTCGTTTCATAGTTCCTTCTAATTGTATCTTCTCAATTTGTACAAACTCTCCTGTTTTAAATGCAGAAAGTGGTCTTGTATTAGCCGATACCATAAAAGTTACCTCATCTCTATATTGTTAGTTTGAGTTTAAAAAGTTTCCTTAGGTAAACTTTTTGCTACTAATATAGTAGACTACATTGAATGATGCTGTCAATTAGTACTTTAAAAATATTCAATTATTTTTAGAATTGTTCCAATTTATTTAGTTGTACTAAAAAAAAATACTGAAATTCTGTTTAATGTAAATAAAATGAGATTGTAAAAGTTAAAAATATAGTGGATTTGTAAATGTATTTTTAACTAAAAGGTGAAAAGAAAGAAAAACATTTACATTGAGTTTACATTATTAAGAATAAATTTACATTACAGCTCGTTTAGTGTGGATTTTGTTGGGTTCTGTAACTACAAATGTTGGGATTCCTAGCTTTTTAGGATTATTATCGCCATTTACTTAAAATTAAAAATTGCTTAACACTCACATAATATTGTTGTCCTACAATGAATTTGTGTTCGAAAAAAGTAGACGAATGTGAAAAGTGATAATCCAAATGGGGGTACAAGACATGGTTATGAAAAAGGGTATTAAATTTTCTTTAGCAGCTTTAGTGGTAGCAGGAGCATTAGTTGGATGTGGGAAAGCAGAAGATACAGCTAGTAAAGATAATGCTAAAGGAAGCGATAATGCAAAACAAGAATTGTCAGGTACGATTGCAGCTGCAGGTTCTACAGCGCTTCAACCTCTTGCAGAGGAAGCTGGAAAGAAATTCATGGAGAAAAATTCAAAAGTTTCTATTCAAGTTCAAGGTGGCGGTAGTGGAACAGGGATTAACCAAGTAGCATCTGGTGCAGTACAAATTGGTAATTCGGATGTTCCATCTGGAGATAAAATAAAAGATGCTGATAAAGCAAAAGAATTAGTAGATAACAAAGTTGCGGGTATCGCATTCGCGCTTGTCGTAAATAAAGATGTAAAAGTTGATAACTTAACAGTACAACAAGTACAAGATATCTTCACTGGAAAAGTAACGAATTGGAAAGAGGTTGGCGGGAAAGACGAAAAAATCAACGTAATTAACCGTCCAGCTTCATCTGGTACACGTGCTACTTTTGAAAAGACAGTGATGAAAGACGCGAAAATTAATGATGGAACTGGTACGACACAAGATTCTAATGGTGCTGTAGAGCAAGCGATTAACTCTACTCCAGGTTCAGTGAGTTACTTAGCAATGTCTTACATGGTTGGTGAGAAAAAAGGTGCGCTACAAACGGTTAAAATTGATGGATCTGAACCAAAAGTTGAGAACATCGCTGCTGGTAAATATCCATTCTGGTCTTACGAGTACATGGTAACAAAAGGTGAGGCAAAAGAAGCAACAAAAGCTTACATTGACTATGTAAAAGGTAAAGATTTCGAAAAGCAAGTAGAAGATATGGGTTACATTCCGATGTCTAAATTAAATAAGTAATAAAATTTATGGGGCTGGCTGCAAGGTCAGTCCTGTTCATTTCAATTTATGAAGTGGGGTCTGTCCTGTGATGAAGGGGAAAAAACAAATAAATTACGTAAAGAGTGAATATATAGGAAGATCACTCGTTACGTTTTGTGGTATTTTTATTGTTTTAGTTACATTAGCTATTATTGCGTTTATTTGTGGTAAAGGAATTCAATCTTTTACGCAAAGTGGTATCTCATTTACTGAGGTATTAACATCGACAAAATGGAATCCGAATGCTGACGAAGGAACCTTCGGAGCTGTAATTTTTATTATAGGTTCAACATTGGTTTCGATAGGTGCAGTTATTATTAGTGCGCCAATTGCTATAGCTCTTGCTATATTCATGAATTTAATTTCGCCGAAGTTCGGAAATAAAGTATTGAAGCCTGTTTTAGAACTATTAGTTGGTATTCCTTCAGTTGTATACGGATTATTAGGGGTTACGATTTTAGTGCCACTATTACGTGATTCGTTTGGAGGAGTGGGCTTTAGTTTAATTGCGGGTATTATTGTCCTAAGTATTATGATATTACCTACTATTGCTAGTATCGCTTCTGATGCAATACGCTCTGTTCCATTTGATTATTTAGAAGCTTCTTATGGTCTAGGATCAACGAAATGGCAAGCGATTAGTCGAGTGATTGTTCCTGCTGCAAAACAGGGGATTTTAACAGGTATAGTTTTAGGATTAGCGCGTGCTTTTGGTGAAGCGTTAGCGGTTCAAATGGTAATCGGGAACACGATTAAATTACCAGAAGGAATATATAGTCCAACAGCAACGTTAACGGGTATTCTGACAATGGATATGACGAATACATTGAACGGAACAGCTTGGAACAATGCGCTATGGACATTAGCGATGATTTTGCTTGTTATTTCATTCCTGTTTATTTTAGTAATTCGAGCGATTGGTCAAAGAGGTGAGCGATAATAATGAATGCAAGAACGGTAAATAAAGTTTGGACAGGTATCTTTTATGCGGTTGCGGCTTTAGTTGTAGCTTTGCTAGTGTTCTTAGTGTTTGAAATTTTACAAAAGGGATGGGGATTTTGGGATCCTAATTTCTTGTTTGGAGAACCAAGCAATACAAGAGCTGGTGGTGGGATTGGTCCGCAGTTATTCAATTCCTTCTATATGCTTGTTATAACGCTTATTATATCTATTCCTCTTGGATTAGGTGCTGGAATATATTTAGCGGAGTATGCAAAACAAGGTCGATTTTTAAGTTTTGTTCGTTTATGTATTGAAACAATGGCGTCTTTACCTTCTATTGTTGTTGGTTTATTCGGTTTGTTAGTGTTCGTTACAATGACAGGCTGGGGATACACGGTAATGGGTGGTGCTTTAGCTTTAACTATTTTAAACTTACCAGGTTTAACGCGTGTTTGTGAAAATGCGATTTCAGAAGTTCCTCATAATGTAAAAGAGGCGAGTCTTGGATTAGGTGCGACAAAGTGGCAAACGATCGCGCGTATTATTATCCCGTCGTCATTACCGCAAATTATTACAGGTGTTATTTTAGCGGCTGGCCGTATATTTGGTGAAGCAGCGGCATTAATTTACACAGCGGGTTTAACATCTCCAATTTTAAATTCAGCAGCGGATTTCTCAAGTCCTGCGCATCCTTTAAATCCATTTAGACCAGCTGAAACGTTAGCGGTTCATATTTGGAAGTTGAATTCTGAAGGGATTATCCCGGATGCGAAGTTGATTGCGACAAAATCTGCAGCTGTATTAATTATTATGGTATTACTATTCAATGTTATTTCACGCTTGATAGCATCTGTATTGCATAAGCGTTTTACAGGAACGAAAAGAAAAAGTAAAACAACGAAGAAGGTAAAAGCGGCATAAGTTATAAAGAAGAACTCTCTATTTATAAGTAGGGGGTTCTTTTTGTATTTTAATATAGAAGAAATGGATATAAAGGGGGGAGTAAAAGACCTTCAAATAACGAATATCTTATTGTAGACTTTGGTCAACCTATAGAGCGATATGCGCAAAAGAAGGATGGATTATATGGGTAGGTAAAGAAAAGGCGTTATCTTCATTCGTGAAGATAACGCCTTTTTACTTTAAATATCAGGTGTTTCTGTAGAAGTACTGATTTTTCTGCGTGAACGTCTTTTTCTACCGATTTTATCCAGTAATTCGTACATAACAGGAACGACTACTAATGTAAGAACAGTTGAGACTGCCAAACCGCCGATTACAACAACTGCCAAACTTTTTGATACCATACTCCCTGCTTGAGATTGACCGAATAGGAGAGGGAGCATAGCAACGATTGTTGTTACAGCTGTCATAATAATTGGACGAAGTCTCGTGGACCCAGCTTCTAGTAAGGCGTCCCTTGTTTCCATGCCATTTTCTCGATTTTGTTGCACTCTTTCTATTAATACAATTGCATTTGTGACGACAATCCCAATTAACATTAATGCGCCAATTAAAGAATTTATATCGACAGGTGTTCTTGAAATGATTAATCCTAAAATACCACCGACAGCAGCTAATGGTAAGGAGAATAAAATTGCAAAAGGAGCACGCGCTTGCCCAAAGGTGATAACCATAATTAAATATACAATCCCAATTGCAATCCCCATGATTTTGAATAAATCTGTGAAGTTCTCTTGCATAGATTCAGTGGCGCCGGCGATATTTACTTTTGCTCCACTAGGTAAATCTAAGTTGGTTATCGCATTGTTTACTTCTGCGCTTACTTTACTTAAATCTTCACTTGAGGCTTCAGCGGTAATTTGAATTGTTTCTTTTCCGTCTTTATGGAAAATTTCTGTTTGAAGTTGTTTTTCTGAAATAGTTGCAATGTCCTTTAAAGGAATTGGTCCGTTAATAGGTGACAGTATGTTTGCGTTTAAAATATCTGTTTGTTTATTAATATTTTCTTTTTTGTGCTCTATCATAATAGTAGTTTTTTCATTGTTAATTGAAATTTCACCAATAGGCGATTTCTTCATAAGGAATGCTACTTGTTGTGCTGCTAATTCTGGGGTTAAACCTAATTGTTCGGCTTTTGTTTGATCAATATGAATTTGCCATTCTTTCTTAGAGTCTTCTAAATTCGTTTTTACTTTAGAGAGAGCATCCATACTCTTTAGTTTTGTTTCGACGATGTTAGCGGCTTTTTTTAGATTCGTTTCGTTAGTAGCAGTTACGTTAAATTGTAAATTGTTACCCCCACCAGAGCTTGAATAACTCGTTTTTATATAATCAAGTTCGGCAGGTTCAAAAGATTTATGATCTTTCTTTAAGTCTTTAATATATTGGTCGATATTAGACCCCTTTTTGAAGACTACAAATATACTGGCAAGATTATTTTTAGTCGTTTGCCCCCATTGTGCATCTTCTGCGCTAGATCCCATTCGTAAAATAACATCTGTTACATCAGGATTAGAGAGTAGTTTCTTTTCGAAGTCAAAGGCTTTTTGTTTTTGAGATTCAGAATTATAATCAGCTGGAAACGTCATATTAACGGATAACATTGTATCATCTTCGGACTTTATGTTCGATTTTGGTAGTAATATATATGCAGCGATTGATCCCGCAAATAATAAAAATGAAGTTAGTAGAATAATAAATTTATGAGAAAGAGCCCACTTTAATGTAGCTACATATCGTGGTGAAGAGCTCGGCTTGCGATGCTTTGTTTTTTTGAGTAGTAAAAAAGCCATAAGTGGAACAACTGTTAATGCGACGATTAAAGAAGAAAGGATAGAATATACAACTGCTAATACCATAGGTAACATTAATTTTCCGATTACTC
Source organism: Bacillus cereus group sp. N31 (assembly GCF_016483245.1). NCBI lineage: Bacteria > Bacillati > Bacillota > Bacilli > Caryophanales > Bacillaceae > Bacillus > Bacillus cereus group sp. N31. The sequence goes on along the minus strand of NZ_JAEHCH010000043.1, from coordinate 1,995 downwards.
CTGATACGAGGCCGATAGGTAAAAAAACAGCGACCGTTGTTAAAGTAGAAGAAGTGATTGCGACGGCAACCTCTTTCGTTGCAGCGATAATAATATCTTTAGAGAAAGGTTCTTTTTGTAAACGGCGAAAAATATTTTCAATGACAACGATACTATCATCGACGAGACGTCCAACTGCAACTGCTAAGCCACCGAGAGTTAAAATGTTAAGTGTGATGTTAGATTGGTGTAGTAAAAAGAGTGTTAATAAAATAGATAATGGAATACTGACAACAGCGATGAGTGTCGTTCGGAAGTTACGCAAAAAGATTAAGATAATTAGAGTAGCGGCGATTGCGCCAAGGATTACTTCTTTTCCCATACTAGTAACAGCATTTTCAACTTGTTCATGAGTTGAGGCTAAAAGTTTAATAGAAAACTGATCTTTATATTGCTTACTTATGTCTTTAATTTTTTTATCAATCTCTTTTCCAATTGCAACCGCGTTTTTACTCGGCTCTTTCATGATGATTAATCCTGTTCCTTCTTCTCCGTTTATGTGTGATATTGTATCGTAGTTTTGTTTCAGTTCAATTTGAGCAATATCTTGCAATTTCACTTGAGGTGCTACGGTGATGTTTTTAATCTCATTTATATTTTTTACTTCCCCGATGACACGAAGATTGTATTCTTCTTTATTAACAGTAATTGCTCCAGTGGGAGTGGAAGTTTCTTTTCCCTGTACAACTTTTAATACTTGCTCTGATGTTACGTTTTTATCTTTTAGTTTGTTAGGATCAAGAACGATGGATAATTCGGAAGTTGATTTTCCGAAAAACATGACATTGGCAACACCATCAATGCTTTCGAGTTGTGGTACGATTTCTTTCTCGATTTGTTTTTCGTCAGCTTTTGAAAATCCATTTTGCTTCTGAATGGTAATTTGAGCGAGTGGAATCATAGAAGTATTTAATTGGCTAACTACAGGTTTAGTTACATCTTTAGGTAATTTAATCGTATTAATTGCTTTTTCGACTTCGCGTGCTGCATCTTTCATATTTGCCTTGGATGTATATGCAATGTCGATGCGTGATAATCCTTCGTGTGTGGAGGAAATGATGCCATCAATATGTTCTAAATTACGAAACTGTTTTTCGAGGGGATCAGTTACGTCTTTAGTCATCGTTTCAGCATCGAGCCCTTGAGATAATGTTGTGACAGTTATTGCAGGGTTATCGATGCTTGGTAAAAATTCCATAGGTAATTTAGAGCCGGAATAAACACCGAGTATGGAAATGAGAAAAACCATGATAATAATAGCAGCTCGGTTTTTTAATGAAAATTTTGTTAACCTATCCATAAGATAATTCCTCCATTAGTATTTATAGTTTTGTGGGCACTCTCTTACTATATAACAAAAAATGGATATTTTTCATTAATTAAATGTAAAAAAATTCTAACAACAATCTTAAGTTAATGTTTTTGGTGAGATTGTATTATTTGTATAAAGTGCAATTTTTGATGGGGGAGGAAATTGTTCGTTCGAATTGCTTTTTAATGTGGATTGATTCGTTTCTTACGGCTAATTTATATCGTTATTCTATAGGGAGTAAATGATTATGAACTTTAATATAGAAGAGAATGAAAATCTGAGAAGTTATTGTGACCTACAGTTTGGTTGCTCGGAGTGTATTGGTATACAATCAAAATACCTGTTTTCAGTAGAGAGGATAAGGAGTCCTTACATAGAAGAAAGTAGGATAGGTGATTTTTTTATTTTTTTTATAAAAAGTACTTGTTATTTCGAAATCACGATGGTATATTAATAAACGTCGCTGATGCGGAAACGCAGAAAACGACAAAAAGAAATTAAGAAACATTGTTGACATCGAAAAATGAAGATGTTAATATGATGAAGTCGCTTATGAAGCGGTGGACAAGTTCTTTGAAAACTGAACGAAACAAACAACGTGAAACGTCAATTTTTATTTTTAGATGCTAGACAAACTAACTTTA
>NZ_JAEHCH010000042.1:0-25550 GCF_016483245.1 Bacillus cereus group sp. N31 | reverse complement strand
CAGTAACGGCAACAGATGCATCAGGAAATAGCTCAAGTACAACAGTAACCGTTAACGTAGTAGAAAAAGAAGAGGAAGAAGATACAGAAGCACCGGTAATTACAGCAAAACAAAGTGTAGCTGTACATGTAGGAGATAGCTTAAATGCAGGAGATTTGGTAGAAGTAAAAGATAATAAAGATCCAAACCCAGTAGTAACAGTAGGAGCGTATGATACAAGTAAGCCAGGTACAATATCAGTTCAAGTAACGGCAACTGATAATGGGGGTAACAGCTCAACTGCAACGGTAACCGTTAACGTAGTAGAAAAAGAAGAAGAGAAGGATACGGAAGCACCAGTAATAACAGTGAAACAAGGAGTAACCGTACATGTGGGAGATAAATTAAGTCCAGGAAGTTTAGTGAGTGTAAAAGATAATAAAGATTCAAGTCCAGTAGTAATAGTAGGGACGTATGATACAAGTAAGCCAGGTACGATATCAGTTCAAGTAACAGCAACTGATAAGGCAGGTAACAGCTCAACGGCGAAAGTTAACGTGGTAGTTCTTGAGAAAGAAAAACCAGAACAGAAAACTGCAGGAACAATTTCTAAAGAGCAAGGTAATGGTTTACTTGTATCAAATTCTAATGGTGTAGCTAAATAAAATTTTAGCGTAACGACAAAAAATTAAATGTACCCTATCGAATGGTTTATAGCGTAGAATTATCTTGTTATAAAATTAACGAATTTAATATTCGGAATATTGTTGTTTTTGTGGATGGAATTTGCTAAAATTAAGTATACCTTTTTAAATTTCAATTTTTTATATCTATAACTACTATAGCCCTTTCGGGGTTTCGATTTTCTAAGATAGTTTAAGTATTTTAACTTTACTTTCTCTGAAAATATAACTCTGAAAAGGGCCTTTTTGCGTTTTTTGGAGAACATTACATTGTGAAAGGATGAAGATTAAGAGATTGTTTTTATTGTTAGGCTTTTTAGCTATGATGTTTGTTTTTTATAACACCTTTATAAAAAACAAACATCAAACAAATGCTTTAACTCCAATCAAAGTAGAAGATTTGAAATATAAAATTCAATACGATTGTTTGTTTGAAGTTGAATTATCACAAAATGTGATTAATAACCTAGGAGGGCAATTCAAATTAATATTTGATGATATTGATAAGAACGGCCACTTAACCATTTTTCAAAATAAAAAAGAACTAGAAATGTTTTTAGGAAATCATGTAACTATTGCAGAATTAGCTGATGGATTTACATAAGACTATTTTAGTATAAATAAGAATTACAAAGTTACTTATGAAAGTAAACCAAGTCAATTTAATTATGAAAAACCAAAAACTGTTAAAAAAATAAAAAAAGGATTGTTTTTGGTAAAATAAAACGACTTAATTCTGGAATTTAAATATGTACCAGAAATAGATGGATTTCGAATTTTTGAGATTACATATTTAAAATAAAAAATTATTGGGAGGGAGTTATTATGTTATTACAAATTAGAACTGTTATTGCTGATGCATTAAGAATAGATGAAGAAGTGAATGGCTTTTTGAAGTATTGTGCTAATTACGGGAAAGTAGTTAAAGAAATAACACCAAGCGGGTTCATGGAACGTGAACAAGGCCAACCGCTTTTGGTTATGGTAATAGAATATGAAGAAAAAAATGACTGCGGTTATGAAAAAGACTAGGATTGATTCCCTGTCTTTTTTATTTTCTAAGAAGTGTGGATATATCGACTATGAAAATTATAAAAAAGTGGCCGTCTTTAATTAAAAAGAATATGAGAATTCTTGGTTAGAAATGAATAATTGAGAATTAGATAGGGCTTATTTAACGAATGCCCCGAAAAAATTCTCCTTCCTCAAGCGTGTGAATGGTATAGCCTAACGATAGGTGGGAAATGAATTTCGGTTGGGCGTAGCCAAAAGGTTTTGCTTTTTATTTTGTCTCCAATATAATCAGTCTTATAAATTATAAAGGATGGTATATCAATGAAATTAGATAGTAATAACCATTCAGTATTCTCGTTGTATTATCACTTTGTGTTGGTCGTGAAATACAGAAGAGATGTGTTTGATGATATGTCAGACTATGCAAAAGATATGTTTGTTCGACTATTTGAAGGCTATAACATGACATTAGTTGAATGGAATCATGTTGTAGACCATGTTCATATTTTGTTCCAGGCGCACCCTAATACAGAAATGACAAAATTTGTTAATGCTTATAAAAGTGCAAGTTCTCGACTAATCAAGAGAGACTTTCCAAAATTAAGAAAGAAACTTTGGAAAGAGATGTTTTGGTCAAGAAGTTTTTGCTTACTAACTACTGGTGGTTCACCAATAAACGCAGTAAAAAAATATATTGAAAATCAAGGTGAAAAGTGAGGTGGAATGATATGACAAAGCATAATAAAGCATATAAATTCCGTTTGTATCCAACAGAAGTCCAAGCACATCTTATGCGTAAAACCTTTGGCTGTGTACGTTTCGTGTATAACAAAATGTTAGCTGAACGGAAAGAAGCGTATGAAAAATACAAAGATGATAAGGAACAACTAAAGAAACAAAAGCTTCCCACTCCTGCAAAATACAAAGCAGAATTTGAGTGGTTAAAAGAAGTTGATTCATTAGCTTTGGCAAATGCTCAACTAAACTTGCAAACTGCATATAAAAATTTCTTTAGTGGTCAAAATGATTTCCCAACATTCAAAAGCAAAAAAGACAGAAAGTCCTATACAACGAATGTAGTGAACGGAAATATTATGTTACTTAATGGTCATATCAAATTGCCAAAACTAAAAATGGTACGTATCAAACAGCATAGAGAAATACCACAAGACCATATAATCAAGACGTGTACGATTTCTATGACACCTACTGGTAAATACTATGTGTCCATCTTGACTGAATACGAAAAAGGGATTGTACAAAAAGAAGTAGAAACAGTTGTTGGATTAGACTTTGCGATGGATCGATTATACGTCAGTTCTGAGGATGAGAGAGCCAATTATCCTAGGTTCTATCGTAAAATGTTAGACCAATTAGCAAAGGCACAACGAGTATTATCAAGAAGAACAAAAGGTTCTATTCGTTGGAATAAACAACGTATCCGTGTAGCTACGTTACATGAAAAAGTAGCGAACCAACGTAAGAACTTCCTTCATCATAAGTCTAAAGAGTTAGCTACTCATTTTGATGTTGTAGCTATTGAAGATCTAAATATGAAAGGAATGTCACAAGCACTTCATTTTGGGAAAAGTGTCGCTGATAATGGTTGGGGTATGTTCACTTCTTTCTTAGCTTATAAACTAAATGAACAAGGAAAACAGCTTGTGAAAATAGACAAATGGTTTCCTTCCACAAAAGCATGTAGCAGTTGTGGAAATGTGAAAAATATGTCATTGTCTGAGCGAGTATATTCTTGTACATGCGGTGTAAATCTCGATAGAGATTATAACGCAGCTATCAATATCAAAAATGAAGCAATACGCCTATTAGCGTTAGCATAAATAGCAATAAAATAACCCTTGGAACAAGGGAGTTAGCTCGGCTGTCTTAGGACGAATTCGTTAGCTATCTAAAGTAACGACTAACCGAGAAGCCCCCACTTCAAACAGTCCGTTAGGACGTTAAGTGGCGGGTAGTTCACAATCCAAAATATAAACTATGTCAATCAAGTTAAGATATTATAAATATCCCATAAAGAAAATTATTTTCATGATGATCCTTTTAGAGTAATTATCAATTTTTAAACTGATGTATATAGGAGATCACTCCATATACATCAGTTTAAAAACATAAAACACTTTATTTATCAAGTTAATTTAATTTGCATCCGCATAGGAGGGAATGGGGATTCTAAACACTTATTTGAATATTAATCACTTCAATCGTATTCCTTCGAATGCATTTATTACCAAGTCATGCACATAGGATTCATCCAACTTTTCACCTGTTACTAGCAAACGATAGAAAATTGGTCCGTAGATGAGATCGATGCTTAAGTCAACATCGAGGTTTTCTTTTAATTCGCCTCGTTTAATTCCCTTCTCCAGAAGTTGCTTTGCTTGCAGGCGACGTGGTTGGAAATAGCGAGCACGATATTCCTCTGCCAGTTTCGAATCAAATTGCCCTTCGCCAACTAACTCAGTAATAATAGTGCCTTCTCTACTTATTAAAAAACTGCCTAAACTTGTGGCGTGAGTTAAGATATCAGTCAATGCTGAACCTGTATCAGGTACAGGCAATCTGGCAGCAGCAGCAGAAAGAAAACCATCCATTACCACAGCAGCCTTATTTGGCCACCATTTATAAATCGTAGCTTTGCTAACTTTAGCACGGTCTGCAATTTTATCAACTGTGACTGCTTTAAAGCCACTTTCCAGTAATAACTCATAGGATGCAGAAAGGATAGCCTTTTGGGTTTCGATATTACGTGGTCGACCTCTTTTACCTTGCACATTAATCATTCCTTTCAAGAACATAAACTATACGTTTAGTATACTTAATATGAACGGATAATAAAATAGTCTATTTACAAAACTGAACGTTTAGTATATATTTTAGCTAATTAATAAACTGAACGTTTAGTTTATTAATTAGCTAGCAACTTATAATGGTAAGGTCTTTAAACAGGTTTCAAAATTCACAAAGTGAATTACTAAAAAAAATTTAGAAAAGGGGAATAAAAAAGTGGGGAAATTGGATCTTTTGAAAGAAGAACAGAAAGTAGTTCAGGCTCAATTTAGAATAATGGTAGTGCTGTAGTTCTTGTCAAGGCGATTCAGTAATTTTGAAATAAAAGTATGGGAGGAAATAGATATGTCTAATTTTAAAAATAAAGCAATCAATAAGGAGATTTCATCGGGTTTAATCATTCTTCTAGCAACTGCATGTGGTATTATTGTGGCTAATCTTTATTATGCTCAGCCTTTAATTGGGGTAATTAGTCATGTAATTGGGCTTTCTAATAGTAGCGCTGGATTAATTGTAACACTAACTCAGATTGGATATGTTGTTGGCTTACTATTTCTTGTACCTTTAGGGGATATTGTTGAGAATAGAAAATTGATAATTATATTGTTAATTCTAAGTGCAGTTGCTCTAACTGCCACAGTTTTTGTAAAGAGCGCAATCTTGTTGTTAGTAGCTTCATTCTTTATCGGATTGGGGTCGGTTGCAGCGCAAGTGCTCGTACCTTTTGTATCATACCTTTCATTGGAAGATGCACGCGGTCGTGTAGTTGGTAATGTCATGAGTGGCCTGTTATTAGGTATTATGCTTGCGCGTCCGATATCTAGTCTAGTAGCTGATATTTGGGGATGGAATGCAATATTTGCTTTATCTGCTACTGTAATCATTGTTTTGGCGTTTGTATTATCGAAAGTACTCCCTACTAGGAAACCAACGGAAAAAGCAAATTATACTGCCTTACTTAGTTCAATGTGGCAACTACTACGAACTACTCCAATTTTACGCCGTCGCGCAATTTATCATGCTTGTGTATTTGGGGCTTTCAGCTTATTCTGGACCACTGTTCCATTATTATTGTCTAGTCCTGCTTTTCATTTTTCTCAGACTGCCGTAGCATTATATGCACTTGTCGGAATTACAGGTGCAATAGCCGCTCCAATAGGTGGTCGTCTAGCTGATTTTGGCTGGACACAATCAGCCACTGGGATAGCTCTCACTGTTGTTATTATTTCTTTATTACTACCACTTATTATTCAAGGTAGTTCGCCCATCGGAATAGCTGTTTTAGTAATTGCTGCAATTCTGTTGGACATGGGAGTATCTGCAAACCTTGTGCTTAGTCAACGTTTAATTTTCTCATTGGATCCAGAAATTCGTAGTCGACTAAACGGGCTATTTATGGCTATTTTCTTTTTAGGAGGTGCTGTTGGTTCCTCTCTTGGAGGATGGGCATATGCCTTAGGTGGTTGGAGCCTAACGTTATGGATAGGAATCGCTTTTCCAATCATAGCCCTTCTTTATTTTTCTACAGAGAAATAGTTTTATAATTGAATTTTAGCAGTCCGCATTCGTTTGAATGCTTATTCATTGGTATATCCCAGTTTTATAGATTAATGGCGGTTATTTTGAAATTTGTATCATTTCTATTTTTTATTTTCAGTTCCCTTAACTTTTGTCGCGTTTTCCATTGTCTTGATGATCGATCATCCATTTTTAACATTCCTTATACAATTATTTAAGAATGAGTATAGCATATAATGGCAGGCCTTATGAAAATGAACTTTTTAAATATTAATTAAACAAAAGCGTTATTTGAAAAAAGGACCCCTTATGGAAAGATAAGAGGTCATCAAAAAATGTTGTATTTGAAACACGCGATGTTTCATAACGACATTATAACATAAATTTATATATTACGTATAACAAATGTAATGGTTTGTGAAAAGAATAAAAGTGCATAAAATCCGTATTTAAATGAAGAATCCCTAGGCTTAGGGGGCTAGGGATTCTTGGTTTGGTATACTTCACACGGTATTATTAAAAGAATAGAACGTACTGAAGATAACATATGAATGTTTCGTAAATGTATCAAAAAAATGAATAAAAACGATATTTTAATTGTTGCAGCCCCTTGGAGGGCGCTCCAAGGGGCTAAGATTCGAGAATTTTTAAACTCTTGCTTAATTACATGAGAACTCCCTAAGGAGTATATATGGAATTTTAACACTTAACCAGTTATTTTTACAGCTATATATTAAGATTTTCATATAAAAGTTAATAAAAAAATGACCCTTACTACTAAGTAAGAGCCCCATAAACAGAGAAAAAGTCGTATGTGATTCTATATAAGAATCACAATAACATTGTAACAATTTAATATATAGTTGTCTATACATGATGGCGAAGTAGAACTGAAAACATGCTATTTTACTTGAAAGGGGAATGGAGAAATGATTGAACAGGTCGAGATTGAAGGGCAATTATCAATATTTGATATAGATGAAACGAAGATCAAGCTGTATGAAGTTTTGAAAGCTAACAACTATCATCACGAGATTAAGAGTTACTATTTACACAATGATTACATCGGATTAGTTAAGTACTTCTATATACGAACGACAGATAATACTGTTATTGATTTGTGTTTAAGTGAGTTCCCTGAAGTATTTGCGGTATATGAGGGATTCACTGAAGCGCAGATCAAGAAGATATACAGAGGAAAATTACAATAAAAGAGCAGCTAGCAAAGGCTAACTGCTCGGCTGGTTCTCCAAAAGGGGGAAAGGAGAAAGGTTAGGGACTTCATTAAATGAGTTATGGCCATCGCCTATCTATATTATTGACGAAATATTAAGTTTTATTCTGGCGAACCCAAAAAAAGCACCTTTAAAAAGTGCTCTTTAAGGGAAAAGTGAGATACTGAAAAATAAATTAGGGTTTTTTGCTTCGAGATAATATATGACCATTTCATCATAATGTGACGATGAATCACAAAAGAGCAGCTAGCAAAAGCTAACTGCTCATCTCCAAGGGGGAATGGAGAAAATCTAATGTCATATACATTATTGACGGAATATTGAGTTTTATTCATCTATAAAAGTCGAGATAAAATATCTTTAATTAATCCTGAGGCTCCAATAAGGAGTATCGATAGAAAAATTATTGAGAATATACTTTTTTTAGGCTTTTTAAACTCTAGGTATAAGTTAATGATTGCACCAATTGCAACAACAATAAAGATAACGAGTCTTAATATATCTGGCATGAATAACACTCCTATTAATTACTTAATTGTATTATACAGGAAAAATATTTGAGGTTAATCAATAGTGATACGATTTAAGGAAGATTTAAACAAAGTTAATCCTTTTAATAGAAAGCGAGGGATAACAATGGGACTAGGAAACCGTGGAATGGCATTTGAAATGCTTATCAATCTAGCAAACGAAATGTATCGAAGAGGGCAGGTGGCGCTTATAAACAAGCGCCCGACTCCTGTGAAAGTGTTAAAAAGTAAAGGTGGCCGTGTACTAAATGGATTCTATGAAGCTAAAAGTACAGTAGACTATGACGGTGTGTATAAGGGACGAGCTATAGCGTTTGAAGCTAAATCTACAGAGAAGGACACACGTTTTGATTTAAATAACATTGCGCAGCATCAATTGGATTATCTGGAGAAAGCAGAAAGGATGGGAGCAATATGCTTCTTCCTTATAGAGTTTAGTAAGGATAAGTCAGTGTTTGCGGTACCCCTACTTAGAAAAAACAAATTACAAGAACAAATGTTACGAATTTTTCAAAATATAATAAAAAGATACAAGCCCCTTTTCATTTTTTTAATATTATATATTGAAAAATAATAATGAAAGGGTGGTTAAAATACCTCCAAAACCTCCAAAACCAAATAATAAAGAAGTACAAGTGAATAATTCTGCTAGTGATATAGCTAATTTTCCTAACATAACTCAAAGTGAGACAAGCCTAGCCCATTTTAAAGATTTCATTCTCTATGGATTTAATGATTCAAATGATGAATTTACGAGAAATAGTTTCTCTGGATTTGCTTTTTCAAAAGATTTAGGTAAGACCTGGACTGATGGCGGTTCAATACCGACAAATCCCGGGGGAGTCAACAACGGAGATCCTGTAATAGCTGTAGATAAAAAAGGAATATTTTATTATGGTCAGATTGGGCAAGAAGTTGTCGGAGGCACTCAACAAGACGTAATTAGTGTATCAACTGGAGTGATTAATCCGAACAAAACGATTACAATGAATCCGCCGCAAGTCGTCGGGAGAGGACAAAACCCTCAAAATGGTAACTTCTCTCAAGATAAAGAGTGGATTACAGTAGGAACTGATAGAACTAGACCAGGACAAGAGGCACTGTATATCGTTTGGAAAGATTTCACTACTAATCTAGGACGAATTCGTTTCTCAAAATATACAACCGGTGTTAATTTAAATCCTTTGATTACCGATATAGATATCATTTCTCCCCCAAATGCTAATACATTTGTAGAAGGAGAATACGTGATAGTAGACAAGCAAGGGGTTATTTATGTATTTTATGCAGTAATACCAAACAACAATCTACTATTAAAGCAGGCAAATAGGACAATTCGAATGAGAAAATCAACTGACGGCGGACAAACTTTTCCAGTGAATACGGACGTAGCAGTTTCTACAACACCTTTCGCTGCTGCAGCGAACAATGTTGTTCCATGTGAACCCGGGTTTAACCGTACAGTTATTTTTGTAGATGCTCAAAGGGATATCAGGAATAATGAATTTCCTCAAGCTTCCATTGGACCTGATGGCACTATTTATGCTGTATGGAATGGTGGTACAGTTAATGGGGATATTAATATCTTTTTGGCATTCAGCAGAAATCAAGGGGCAACTTGGTCACAACCAGTGAATATCACGCAGGGTCTGCCATTTGCATTTTTTCCTTCAGTAGCTGCCAATGCTAAAGGAGCGCATATTCAATATAATCGTTTTAATGATCCAGCGGGAGTTGGTGGAATTGGCAACGGAACATTCGGGATATTTAAGAAAACATTCTCTGTTACTAGAGGTTTAAATCCAGAATCAGTAATAAGTAACCAATCTTCTCCAGTAACTATTACTAGACCACCTCAAGATCCTGGTGTTGGTCCTTGTTATATGGCTGACTATAATCAAGTCATTACAGGTCCTCGAGAATCTCTGCTTCATGCCTGGAGTGATAATCGTAATACGTTGAACGGGCTGAATAATCCAAATGTATTCTTTAGAAAAACCGAGTCAAAGCCATAGCCTAGCAAATTCCTCTAATAAATCTCTTTCTAGTAATTCCTCAACCTAATCCCAATTATTTAATGAGCCATCACCAGCATTTTGGAAAAAACTACGCTAAGAGTTTTTAAATCATTTTAATCTTATTTTAAATAGTGTTGCATTAAATGTTCTTGGCGTTGTTAAAATTACTTGATTTTATGTCGAAATGTGCTTAACGTGGTTTTTTCCTTTTTGCGGTCTGTATCCAAAAAAGAAAAGGCACCCAAAGGTGCCTTCCTCCGACTTGAACCACGTTCATTTAGTATAAACTTATCCGTATTATCCCTTTGTTATACGTGTAAACACATCCTATAAAACAGAATCGTCTATATATACCAGATTGTTAGTTCACAAAATATAAGAGATTTGAGATCAATATTAGAGTGACGCCACATCTTCTATAGTGATTGATATGTTACGTCTTTCAAAAGAATCTGCTTTATAGAACGTGTCCACGATTTATATTTTACTACATGTAATATTTATTTAGTGTGATTTTTACGAATATGTATAATTACATAAAGTTTATGAGAAAAAGAGAGTATACTTTGATATTGTGTAATAAAGACAAGGCCCACCTACGGAAATAGGTGGGCTTTTTTATTGGGTATTACTATCTCAGTGCACAAAAGGGAATTTGTATTTAAATCATAGCATTTTCTTAAAGTTCTTATATTGAGAAATAAAGAAAAGACACCCAAAGGTGCCTTCCTCCGATTTGAACTATCCTGTATTAATGCCGTATCAATTAATAAATTAAATTATAATAATAAATTGTTGTATTTCCATGTACCCTGGCTGATATAATGTATAAGGAAATTATTGGTTATATTCCTTATTCTTTCGATAGTTTTAAGTGGTAAAGGTCAGCGAATAGCAAAAGAAGTTTTAAAAGAGCTTATTAATGGTCTTGAGGGGAAAATATTGGTAGGTTTTTTTGATATGCAGCAGTTACAGGAGTAATTTTTGTCATTTGGCCTTTATTGAAGTAAGCATTCCAGTTACTCAGGCTGATACAAGGTGCAAGAAAATTACTGGATAATTAAAGGTACACATATATTAGAGGGTACATAAGCCATGTTAGAGGTAATTACGGCATTTTTCTTACTAATTCTCCATTCCATTGTTTATCTCTTTTCAAGTGGAGAAACTAAGCAAATAGCAAAAAAACATATAAAGAAAATTGTTAATAGTCCGGATGGAGTAATAATATTAATCGTTGCTGCGGCACTTTTAATCGGGGGGATATATTTATTATCAGTATGATTTCAGATATCTTAGCTTAAAACGTTTAAGGAAATTAATAGCGTACATATATTAGGGAGGTACATAAGTAATGATAGATATAATATTCTCATTCTTCTTAGTGGTTACTTATTTCATTATTTATCTCTTTTCAAGTGGAGAAAAGAAACAACAAGCAAAAGAAAATCTAAAAGAAGTTATTACGGGTGCTGATGGTAAACTCCTATTAATGACTGTTATGGGAATTATAATTGTGGTAATCTATTTATATTTTTATGGTTTCGGTTTATGAATCTAAACTAAAATCATATCCAAGTATACGAGACAATGGTTCACCTGGGAAGTATGCGTATTATGGTGGCGAATGGGACACAGGTGGTCTTTTTGGAGAAGCTAAATGTGTTTATAATAAACTGATGAATCGGATAATAAAATAATATACATAAAGAAAAGGCGCCCATATAAGGGGGCCTTTTACAATAGTTTTTTAGCAGAAGCAACTGCATCCGATAATGATTAATAGAATAAATAATACAACTAATAAAGCAAATCCTCCAGCGAAACCGCAGCCTTCGCCGCAACTACCACCATATCCCATAACAATAGTGCCTCCTTTAGATCCGAGGGGAAAACTAGGGGTCATTTGATGTAATTTAATGGGTTCACATTACCTTATGTATTTAAAAATGAATTGAGCAAGTCTTCTTGAAAATAAAAAAAAGACGCTATAAAGCGCCTCCCATTTGGGTAAATAAGAAGTAAGGTTTCTAAGATAACTGAAAAAAATAGAACAGGTGGTTAGAGTTTATCACATTCTTTTGCTGAGTGATCATGCATTATTACATATCAAAGTAAAACCCTCTATTTTCCATTTGATAAAATGCATTACCAATATTAGAAAAATTTAAATAAATATTTATAAAAATTCAAAATATTTACAAAAATTACAAAAGTGATACAGTTAAGTTGTAATCTATAAAAACTATTAAAGGGGGATTTATTATGTTTAAGAAATTAGTAGTAGGAGCATTAGCAACTGGTATTGCATTAACAGGAGGAATTGGGGTAGCTTCAGCTGATACGCAAAAAGATGTGAGCTCTCCGAAGCAAGCAACATGTTCAATTCCTTATGAGTATTCTAATGGTAAATTCAAAAGAACTCTTTATCACTCAAATGGAGCATATGCTAATAGTTTTAATGAAAATGTTTGTGGCGGAACGATTACGTGGTATTTAAAACATGTTCAAAATGGAGTTGCTTTTTACGAAGGGAATTTAAAATAGTAGATTTTTCGAACCTCATTTATTGAGGTTCCTTTATTTTTAGTTTTTAAACTAATTCTTCATAAAGAAAAGACACCCTAAGGTGCCTTCCTCCGACTTGAACCACTTTAATTTTAATAATATGTATTGGACTCCCATCCAAAGATAATTCTAACATGTTTTCATATAAATAAAAGCGGATTCTTTAACTTACTTAATTACTTTGTCCATAACTTCTTTATATTTGTTAAATTTGGCATCTTCCATATCACCATTCATTTGTATAAGGAAGTTACCTTTTGCGTAAGTATGAGAGAATAGCATTTGATTACCATTACCTAAATCGTCATAGTATTTCTTAGCTTTTTCAAGATCTTCTTTGTTTTTAAACTCAAATATTCTACCACCACTATCTTCACCTAATGCTGGAACAAGAATGCGCTTTGCTTCTTTTCTAGTATTTCCAAATTCTTTTTCTGGTAGGTCACTAGGATTGTCAGCTTCTAATCCTGCAGCTTTAAATTCTTCAATTACCTTATCAACCGTGACATTATTTGTCATTGATTTAACGCTGTCACAAGCGGATAAACCAAATAATAATAGAGCTCCAATAAGTAATACTGCTAATCTTTTAAACATAGTTGTTCATTCCTCCCAATGTAAATAAATCCGTAAATATAATAACAAATTATTCATCTTTATATTGTCATATATTGTCGAATGGAAATAAAAAAGAGAGCTGGAGTCTTAAAGGAGGTATGGAAACAATTATGAGCTTCAAGGGCTATCTTGGAATTCAATACCACAATTCATTTTTGGGAAGTGTATTTGAGAACCTTTTATTTTTGGATTATAAGAGTGCTCTCACATTTACGACAAGCAATCTTCTCTTCCTCAAAAATGAATAAATTTTCAGCATCACATTCTGGGCATACAACCGCAAATGGTGTTTTTATATTTTTATAACATAAGAAAGAAAGGGCTGCCAGGATTAGAGCTGGTATAATAAGCATCATAATTAAGAATAGGCCCGCAAAAACGCCTCCAATTATGGAAAGTGGTTTCATTAGTTTTCTACCCACGGAGTTTACTTGATTATCCTTCTTACGAAAAGCAGTAACAATGTAAGTTTTGGTTTCTCTTACCTGCTCAAATGCTCTTACCGTATTGTAATCTTGTTCATTCATAGTGGGATAGGAAGTGTTTTGCCCTTGAAACCCTCGTTGTATATAATAGTTGTTTGACTCAGCTATTCGTGGTGTATACGAGATTCCAGTTCCAGGTATATAAGTTGTTGTTCTTGATTCAGGTGGAATGGCGCTGCCTCCCGTACCTGTGTATGTAAAGTTAATTTTTACACCCGGGGAAAATTGGATAATTCTACGAAACTTATAACCCATAATATTGTATCCTCTCCATCTAATTAATATAATTATTTACTAATTATAACAAATTTTTAACTTAGTATTAATATATTAAGTTAAAACAAATTAATAAAAAAGAGTAATATTGAAGTTTACTAATTTAAGGCGTTTTAGGAGGCCTTTTTTATAAAGAAAAGACACCCTAAGGTGCCTTCTTACGATTTGAACCAACGTAATATGGTATTAGATGCCAATCCAAATATTATTTTACCACGCTAATTAATATTGGCGATTGAGAAAAAAGGCAATATTTCGAGTATCTTTTTTTCTATTCTACTTTTAACTTAATTTCTTTACCTGTCATACCGCCACTAGCTTTTAAGAAAAGTCCTTCAGCATCTTTTGGTATATCAAATACAATTTTCCCTGTCTGTGTTAGACCAGGATTTAATTGTTTTAAGAAGAAGTCAGTTTTTCCACCGTTAGCTAAGTCAAAAGATGTTTGACCTTGTACTGAAGATGTGAATTCACGACCTTTGTTATCTACCAATTTAAAGCTGTTAGTATCAACAGTGATAGCGTCTTTTTGATTATTAGTAAGTGTAACTTCTAAAATCTTAAAGACACCTTGTGCTTGTTCTTTTGAGTATTCATTACCCACAGAATCTACTGTTTCCATAGATCCTACAGAGATTTTCACATCAGAAGATACACCTTCTTTTGATACCGCTTTAGTGTCTGTTGAAGTTTTTTCTGTTGAATCTCCACCACCAGCAACCATAGCAATTATTCCGATTACAAATAAAGCTATAATGCCTAGGCATCCAAACTTAAATATTTTTCCCACGTTTGTTCCTCCAATTATGTAAAATTTAAGATTGCAACGTAATAATAACATATTAAATATCTTTATATTGTCATATTATGTCGAAAGGAAATAAAAAGATAGTTTAGAAGTTTTAGACTATATCCCTGTCCTATAATTTATTTTTCCCACGTATCTCTTATTCATAAAGAAAAGACACCCATATAAGAGTGCCTTTTCCGATAATTTTTTAGCAGAAGCAAGAAGCTCCAACAATGATTAATAAAATAAATAAAACAACTAACACTGGAGGATGTAGCAAGAAGTTTTGATTATAGCGCAATAAGTACAGCGGAAAGATTTTTGAAGAGTAATAGTGTTATGACGTACTCAGTAGAGTTATACGATAAAGACGAGAAGTGGAGGCTTCGTTGGTTTGAGGCGAAGTCCGAGGGCGCAGCTATAGAAATGGCTAAAAAGAAATACTGAAAGATACAAATCATTACTACTTATATTTCGGATAGAACCTTAGAGGAAATCATGGATTTGGATTAGGAGGCATAGCGCCATGATGATAAATAGATGGAATCCACAAAGGGCAGCGACTACACCTATAGGGAGAGCTACGAAGAAAAGAAGCTAGGAGGCAGCATGGACAGGAAACAAATCTACATCGATGTATTACTACAAAAGGGAATTTATAAAGAAGAAAAGACAGGGCGACAACTTTACGAGATGACTGAACAAGAGTTGTGGAATCTAATAAAAGGAGTGTATCAGTAGTGATGGAAATGGAGAACGGTGTGTACGAGATCACGAAGTTAATGAGCGAAGCAAAGGGAAGAAAGTAATGAAAAAAGAAACTGCAGTGTAGGTGCAAAGTGAACTCCAAGTAGTAGAGAGTGAAATTCGTAAGATGGAATATCACTTAGTGGGATTGGATAACGAGAAGTGGAAGACGAAGCTTTCCTTGGAAGTGTTGAAGAAATAGAAAGAGAAATTGAAAAATTACTTATAAGGAGCGGGACAGAATGAAATTAAGAATGAAGATTAAACGATTGAAAGGTGTGAATTTACCAAAGTATGCACGGGAATTTGATGCTGGTTTTGATCTAGTTGTACCAGAGGTCACGATTATTTGGCCTGGCGAAACAAAGGTTGTACCAACGGGATTGGCGTTCAAAATTCCGCCAGGATATGAATTGCAGGTGCGCCCGCGTAGCGGTATGACGCGTGATACAAAGTTAAGGGCCGCTTTTGGAACGGTGGATAGTGGCTACCACGGAGAAGTTGGAGTGTTGGTTGATCACACTGAAAAACCAATAAGTTTAAATATGCAAGCCCATGTGATTGAACGAGGAACAAGGATTGCTCAAGGCGTTATAGCGGCAGTAATAACAGCTAATTTTTATGAAGTGGACGAGCTATCAGAATCGGAAAGAGGAAATCTTGGGTTTGGATCGACCGGAATAAAGTAAGACCAAATTTGAATTTTGTTATGAAATGGGATTACAAGCATCTATAATTGTAGGGGAAATAGAGCATTATCACTGAAATAAAAAAGCCCTGCACACAGGGCATCTAAAAAGATACCTTAGTAATAACGACGATTAGGGGACGTATTAGCTAAGGTATCTGGATGGTTACATACTAAGTATGCAATCAAGAGCACTGTTGAATGTATTGGGCTATTCAACAAGTTAAGAATAAAACGAAATTTCTGTTAATTAAGTCGGTAAATTTGTCCAAAAAGGGTGCTTTTATAAAAATAAATAGTGAATCAATTTTAACAAAATAGTTATTTGGATTGATTGTAAATAAAGAGCACTACCCATTAGTACTCTTTGAATGAAACGTAATCTATATTTTGTTTTGAGCTACAATCTTAATATTCTCCGGAGGTATAATGCTTTGGATGTCTTCTTTTAAATCTTCAAGAATCATTTCCTCAAGATGCTCTAAAGGGACTTCAAAGTTTATACATTCTACCGTTTTTATGTTTAATAATGAGTAATTTTCATTCTTTTTAAAAACTAGATATTGAGTATTATCTGTTTTTACTATACATCCTAACTGAATACCTAGTTTACGGTTGTCTTCAAAATTCATAAATGTTTCTCCTTTAATATGTATTTCTGACTAAATAGTTTACTACGTAAATACATTTGTTCATAGTTAATAACCTTACATTGTCATTGCAAGTTTGCAAGGTTCCTGAATATTTTTTGGAGGTAGTGATAAAGAGAGTATAAAAAATTATAATTGAAAATTTAATAATATCCTTATTTAAAATGAAGAAGCCCTAGAGTTAGGGCTCTAGGGCTTCTTGTTTTGGTATTCTCACATGGTTCTACAAAAAGAAAAGAACGTACTAAAGATAACGTATGAATGTTTCATAAATGTATCAAAAAAGTGAACAAAATTGCTATTGCAGAAGTAGCAGAAATGAAGTTTCTAATAGTTAAGTACGTAAAAGGTGTTATTTTCAGTGGATAAAATGCGCATGGGGCACCTAATCATTATTTTACCAGAGGAAAAGAATATGTTATGAACTTGGTTGAATGAAAAAATGAAAATTTTACTTTAAGCGAAGTTAATGAAATATATTTTGTGGGTTTTATCAATGATTGTTATCTCGATGGACACTTTAAATTTATAAAAGTCCTAGAAGCAAAACACAACCATGAGGAATAGCAAGCTATAAAAGTGAACAAAATTGTTAATTTAAATAAAAAAAGAGCCCCGCGATAAGGGCTGCAGGGCTTCATTAGGTAGAGTTATGTCGTACTCACAAGGGATTTTAACATGAATGTTGTGGTAAACATACTGGTAAATGTATCTAATTTATTTAGAGCTGTTATTTTAAACAAAAACGCTATTTAAATAAAAAAAGAGCTTGCAAGGAAACAAGCTCTAACGTAATTGAGATGTCTATATATTACCATTCATTTCATTATAATTCCATAAGTTGTGGTTGAGAAATAAAGTATAAGCAATTTAATAAAAATTTCATTTTGTAGAAATAAAAACCCTAGTTTCCTAGGGTAATGGTATAACAGCTCAATATATTCTACTCTTTTATATGGTAACGTAATATTAAGTTAAAAACATCAGGGAAATGTAACCAATTTCAGAAAATAAGAGCAGCTAGCAAAAGCTAACTGCTCATCTCCAAGGGGGAATGGAGAAAATCTAATGTCATATACATTATTGACGAAATATTGAGTTTTATTCAGGGGGTTTATTAATTATGTAGGTTACATGAGAAGCCCTATTAACATCCAAGCTGCCCCGATTAGAATTAAAGTTTCGAATGTAATCCAAAATTTTTTCTTTTCTGGTTTTTGAGATTCTTTAATTACAGAAAATACGGCACTTATTCCTACAAGAGTGAAAAGAACAATTCGGCTCGTATCATTCATTTGCATCACCACCTAAGATTTGAATAGTTTAATTATATATTAATTACCGTTTTGTGGAAAATATATGAAATAATCGTTTTAATAGAAAGCGACGAATAACAATGGGACAAGGTAACCGTGGAATGGCATTTGAAATGCTTATCAATCTAGCGAACGAAATGTATCAAAGAGGGGGGAGTGGCGCTTATAAACAAGCTCCAGACTCCTGTGAAGGTATTAAAAAGTAAAAGTGGCCGTGTACTAAATGGATTCTATGAAGCTAAAAGTACAGTAGACTATGATTGCGTGTATAAGGGACAAGCTATTGCGTTTGAAGCTAAATCTACAGAGAAGGATACACGTTTTGATTTAAAGAACATTGCACAGCATCAATTGGATTATCTGGAGAAAGCAGAAAAGATGGGAGCAATATGTTTCTTTCTTATAGAGTTTAGTAAGGATAAATCAATATTCGTAGTACCACTATCAGTCATTCAATCTTATGTAAGGATGTCTCATCAACCGAAGGGCAAGAAGTCTATACCAGGAGAAGATTTTGATATTTATGGGTAGTTAGTAGAGCAGACAGAACGAGCTCCAGTTATGTTTGATGGAATGATTCAGATTGATCAGGATCATATGAGAGTGACAAATAACATTGAAGCAGCAAAAGAAAAGATGGCAAATAAGACACGTAAATTATTAAAGGCTTAATGGATAACAGAAACATGCAGAGTGGATGGTGTGGGCTACTCGCTATGCATGTTTCCCTTATTCAACAATAAGATAGTGAAATTTCACGTACCTTATGTGATGTTAAAAGACAAACTCAGAAATAGGGGGATTCCTTCATGGAGAGACAATTAACTTTATTACCGGCTATCGATGATAAGAGAGTACAAAGGAAGTAGTAAGTGTATTAAAGGAATACAGAGCACTCAAGATGCGATTCAGTAATGACGTGGAGCAGGAAGGAATCAGTTTATTCCCTGAGTTACCAAAGAAATACTAAATGCATAAGTGAGAAAGCATCCATAATGGGTGCTTTTTTCTTTTTTATATAGAAATTACATGATAACTGTATTTAAAGAGTGTTCTAGGTATAAAGATAATCGATATATATGAGATGTTGAGAATTAATTAGTATAATGAGATAATAGTGATAGATAGATTTTATGATGTATGTGATCAATATATTTAATATTGAATTTTAAATAGATGATCTTCGAGTGGAGGAGAAATTAGTTTGTTCGAGCAAAGAAAGAAAAGAATGTTTGTAATCATTTTACTAGGGATAGCCCTCACTGTAGATTTAACGGCTAAACAGTTAGGTTATTACACCGTTGCAGGTGTAAGTGTTCTTTTTGGTATCGCTGTTTCTTTAGCGTGGATTTTTGAAATTATCAGAGATAAGAACAAAGCAGAGAAACAGGATGATAATTAACATCCAACACGGGTGTTTTTTTCTTTGTTGTATAGAAATTACACATTAACCATTTAGCATATAAAGAAATATCGAGCATAGAATGATTTGACACCACGATATTAGAATTATTGCTGCGTTTTAGTGTTACCCCTATGTTCACGAAAGGGCACCTGGATAAGGTGCCTTTTTGATGAACCATTTTAATAAAGAAATCATATAGTATAGTGTAGGACAAGCTAACTGCTTATATCCTATTCAATGCTCATCGAGAAGTCCATTCACATATTTCAGCATCTACTGACGTGGATGCTCTTTTTTATTGAGCAAAACAGACATTAAATTAGGAGGGGAGTGATGGGTATAACATTAGAAGAGTTAGAAAAGTGTTTTAATGAAGCTTTAATTGAAGAAGCAGAGTATGTAGCTGTTCTAATTGAAATGGATGGAATTCCTAGCGATGAAGTAATTATTAACGACAAACATAACATTGATTCTAAACTAGCATATTATATGAAAACGTACAATGAAGATTTAGAACATAGATACACTCCAGGAATTCGTATTGTAGGTTTTGCGTATGGTTATTCGTTCTCAGAAATCCTACGTCAATTAGGATTGTTAGTAAATTAGTGATTAAACCCAATAGTAATTATTGTAGGCGCTGCCGTGATCTGGGTGGCGTCTTGTTTGTTGTTAAGGAAAGATAAAGGGATAAATAAAAAAGAGGACAAAAGCCCTCTTTTTAATAAATACCTAAGGCTTACGCACAAATTGGAATCCCTAATGCTATTAAAGTCAATGCTACTTGAAGAGAAAGCTCTAATCTAGCAATTTCGATTCCAGCAACTGAGACCACTAAAAAAGGTTGTCCATTAACGAATAAAACACAACTGTCCATGCTTACGCCTCCTTTCTAGCAATCTAATACATTATATGAATAAAACAATAAAATGTAATAGTTGAATTCATCAATTTAATATAATTGATAGATTTGTCCTGTTTAACTATCTAAAAGTTGATACTTCTAGACAACATTTAAAAGTGATGTGAAATTAATCGAAAACATATCTTGAAACTATCTAAAAATTAGTTTGAAATGAAATGTATAAAACATTTATAACTTTTAGACAGTATCAAGTGGATGATTTAATAAAATGATTTAAAGGAATTACCGTGAGGTGTAGGAATATGTCTGGAGAGCCAACCTGCTGCTTTTTTATTTTTAATAGAAAAAAGGAATCCCGAAAGATCCCTTTTTCTAATTATGATATATCGTAATCGCATATAAGTAAAGACATTTAGTATTATATAACAATAAAATAATATAAACAATAAATATTTTAGGATTTACAATAAGGAGGAGTTATAACGATTGTCTTCTTAAAATATTGAAAATAGACGATTACACTTGTGAGGCATATCAGTACAACCTGTTATTTATTGCACCATGAGTATAGGCACGTTATAATAGTTCCTAATTACATATAAAGAGGTGCAGAAAATGAATAAAACAGAAATAATAAAAGTAGTAGCAGATAAAGCAGAACTTACACAAAAGGATGCTGCTACAGCGACACAAGCTGTATTAGACGCAATAACAAATACTCTTGCAAATGAAGAGAAAGTACAGATTCTTGGATTTGGTACATTTGAGGTACGTGAAAGATCTGCACGAACAGGGCGTAACCCGCAAACAGGTGAAGAAATGCAAATTGCTGCTTCTAAGGCGCCTGCATTTAAAGCTGGAAAAGAATTAAAAGAGGCAGTGAAATAATTATATATAGTGAAAAAGGATCTGATATTCATATCGGATCCTTTTTATTTGTAACATGGTAAGGTCCCTCTTAAAGATGAAAATTTGTATATCTTATTTACGTAATTTATGATATGGTTTCATATGTTAATAAATTACAATACTTTTTAAAAGAAGTATACATTATGATAGATGCTACTTCTTTATAGGAAAAGCCTCAAGGTTAAAAACGATTTTCGTAGATGAAATCATTGCGAAACAAAAAAGAAAGAGTTGGAAGAAAAGAAACAACAATCACGAAACAAAGGGGTAAATTACAATGAAGCGTAAGTTATTAGAAGTTGCACTGCCAGTAATGTTGATGAGTGGTGTAGGTTGTGCAAGTAAGGACGTAGCGGAAGAGAAAAAAGAGGATAGTGTAAAAGTAGCAGACTATAAGGAAACAGAGAAGGAGAAGGAAAAAGATAAAGATAAAAGAACAAATAATGACTCTTCAGCAAGTGATAGCGAGTCTGGAACAACAAATAAGGACCCAATAGCTACTGTAATTAAAGATGTAGATAAAATACACGAAGAAAAAGATAAGTTAGAGAAACAAAAAGAAGCGGAAATAAAGAAGGAAGAAACAAGTAAAAAGGAAGTTCAGGTAGAGAAGAAAGAAGAAGTTAGTAAAGAGAAAGACAAGGTGTCTGATGCTACGAAACCTAACAGTATGAAAGAGTATCAAGAAAAAGTAGAAATACAGGCTAATAAATTCATAGCTGCAGTAAAAGCTACGAAACCAATAGTTGAAAAAGATGAAACTCTACGAACAAATAAAGATGAATTAAAAGCACAGTTTAATATAGTGAAAGGAGAGGCAGAGAAGTTAGTAGGCCTTAAACCGCCTGAAAAGTACAGTTATTTTAAAATTGAATTTATAGATGCTAATAAGACATTCCTACGGGCATTAGGCGACTTGTTTACAGCTCTAGATGAAGGAGATGTAGAAAAGGGTGATACGGCTTTAAATGGTGTATTATATGGTTTCGAGCAATTTGGTATGACAATAAATGGCATAAGAGACATAGAAGAATAAAGTAAGTCTTAGGTTGAATAATAAAATTATGAGAAGTGAAAACAAACAACCTTGATACAGCTGGTATCAAGGTTGTTTTCTCTTAGTAAGGAGACATATATTGATCGCGTTTTCATTGGTATACTTGCGTGCGGAAGCTATCTCACTCAATTTCTTTTGTTTCGATGAATTGCTCAAATAAATGGTCTCCTAGTGCACCGCATATGACTTCATTCGATTGTAATGTAGCGAATGCTTACGCTAATGTTGCTGGTAAGTCAATGATACCCGCTTCTTCACGCTCTTCTTATGTCATTACATAGATGCTGCGGTCTACTGTAGCTGGGTCAACACTATGTACTTCTATACTTGTACTAATGATGATACATTTGAGGCTATGCCTACAGAAGAAGAAAAGGATCCAAAGCAAGGCGTAGCACGTGCGGGAACAGTTACCTCATCTTGGAATATACCAGATGGCTAGGTGCACAAAGGAGAATATATATTAGTACATGCGCCTGGTACAACAGCCAAACCAGCTATTAAAAGAATGACTTTATCATTTTAGCCAATTCATCTCCCACCTACTCACTTAGCGTTCCTTGAGGAAGGAGTCTTCTTGGCTAAAATGATAAAAGTGCCAATAGTAGCGCATATATCATTTAATTCATTTTTGTTTTTAGCGATAAGTTTGTAGTGAATTTTTACACATGTGTAAATGTGTAAATGTGTAAATGTGTAAATGTGTAAATGTGTAAATGTGAACTTGTACAAATGTCCACATGTGCAAATACAGTGGATATTTGTTGAAGAGGGCTATCGTATAGGGGTAAAGCCGATTCTTGAAACACTGGTAATTTCATATATTGATATACACCAAACATCTTAAACTGTGTCCAAAATGCATAAGGGTATAAAAAATGTATAAAACTGAAATGATGGTGAGCATTCTAATTATAAAGGAGTGTTCATTATGATAAATGACGAGTTAAACTGGCAGAAAATATTAAAAATAGGAGCTAGTTCTTTGGGTTCTTCAATAGGTATAGCAATAATAAGCGAAATGTTTCCATCAGAAGATAGTGCTCAAGAAGCGGTGAAACAAGCAGTAGAAGAAATTTGTGATAGGGTTAAAAAAATAATTGACCAAGCCTTTTTAGATCACTATGTAGCTAATTGTGACAGTATTGCGAGACGTCTTCAGGGCTATCCAGAGAGCAGTGATGTGAATATTTTACATGGCATATATGACGATGGTTCAGATTTAGTATCAGATTTAGTACGTTTTGAAACGTTTGAAGGTATAACAGCCCTTGTTTACATTTGTACTTTGCATCTAACTGACATAAAAGCTCTTAGTGAAATTGACTCTGGGTATAAAGCTACTTTAAGTCGTTGTGGGGATGAGTATGCTGCCTTATGTGAACCACGTGGTGACAAATTAGTTTACTTTACAAATGTAAGTGTAGGTGATGCAATGTATGCTAATAGTGGCCTCTACGATATGATCACAGCTCCTACTACTTCTAATTCTTATCCTACACTCAAATACAGGTTTAATTTTGTAGATGAATGGGATGAAAATTTAGACACAAAGGTTCATATATATGATTCTGATCCTATATCACTAACAGATCCACTATGGTACACAGAATCTCCAGGTATCCCACGTTATAGATTAACCGAAGCTGGTAGAAATTCTACATCTATTCAAAGGCTCTATTTGAGTGCTAAAAATGAGATAATCTCACAGAGAGATACTTTCTTAAATGACAGACTAGAAATTACAAATAATATGCGTGAAAATATTCGCAAGGCATGTGATGAGTGGCGAAATCTTTAAATTCATAAGTGAAACGAGAAGTGAATTCCGACGTTTCTATGCTCCTTAACACACATTTAGGCATCTATTAAAATGAATGCCTAAATGTGTGTATCATTTTCCTTTCATCGTTTAAATTGGAAGGATTTTTAGTTATGGCGAGTTATTCTTTGAATCGTTTCCATACATCATCAATACTTCTTTTTCTTCTGGTGTTAAATCTTCTAATTCCTTAGCAACTCCAATTATTTAAAAATAAAAGTTAGGCTATGACCTGTTTTTACACATATCTCGGCTGTACGCCTATAGTAGTATGTTAGCCTTTATTTGTTAATTTCTCCTCGACGACTTATCGATAATATCATCAAAAACTTCCGTGCATCTTATAAAAAAATCAGTATCTTCACGAGTAGTATCATTATTGCAAATACGTTCAATCACTTCTGTTCCATATTCTCTATCTTCATCTGTTTTTGCTAAATATTTTTTATAAACTCTTACAACTAGTATTGCTTCTTTTTGATCCATATCAATTTGGCGTAGCTCATCATCAAAATCTTCCAATTAAATCCCTCCTGTTTGTATATAATAAATCTTACTTAATTATAATATAAAAATTTATTGTTATACAACTCTGATAAACTACATACTTGTTTTATGTATTTACAAAATTTAACTTGTATCTTCATTATTAATAAGTCCTGTCACTACAATGAATATTCATACAGAAGAAATTGTAAACCAAGATGAGAAATCTAATGAAAAAACTTTTACAGTAGCAAATTCATATTTTCAGACAGTGATTAATAATACTGAATCAAATTGGAATGTGGGGAAATTACTTTTTGATAGGGATTTGTATAATGCACAAGGGGAAAAGAGAGCATATCTATTTCAAGTTCAACAAGCTGAACGAAAACAAGGATATGTAATTGTAGGAGTAGTAGATGGTACATATAAAGTACTAGAGTCTGCTAGAGAAGGTACACATCCTTATCAAGGTGTAAATAAAGATGAGAGTATTTACTTAGGGCTATTATCTTATTATAAAAAAGCTACTAGCTCAAAAGAAATAAAAACAGCCAATCAAGTCAAAACAATGAATGTTAGTTGTAAGAAAATATAACTTCTGAATCATCCTTAAGGTGAATCTCGACTTATTTCCTACCGACATATCATTTAACGTGTCATGAAAAGTGTACCATTTGAAGTGTTAGAATACTCCGGAAGAAATAAATAATTCTAATCATAAAGGGTATTAATATTAATTTGTTTTTGGCAGAGGTTTTGATAATTATAAATTCAACTTTTCTATTTTTGGGACGTTTCATTTACAGAAGATAGATAATAACATAATTTTCTCAATAAGGAATTTTTTGCTTTTAATATAATTGTTTCACAATTCATGGTATATCTGTATTAAGGGGACCTTTTCGGTTGATTAGGGAGAAAGATTATAAAAATGATATGGGAGGAACAAAAAATGTCATTGAAAAAGAAATTAGGTGTTGGAGTGGTTTCAGCCGCTCTTGGCTTATCTTTAATTGGTGGGGGAACATATGCATATTTTAGCGATCAAGTGGTGACAAATAATTCATTTGCTGCAGGTAC
>NZ_JAEHCH010000041.1:0-26218 GCF_016483245.1 Bacillus cereus group sp. N31 | reverse complement strand
GAGGCATCATGCAATTCTTTGTACTCCACAAATTCTTCTATGTAAAAGGGCATTTCATTTAAATTCTCGTATAATTTTTTACGATGTACGGATTTTTGACGTTGCTTGCTGTAATCCATAAAAATCACCTCATATATACTATAACAGAAAAGAAAACCGAACACAAGTTCGCGTTAAATTCAATTTTTACACAAACTTATTTACATAATTAAATTATGAAATACTAAAACATGCTCAAAACTGAATGGTATAGTGTAGTTAGTCAAATGAAAATTATAGCTAACTAAGTGATAAATTTGTATAAGACCATAAAAATTTGTGTAAAAACTACATATAAATGTATATAAAATAAAACAATTTATATATATAAATTCATATAAAAAATCAACATATGAAAACTGTTTAAAATTCGTTATCTAACATGAATTGGTTAATTTAATCATAATTATGAGGAGTTAATTAGATCAACATAAGAAAAAATCCTATATAGTAAAAGGTAATTTACTATGAATACTTTCAATGAATAGTTCAGTATTTAATGATTCCTATATAAAATAGAAATCATATAGACACATACCAATATACTGAGATTTATGCAATTGAGCTCGAAATCCCTAAATACTGTATTAGATTTTTATTTATACATCTTATTGTTCGTAAAATTGGTATTTCGCGCGAAGTTATAAGTGTTTATTTTTCTCTCCTTTTATAAAGGTATCATATACCTTACCTTTCATCAGTATAAATATGATACATTCAGCTATACATATTTATATTGATGAAATTGTTGCTTATAGGACATTGCCAGTGTATAACATTTTAATACAAAACAGTTAACTTTAACTCCTTAAGACTAAATAGATGGTGTATTTTACAAAATTTAATTGTTGTGATGTCGAAGTAGAGCATTTCCTTTAATTCTTTTTATTGTACTTGGTTTAACTGAGCATTCCGCTAAATATTATTTAAATACAGATTTTAAAATATAACTACTAAATTTCTCTTTCTGTCTCAATGATATAAGTATTCTTTTCATTTTGAGACTTATTCACTTGTTTTTTACAAATACCTATGTGATGTATTATGTAAGTGCGAATCCATACATCCGCATTCGCATTCGCACTTACATAATAACATGCCAATTTGACTTAGATAACTGCGATCCAGTATATATCGTTTAATCTTTTGATCATCAACCGGGATTGTAATGGCGTTTGCGCCAGATGCGTATATATTCTATCTTTTAACACTCTTACTACTAATACTAACTAGATCAATTCTTTATTTTTTTCAGATTCATATATTCTTCTAAAGTTAGCTTTTCTTGATATACATTGTCAGCGATATCTCCTACATAACGAATATGCCAAGGTTCATATGCATAACCTGTTATACTTTCCTTACCTTTTGGATAACGAATGATAAATCCTGCACGATGCGCGTTATCTTTTAGCCATTTGCCTTCCTTCGTATTTGCAAAGGCTAGCTCTAGTCCATTGTTCGCGCTTTTCGATGAAACATCCATTGTTAACCCTGTTTGATGTTCGCTATGCCCTGGTTTTGCAGAGAAGCGATTCGTATGCTCTTGCCCATTCTTTTTAACATTGCTGGCATACAGGCCTTTTTGATACTCATAGGAACGAAATCCTGACACAGCATTCAACTGTATACCATCTTGCTTAGCTAAAAAGAATAGTTTTTCTAACGCTTCCGCTGCCTCTTTACGAAGGTGACTTTTTTCTACCGTTCCACTAAATGAGAAGGGTACATTTGGTACAACTAAATCCTCTGGTTTATAGTTTTCGGGTAAACCATATTCCTTATTTATTACAGCCTGTATACTTGAAAAAGAGCTTGCAATCTTACTTGAAGTCCCATTTTGCTTTCTATTTTTTTCATTATTTATGGAGTTTTCACTAGTTTCATGGTTTGTCTTATATGGCTCTTTACCAATAGATATATTGGTGTAAATGATAAAGGTACCTAACATTACTACTATACAAGTTAAGGTTCCTACTAATTTAAGTCTCATCATTCATTTCCTTCCTGCAACTCCTACAGTTACTCGTTTATCATACTTCAACCATATCAAATCCATATTAATTCCCTGTGAACTTTTCTTCATAACGTATTTCTTAATAGATTGATAGTATATCTTCCTGTTCTTTTTACACCCTTAAAATACCAGTTCTATTCATACATGTAGAAAAATAATTTAAAAATTTGTATAATAAGATAAGAAGTGTAGCATTCTATTATAGAAAGGTCTTGGTATAATGCTAGGTATTGATGTAAAAAAAACAAAAGAAGCGTTAATTATTTCATGGCAATTGGCGGAGGTTACGATCCCATTACGTGATGTGCTTGAGGTTACCGAAGATGCTACCTATGCTGGAGTTGAAGAACCAACTGCAATCCGTATTGGAACAGCATATGGGACAACTGACCGTATATTAATTAGAACTGTAAAACAAAATTATGTATTATTTACTACAAACAAAGTGTCGATTTTAAAAGCTATTCTCGCTTAAATATGGTCATATACATAGACTCAAACAAAGATCGAATAAAGCAAAGGAGAGAAGTCATAGAATAGACTTCTCTCCTTTATTTAATTGAAATGAATATAATAATCCATACTCATTTCAGTATAGCTTTTATAATCTAAGAACATCTTTCTTTTTTTGATTCTGATATTACTAATCAAATTAAGACCAAATCCACACATCATCATTATTTTGATTGCTATTGTTTACCTCATGCACTTTTTCGATGTGATCAACTGTGTTGTAATTAATAGAAATGCCGCCCCAGCCTACATACTTCATATCAATTTTCACTTTCTCACCTGTTTTAAATGCTTGTCCCTTTGTTAAGAACACGTCAATAACGTCTTTCTCCCCATTTTGTGTTGGATACTCAACTACGACATATTTAGTAGCACTGTCTTCCATCGTACCTACTTCTGATACTTCACCAATCACATAATCAGGTGAGCCATTTTCTTTCAAATGCATACCTAGTTTATTTGTAGTATTCTCAACTTCTGTTGCAACCATATACTCCGTAAAGTTACGCATCATAGATCCAGTCGCTTTTACTTCGTCTCCTACTTTCACATTTGAAATATTTTCTATATAAACACTAACAGGTTCTTCATATTGTTTAGATTTCACAACAATCACACCATGATCCACTTCTACTACGCGTCCTTCTAACGTCGAAAAATTCGTTTCAATAGAAGCTGCACTCGCTTTTGTTGCTTCTAATCCTGGTAGATTTGTTCCTGATAATGCTGCGAACCCTAAAGCACCTGCTAAGATTAATTTTTTCATACCCATTCGATAACATCTCCATTCATGATGATTGTATTTGTTTGATTGGTATTCACCAACCTGTAACAATTATAGTTACAAGTTGTGCAAAATTGCAACCATTTTACACATGCAATCTTGCATATCATTATCCTAAAATATAAAAATGTGAGCTCACGGGCTTTTATTTGTGTAATTTTAATTTATTTTAATAAATAAATACGGGAGCTTTTCTACATTTGAAATTATTAAGACCTAAATTTAAAAAGGTTAATGAATTAAAGAGCATAATATATAAGTCTTAGATAATATGTTATGCCCTTTTTTATTCAACTAACGCACCCGTTAACATAATAAAATCACTACGTCTATTACTTCAAATCAGAGGATAACATTCCATATACAAGACTATCTGTCCATTCATTTTTACTCCAAAAATCTTGTATAAAATGGGCTTCTTGTCTCATGCCTATTCGTTCACACAATTTTTGTGAAGCTGTATTACGTGCATCAAGATTAGCTTGTATACGATGTACATTAAATTCATCAAATAATTTAAATACCAAACTACTTACTGCCTCTGTTGCCAAACCTCTCCCAGCTACTTCATTTGAAAAACTATAACCAATCTCAACAGTGTCTTTCATATCTGTGTACCATACTGATAGATCACCAACTACTTTAGTCCTGTATATGACTGCCAAACTTAATATTGATTCTGTAGTGAGTACATTGTTTGCTAGCTTCTGATCGAATCTTTTCTGCATATCTTCATGAGTCCACTTATTATGTAAAAGGTACTTACATGTGTCATCATTATTATAAATAGCAAATACATCCTGTAAATCAGTACCCTTAAACGGTCTAATTATTAATCTTTCTGTTGTGATTTCCAAGTTAGCTTTCCTCCCTTACATTCATTCTACAAAACATTTTTTATAGTATTGAAACCTCCTTCTCAGATTTCATCTAGATTACATATTTCATCATAGTAAATTAAAATCCTTCTTCCACTAACTGCACCGTTAGCTGGATAAGAAAAAGAGCTACAATCGTAGCTTTTAAATTACTATTGCATCAATGTGCTTATACTCAATAATCAACAATAATGTAACTTAATTTGGACTCCATACCTTCTATCTATTGGTAATAAGAAGGTAGTAATACTGTATTAATCCTCATGTCTTTCATGCATCTCTATTTTTTTATTTAGTAAATCTTTACCCCAAACTTGCATTGCTTCTAATACAGGTATAAACTTCTTACCTTGCTCTGTTAGTGAATATTCTACTTTGGGTGGAACAACATTATAAACTTCTCTGAGTACTAGCTCGTCCTCTTCAAGCTCTCTTAATTGTCTAGTTAAGATTCCTTTTGAGATACCAGGTAACATCCTTAATAATTCATTAAACCTAATAACTCCATTCTTGCTTAAGTACCACAAAGTCACAATTTTCCATCTGCCTGCAATTGCATTTTGGGTAACTATTAATGGACAAATCTCTTGCTGTATTTCTTTAGAAATCAATTCATCTTGATAACGAAAGTTTGCTAACTTCACTCGAAACGTATCACCGTCGATATGATCCAGTATCGTAGCTTTGATGATTCTATTAGCATTTTGTTTCTTACTCTCCCCAGGTACTGGGTTCATTGCCTGCTCGACCAATTCTGGTTACTGCAGTTTACCCGTAAACTCTTCTTTTTTACAGGTACGGACGCTGCTGCCTCATAACTATCCTCTTCTTTCTTATATTGCTTTGTTTCGCTTCCTTTCTGCTGGTCTTTCTCCGCTACATTTCTTGTAACGGAAATTCCAGTATCATCTTTGCTACTACACCCTGTTACCACTCCTAAAATCATGCACAATATAGAAATGAACCATAAAATTTTTTTCATCGTATACCTCCTCTCTTCTTATTTTTCTTCCCTTACATCATAACGAGATTGGAATCATTGTTGGAAAAACTATTGATTTCTATGATTTAGCAAAGGTTTATGTATAAATCCATTGCTTAACTCCTCTACTCTTTCAAATGGACTTTTTATGATATGTATGCAGGATTCCCCCATACATGTACCGAAACCCCAATAGGAAAACATTCCACCAATTACCATTCCCATTTCATACCATTACATTTTGGAGGTTAAACAGGATGAAAAAAAAGAAGTTACAAAAATCAGCACTTTCTTTTACCCTACTCTTTTCTTTAGGTGTTTCTTCTTTTCCGCTTACAACAACGATTCATGCGGATACACAAGTGACACAAACTGCAGAAAAGAAACCAGTCTCTTTAACGGAGCGTACGTCTTTATTTTTTGAATATCTCCAGCAAGGCAAATATGCAGAGGCACTTCAGTTGACGTCTGCAGCTTTTCAATCCAAGTTTACGGCAAACATATTACAAAGCTGGTGGACACAAAGTGGCGGGAGCAGAATTACAAGCATGGGAATACCTGTTATAAAGGAACGAAACTTGGTCCATCAAACGGTTGAAATTCCAGGAGCTATCGAAGGAACTACTATTCCACTACTCCTTAAATTCACGCCTGGCGGCAAAGTTGATGAAGTTGGCGTAAGGACGACGCCACAGAAATCTTATACCATCCCGCATCCTAGCTATGACCAACCTGATTCCTACCAAGAACGAGAAATCGTAATTGGTAATGCTACATACCCGTTACCAGCCACATTAACGGTTCCAAAACATAAACCTGGCGAAAAAGTACCTGTTGTTGTTCTTGTTCACGGTTCTGGCCCGCAAGATCGTGACAGTACATTTATGGGAGCTAAAATCTTTAGAGACCTTGCAGCTGGTCTTTCATCAAGCGGTATCGCAGTGTTACGTTACGAGAAACGTTCCTTAGAACACGGTTTTAAAATGAGTGCAGAACCTGCAACGTTAGACCGAGATACTACAGATGATGCCATATATGCAGCAAAATCAGCAGCGCAGCAGGAAGGCATTGACCCGGATAACATTTTCATTCTCGGACATAGCCAAGGTGCTGGCACCATGCCGCGAATACTAAGCAAAGCACCTTCATCACTTGTAAGAGGATGTATTTTAATGGCACCACCTGCACGTCCGTTTACTGACATGCTCCTTGATCAGTTTCAGTACCTTGGAGCACCTAAGGAATATATTGATGAAATAAAAAAACAATTCGCTTACATTGAGGACCCTACTTTTGATCCAGATTACCCACCAGCTGGTTATAATTATCTTTCTCCACATTTCATGTATGATGTGACTCGTTGGCGTCCAGTTGAGGAAGCGAAATCACGAAAAGAGCCATTACTGATTCTGCAAGGCGCACGTGATTATCAAGTAACAGTAAAAGATGAGTTTACGAAATGGCAAGAAGGGCTTTCAAGCCGCAGTAATGTTCATTTCAAAGAATATCCAAAATTGAATCACTTCTTCACGGAAGGCGACGGGGAATTAAGTCACCCTAGTGAATACGAAGTCCCTTCCACTGTTCCTGCGTATGTCATCAAGGACATCGCTACATGGGTCAATGAGACAAAGAAATAAGAAAACAACAAAAGCCATCATGCAATCATCATTGCGTGATGGCTTTTGTGATATTAAAACATGTCGTATCAGAAATTAATCGCTTTATTCGTTCCAATACTAAAAAATAATCCTATGCTTGTTGCAAGAAGCAATAACAAACACATATCCTAAGGCTATATACTAGCT
Source organism: Bacillus cereus group sp. N31 (assembly GCF_016483245.1). Classification (NCBI taxonomy): domain Bacteria; kingdom Bacillati; phylum Bacillota; class Bacilli; order Caryophanales; family Bacillaceae; genus Bacillus; species Bacillus cereus group sp. N31. The sequence goes on along the minus strand of NZ_JAEHCH010000041.1, from coordinate 19,197 downwards.
AGCAGGTAGAGTCATAATCTGATTTCTACTTGTAATGTATGTATCATTTTTTGGGTTTGCTTGCAAGTAAGTACATCCTAGACTTGATATTTTTACAGCGCTTATCTGCAAACATCTTGCTATTTCTGATCCGTCAGTGCAAGAATACAAGATTTATTTCGATATGTAAGAATGCATATTATTTCTCTTGGATGTTATGATATACTCTCTTTGTGAGCTGATACAATATTTCTTTAGATTGGAAAACTAAAACCTCATTAACCCAAGTTGGGGGCGCCTTATGGCGTCTTTTTTTAGTTCTGCTACATAGACATTTAGCTTAGATTTTGAAGTAACCCAAAAACAAACAATAAGCTGCGCATTAATATCTTGTGCAGATGGACTCGTTAAGAGCCATAGACTCATTGTTTGAGCAGAGAACGCAGCTGGTGCTAGTTTTGTAGTAATAGATAACCCTACAGGTGATAAACAAAGTTCCCCGATTACGACTAGAAGGAAGCTAATGACTAACAAAATTGGGCTAACAAAGGATTCGGTACCATGGATATATGCAGGGATAATCATCACTAAGAATGATAAACCAGCGAATAATATACCGATCGCAAATTTATTTGCTGTACTTGGTTGGCGTGAATTTAGCTTTACCAACAGCCAAGCAAATACAGGTGCTAGTAAAACAATATAAATAGGGCTTAAGGATTGGAACCATGAAGATTGGATCTCAAATCCTGCCAAGTTTAACTGCGTACGTTTATCAGCATAAGTAGCTAATATGATCGCGCCTTGCTCTTGAATCGCCCAAAACATTGTTGCCGCGATAAATAGTGGTATGTATGCAATTAAGCGCGATTTTTCAATTCTTGTCGTCTTTGGACTACGATACATAAAGACAAAGTAACCTGTTGGAATCAAAATACCTAAGATACTTACTAGTAAAGTAAACCGACTAATAGTCAATATGGGGTACAGCCGAGATACGTGTAAAAATAAGTCACAGACTTACTTTTATTTCCAACTTAATTTTATTTAACTTATAAGAGGGATTATTTCTACTATTGGATGAGTGTTTTGTGAATAAATTACACAATTACCGAAAAAATTATATATAGGATTAACCGTACATACCTATCAACTGAGGATAGAAACGTATGTTAAATCAACTTAAAGCAGACCAATGGAATTGGTTTTTTGGGGACGGTGAAGTGCGGAAACTATTACTCATATAAACAATAGATGAGTATATCCAGTTTTACAATAACGAATGTAATTAATAAAAATTAAACGGCTTAATCCCATTAGAATATAGGATTTAAGCCGCTTAAACTACAGATATAAACTATTTCACTAATGAATGTAATTTAAAACTCTTCATTACATTTGATATTTCGTTATAAATACTATCATACATTCTTTTAAAATTCTTATTTTCATAATATTCAACAGGACGTTGACTTGCACAAATATATCCATAAATTAAATTATCGGTTTCATACAACTTTATAAGTGGTCCAGATTCAATATAATCAGTTACTTCCGAGTTATTATCAAAAATTAAAATGCTACAAATAGGGAATTTCCCCCCTTCAATATTCGCAACAAAACTAATTGTCCCTTTCGCAATTTCGTCAAATGGGTCTCTATTCACATACACATGGTCCATCCAAATAGTAGGGATTTGTAAAGTAAAAGGATACTGTTCATCTACATATTCTTTTGTTAAGCTCGAATTATCAGAGTAACCCAATATATTGGTTGTTTGAAAACTAGTTTGTTTTATATAGTCCATCTGTTTTTCTGCTGCAAAAATTACGGAATCTTCCCATAAAGTTTGACTAAATAAAATACTTACGCCAAGAATGTAAGACCCTATTGTTTTAAAGTTTAAATTCATTATGCTACCTCCATTAAATTAAGAGTACGTCTCATTTCCTTTTGACTTACTATACGTCCTAATAGATTTGGTTTTCTAGTTGAAACTTTCGTCTGATATAGCAAATAAAGTGTATAATAAGTTGCTAATAATATACGATGAAATTTTTATTCAACGTTTACATGATAGTCAATCTTTTCTTGTTCCTCAGATGTGATTGTTGACGAACGTTTAAAGCTTCCAAGTGTAATAAGTAATACTGCTATAACCAATATTGGCACCAACCATTTTATTGTATTTTTTACCATCAAACTGCACTCTCCCTCTTATTAGTTAGATTTCCAAGATCCGTTCCGCCTTCCATCCCCAGCCCCATTCATTTTATTCTTTTTTTCATCTCTAACTAAAGCTTGTACTCCGCCATAAAATACTGGAGAATCCTTATAAATAACGTTATAACCGTCTTCTTTTAAATTTTTCTGTACATTGAATGATAATACATTTTCGGTATACAAGTAATCTTTTTCAAAGGTAAATCGCGATTCATCTACAATGTCTTGTAAAGCAGAATTTCTATGAAAATATTTATCTAATACTAATGTTAAAATTTGTGGGATTCGATTCCCTCCTGGTGATCCAATACCCATAATTTCTGTTCCTTTTTTTTCTAATATTGTAGGAGCCATAAATGTTCTTGACCGTTTACCTGGTTCTCTTTGATTTGGACTATTACTAAAATTATCTAGCTGATTATTTAGAAAAAAACCTTCCATATAAGCTCCAGTACCAAAAAAATTACTTAAAGTATTCGTCACAGAAACAACTGTTCCATATTTGTCCATAACGACAAAATGCGTTGTACTTTCGTGTTCCTCTTCCAGAGGTACTATATTTTCCTTTTTAATTAATCTTGATAGATATTGATTACTAATCCATTTTTGTGAGTTCATTTGAGAAAATTTAGGATCACCTATTGTTTGAACCCTATCTTGATAGGAAACCTTTGTGATTTCACCCATATTTTTCATATATGCCTCTAAATTATTAGCTCTACTATAAGTATTAGTTAATTCAGTTTGTTTTAGCATTTGGAGTAATGTTACCCCAGAAAAAGGCGGAGGAGCCGTATAAACTGTATATCCACAATATTGCCCAATTACGGGTTTCCTCTCTTCAACCTGATACTTGTTAATATCGCTCAAGGGGATATTAGTCATTTTATTAAGTTCTTTGGCTATATCACCCTGATAAAATGCCGTAGTTCCTTTTTCTTGAATATTTTTTAAAGTATTGGACAATTTTTTCTGAATAAGTTTTTTCCCTTTATTAATTGGATTTCCATCAGGATAAAAGATATTTAGCTTTTTCGAATAAATCCGATGAGATGCACCAGCCAATCGAGAAGAAAGTATATCGTCTACTTCAAATCCATTCTCAGCATAGAAAATAGAAGGTTTCAATAATTCCGACATTTCTATAGATCCGTATTTTTTATGTGCAAATTCCATTCCCGCTACGAACCCTGGAATTCCTGTATTACCTGTATTATTAATTTGAGAGGGGGCCATTTCACGGTAGTCTATAAAATTACTTTCCCCATGTTCATTTAAAATTAACATACCACCTCCGCCACCTAATCCTGAAGCGTAAGGTTCTACAACTCCCAACATATATGAAATCACTATTGCCGCATCAATCGCATTTCCTCCTTGTTGTAAAATTTTCATTCCCTCATCTACAGCAAGAGGATGGGAAGCGCTTACTCCGTATGCAAAATCTTTCTTTATGCTTTGCCTTTTTTGTAAGTTATCTTTATTATCAACTAAGTAAAATATTAATATTATTAATATTAGAGAAAGACTAAGTAATAATTTTAAAGCACGTATTTTATGAAAGAAATTCAAACTACTATCTCCTTATCTTTGTGATTGATTAGCTCTTTCATTCTTGTGGTTAAGAATACGTTGGTGATTTACAGTAATTTCTATCTTTCCCTCTTTTTCATTCCATATTGATTCATTCTTTGTTTTTTTTGTAAGTTGGCGATTAATCCTTTCCGTATCCCACCAACCAGCTACTGGACGTGGTGTTCCTTCTTTAATTTTTAAAGGTACTATTTCAACTTTTGCTAATCCGTTATTTTGTAAGTGATATTGTACCAATGCACTATCTTTTGTTCTTGTCCATCCTTGATCAAAAATAAAATTTCCTAAGCTATAAAATATGATACTATTTTTATACACTTCAAAAGATTGGAGAACGTGTGGATGATGACCAATAATAATATCCGCACCTGCATCAACCATTGCTTTTGCTAATGCTTTTTGTCTTGGATTTGCTTCAGTATCATATTCATCTCCCCAGTGCGCATTAACAATTACCAAATCTGCATTTCCTTCTTTAGATTTTTTAGCTTTTCTAATAAGTTCAAAAAATATATCCGGATTCATATTCAGTACACCAGCCTGTTCTTTTGTTGCAATAAAACCATCCACATATGCATCTGTAAAACCAAGTGAAGCAACTCTCACACCATTTAAATCTTGATATACAATATTTTTAGCGTCTGTTAAATTTCCCCCGGCTCCTATATAATCTAAGTTTTCTTCCTTCAAAACTTGTAAGGTATCCTTTAATCCTTTTTCACCATAATCCATCATATGGTTATTTGCTAAATTTAAAATTGTAAAACCAGCTTCTTTAGTAGCTGCAACTGCTTGCCTTTGTGTTTCTAGGTGAATATATTTCTCTGCTTTTTCATATTGTTCCTTCGTTTTTAGTAAAACAGGATTTTCAAAGTTACCACTAACGTAATCTGAATTCTCAAAGTATGGTAAAGTGTATCTGAAAACATAAGTAGGACCATAACGTTCGGAGATTTCTTTTATATTCCGTCCCATCATTACATCACCAACCATCGTCATCGTAAATATTGCTTCTGTATTAGCAGTTATCGGTTCCGTTGCTTTAGTACGCTCAAAAAATGAAAAACAGATTAACGCTATTGAAATACCTAGTAATGTAGTTAATGAATATAGAGTGTTTTTTTTCTTAGTCTTTTTACTAAAAGCTAAGAGCTTTTCTTGAAATGTTAAATTTTTTTGCATTTTTCTCTCCTTAAAATAGATAATAAACGTTCAAAATTCCGAATGTAAGACCACTTAATAAAAGTGTACTACCAATAGTTAATGGCAAACCTTGTTTTTGGATTGTATTAGCAATTAATCCTGGGACAATGACACCAATACCACGAAACTCATAAACTTCAAAAGGCATTACAGGATACAAGTAATCAAATATTAGTTTTAAGCAAATTCCAGTAATAAGCATTGCTGCAAATTTTCGACGGCCATATAAAATTGTAAAACGTGCTATACCATGTGTTACGATTAAGTACGTTAAAAGACTGATAAGTAATACTAGTAACATAAATACAGGCTGATTAAAAATGAGGGATAAATAACCAGCTACAACTAATCCTGAAGGTAATATTCCCGTTTTTTCTGTATATATGAGGCTTAAGGTTACACCTAATACTAATGCGATATATAAATCTGATCCAAACATTACTTCCCCTCCATAAATTTTTATGTTTTTAGCTAACTTGGCTTACTAACTCTTCTTTTATGATTGCATCAATTAATGGTGTAGCTGCTCCATGAATATTTCCTATACCATATACAATACGACCTCTTATACACGGGCGCATAGCGTTCATAATTTCCTCTGTTGACCAACCTTCTAAATCAACAAACGAATTTGCTGGTATTACGCCTTTTTCATAAAAATCCTTAATAGGAGCGGTTGTCTCTCCTATGGCTAATAATATTTCTGCCTCAATATACGGTAATACATCCTTCGCAAACTGTTCAGTTCTATCTACACGATCCGCTCTACAATTCATAATAATAATGGGCGCTTTCTCGCTATATTTAAAAGAACTTACTCTTTCCCAAATACGTAAGGTTGATGATGCATCATTTGCTGCAAATCCATTTACAAAAAATGATGGTTCTACCGTTTCTCCAAATCGTGTAATTCGCATTGCACCAGGATCTGGTTGAGCATTTAACATACCACGAAATGCTATTTCTTCATTAATACCCATTGCTTCGGCAACAGCTAAGGCAATCGATGCATTATCAGGGAATACCATATAATCAAATTTTCGTAAAAATTCATCTGAAATTTTTGAGTTATCTGCTGTTATTACCTTTGTATTTCTTTGTTTAGCTACCTTTTTGAAATACTCTAAATAATCGCTTTCGATTGTTACTAAATAACCATTGTATGGAATTGTTGCCGTAAATGCATCTGCTACCTCATTAAGTGTAGGCCCCATAACATCCATGTGGTCCTCTAAAACATTGACAATGACACCGATATTCGCATCAATCATTATATTCTGAAAAATAATTTGGTAATCTGGCTGAACAGCCATACATTCACATACAAGAGCATCTGCTTCTAAATCTGCTACTTCTTTTATTACTCTCCGCTGTTCACCAATATTAGGTCCTTCTTTTCGTCGTTTTATTGGTGACTCATCTTTGGTAAACCAATAAATCATTCGTGCGGATGTTCCAGTCGTTTTTCCCACAACCTTATAATTAGCCTCTTTCACAACCCCCGTAATTAATCTTGTAACAGTGGACTTTCCTCGAATTCCATTTACATTGATTCTGACTGGTATTGAATGTAACCTTTTTTGATGCAATATACGCTCCCAAATACCATAAGTTAATAGAATTACTACACATAATACTATAGTTAGTATCATTTACAGTTCCACTCCTTCTAGAATCTTAATAAACCTACAACACACCCCCATACATTGATTAGATATGGTTAATCCATGAATTACGTAAAAATATGTTTTTGCGTTGATCATTTAATTTACTATATAAAAGAAAAGGACATTAGTAATTGTTTCCGTATAGATAAATAAAAAGCATACCGTAGTAACTTTTCGGAAATTTCTAAGGCCTCCCTTTGTGACTATACTTACATAAATGTAATATTTAGTAAATTGATAACGTTTGTATTGAAAATTCAGAATATTTAAAGATCGTATTTGGATTGCTATAATAATGATATTTATAAGGGTTTATTTTTTAACTATTTAAGATTGTAAAGTTTCTTGTCTCTCTATCCTGATATTGAGGAAACAGATAATGTTGTTAAAACCATTGCAAAATTTTTAAATGAACCACCCTCCGTTAACGAAGGTTATGTAAATATATAAAGGTAACAGAAATAATTATTAAACGGCTATATGAGGCACCGCTACATCGCTATAAAGCTAAGGTTTTGCACTATCCATAAAGCAAAAAAGACGTTATCCTTTCTTTAGAATTATAGGAAAGGATGGTGTTTCTTTATGAATCTTTCAATTCCTGATGAACTTAAACCGATTACTGAAGAATTACAACGACATATGTCTCCTCATGTTCTAGAACACTTAGCCAAAGAAAAAGGATTCTTTCAGCGAAAGAGTAAATATCAAGCACAGGAGTTAGTTGCTTTATGTGTATGGCTTAGTCAACAGATTGCAAGTACATCACTCACACAATTATGTAGCTGACTTGAAGAATCTACAGGTGTTCTTATAAGCGCTGAAGGACTTAACCAGCGATTTAATGCTTCCGCAGTAAAGTTTCTTGAACAAGTTCTAGCTAACCTTCTAAACCAAAAAATTCATTCAACACAAGAAATAATTCATCAATATACCACGATCTTTAAGCACATTCGGATTCTAGATTCTACAACATTTCAGCTTCCAGATAAGTTTTCTTCACATTATCAAGGCTCAGGTTTGTATAAAAATATGAACTGATTTTTTATATTTGATACCAACCATGAACTTTTTTAGAACAATAGTTTCATTATGTCTACTTTTTAGAAATTATTTTTACTTACTTTTAAGTTTTTCACCAAAATTGGAAAATCCCTGGCTACTCGAAACATCAACTATCAGGTACTAATATTCAATAACGCGTACTGAAAATGATTAAACATTTCTATAAACCAGCGGAACGTTTAAGAAATCGATTTTTCTCTTATCGAAATTTAATTAACTTACAGTAATACAGTGGTCATATATTTTTAAGAATAACGGAAGAATATATAGAAATTGCTTCAGAAATGTGAAGTTTAATTAATTTAGGAGGAACAAACTTGTTTAATCAGCTTGTAAAAGTTATACCGAATTTATTTACGATTGGAAATTTATTGTGCGGCGTTTTCTCAATCACCTTGAATATGAGTGAATATTTAGGAGCAGCCTCCATTTTCATTTTCTTTTCAGCTATTTTAGATTTTCTTGATGGAAGAATTGCGAGAAAATTAAAAGTGAACAGTGAGTTTGGTGTAGAATTGGATTCCTTAGCTGATATTGTTAGTTTCGGCGTCGCTCCTGCACTTTTATTTCATACGATAGCAACACCTTCTATTTTAACTTCTTTGGCATTTATCCTTTTCCCAACAATGGGTGCTTTAAGATTAGCTAAATTTAGTGTTAAACCAACTATTGGATATTTTAAGGGATTACCTATTCCAGCTGCAGGATTATCATTGGCTGGTATGGGATTGTTTTCATATAGCAATGCTTGGATTACTTTAATCGTCGCTCTCTTAATGGTAAGTCCCATTAGGTTTAAAAAATTTTAATTGAGGTCACGCCCAACGCCATTAAGGAGCATTTCAAATGGATTTAAAGCGTCAATAAGTATAAAAACGCGGGACAATAATATTAAATTAGGTGCCATTCATAAAAATTAAAACCATCTTTTTAAGGCTATTGCGTTAATCCATCGATATGTTGTTCTGAAACGTCAATACACTTTTAACAGGAGCTCCCTTTATCAAGAGAGCTCCTATTCTTATTTCTTCTTCTTTTCTGTCGGTTGGCTTTGTTTAGCAAAATTAGATTAATCATCAAAGTTCGGTTACTTTTTACCAGCATTATTACTTCTACCTTTTCCCATATGTAATGCACCTCCCCTCAACCCTTACTATTCCCAATAAAAAAATTCTCTTGCAACCAAGAGAATTTTTGATTGGGTTCTTATTGATAATACCTAGGTACTTCCAACACTTCCATTCCATAACAGATGGATCCAATGTTAAATTCATTAATGCTAAAACAAATATTACATTTTCATATTTACTGGATAATCAATTAATAATCCTAATGTATTTCCTGAAGCTGCAACAATTATGATTTCCTTGTCTAACACGTCATCTATAACTTCTTTTAATTATTCATACCTATCATACAATATTTTCCTACACATTGAGATTGCATGTTGTATAAGGAAGCCCTTCTTTTTTCCATGCAAGAAATCCTCCCTTTAAATTCACTACTTCCTTTATACCAGCTCTTTGTAAAATACTAGCTGCTATAGCGGAACGTAGTCCGGTTCGACATTGCAAAACTATTGGACAATCTTTCGGTATATAATCTATCTGTTCAATTAGATTACCTAAAGTGATATGTATTGCATCATTAAGGTGTCCTTCCTCCCACTCTTTTTTACTACGCACATCGATAACCTTAACGCTTTCACCTTTTATATGCGGATATAATTCAATCGATGTTTTTTCTTTGTAACTTTCAATTCTATCAAGTCTTTGTATTACTTTTAAGGGTGCAAAAGCAATAATATTATCTAACCCAATGGATTCAAATTCTCTAATAACTGCCTCCGCTTTAACCTTTTCTTCATCTAAAATTATTAAAGTTTCTTTTTTATAATCTAATAACCATCCACACCAAGTTGTGAAAGAATTGTTATAAGGTATGTTAATTGACTTCTCAATATGACCTACAGCAAAACTCTCTACATCTCTTATATCAACTATTTGGTGAACGCTTCTCAAAATTTCTTGAAGTTCTTCTACTGTATTAATGGCAATACTCTTTCTCTTCTTACGAATTGGGGGACCATACTTATTTAAATTCTTCATTAATGAAAAATACTTTGGAGGCTCTGGCTGTCCCGTCAATAAAGTCGATATAAAATCACTTTCTTCATTACACTGAAATGCCCAATTGAACATCTTTTCATAACCTAATGTAGAAGTTGGAATCGCTCCTAATGCTTTTCCACATGCGCTTCCCGCACCATGTGATGGCCATATTTGCAAATAATCAGGAAGTATTTTTATTTTTTGTATAGAATCAAATAATTGTTTCGCTCCTATTGTTGCAGTATCTTTAATACCGACTGCAGTTTCTAATAAATCCGGCCTTCCTATATCTCCTACAAATATAAAATCACCTGTGAATATTCCTATCGGTTTATCATTCGTATAATTATTTTGACTTGTATCAGTTACTAAAAAAGAAATACTTTCAGGCGTATGCCCTGGGGTGTGAATTACATTAAATTTTATATGACCTACTTTAAACTCTGTGCCCTCTCTAACCAATTTGTATCGACCTTCGTTAAGATATTGATATTTCCAATCACAATCTCCTTCATCAGATACATATAAATTTGCATGATAAAGATTAGAAAGTTCTCTAGACCCGGAAAGAAAATCAGCATGAATATGAGTCTCAGCCGCAGCAATTACTTCCATCCCCTCTTTTTTAGCAAACTCTATATATTGTTCTATATAGCGACCTGGATCAATTACAATTGCTACGCCTTCCTTCTGACAACCGACTAAATAGGAAGCATGTGCTAATTTTTCATCAAAAAAATATTTTAACAGCATAGCTATTCCCTCCAAATAGTTATTTCAAATTGATTTTCAATTTTGTAACAACTTTTTATCTTCTCCTATAGAATCCCTTTCAACATTAAATTCCAATACATATATGGCAACATATATCTTTTAAGTAAAAACATACTATACCGTTCTTTCGCTTGATTAAATGGAAACGTTTCTTGGGGCTCATGTTCATAGTTAAATTCAGCGAGTATAAGACTTTTATATCCTGTAACAATCGGACATGATGTATATCCATCATATTTAGCCTGTAAATCTCTTCCGCTAAGTACGTCCATAATATTTTGTTTTAAGACAGGTATTTGTTTTCGAATTGCCGCTCCAGTTTTAGAGGTGGGTAAATTGGTACAATCTCCAAGTCCGAAAATATTCTTATACTGTACATGCTGCAAAGTATAAGGGCTTATATCTACCCACCCCTGAGAATCACTTATCTCACTCTCTTTAATAAAATTAGGTGGCCCCATTGGTGGAACAACATGGATCATACTGTATGGTACAGTTTCTCTTTTCAGTGTTTGCGTATCTTCAAAAATTGCTTCTCTCTTTTCGGCAATAATTTCTACTAAGTTTTTATTATAATTTGTTATAATTTTCTTTCTTTCTAGTACTTGTTCTAAAGTATTTGCATAACGTGGAACCTGAAATATGTTAGCGTTCGCAGTATAAAACATTACTTCACTTTTGTTTCTTACACCGGTATTAGAAAAATACTCTTCTGCTAAATACATAATCTTTTGTGGAGCACCACCGCATTTAATAGGAGTATTGGGGTGGGTAAAAACAGCATTTCCTCCTTTAAATTTTTCAACTTCTCTCCAAGTTGAATCAACATATTTATAAGAGTAATTGCTACAAATCCCATTATTCCCAATAGACTCTTTTAAGCCTTTAATACCTTCCCAATTAATTTGTATTCCGGCTGCTACAATAAGAATTTCATACTCAAGCAGTAGTCCATCATCTAAAAGTATCTTATTTTCAGTCGGAAATAACTTAACAACACTTTTAGGGATCCACGTTGCTCCTTTTGGAATAAGCGATTCTTGATCACGCATCGTACTTTCCTTTGAAACAATGCCTCCCCCCACTAAACTCCATAGTGGCTGAAAGTAATGTTTTTTTGACGAATCAATAATCGCTATACTTTCTTTCAATAGGGGGACATTTCGTAATAAATGTGCAGTAGAAGATAGTCCTGCAGTCCCAGCACCAATTACAATAATTTTATAACTATCTCTGGTCTTCATTATCCTCTTCCTATCTAAATTTGATTTTTAATTTAACTAATTAGTAGCTGTATTTTCATCGTAGTAACATTATTATAAGTTTAAAACACTATTATTTTATCTGATTTAAATGAAAATTTTGTTAATTCTATCATTCACATTACTATATGCGTAAATCCCCTATGTTACTTCCATATTTTATTTTAAATAATAAAACTATATATTGTTATATAAAATAAAAATAATATATTAAAATACTTTTCATGAATCCCGATAAGTAATGTTTACAAAAACAGGATCTAACATCTTAGCTGTTACAATAAGTAGATTCACATAATTCACAACTATGACAAGTATTAAATATCGCTTAAGTTTCGTTACCTTTTTCTGTATATAATGATGAAAAATTGTGAAATTTTATCGCATTACGCAAGACATTTAATATCAAATATATTACTTTTACTATGAACTAAATGTGTTTATAGGACTTTTCTAGATAAACAAGTTGCTAAATTAACTCTCAAGAAGTCATTACCATTACATTTATCTAAAAATTGAAAAAATATGTGTAGATGGATATCATCTTAAATACATATATAATTACCTTTAATTTTCTGACACGATTTCACATAATTCTTAAACTAATTTTTTGCGTACATTATGAAAAAAATTGCACTGTGTCAGTCTTTAAAAGATTATATATCATAACTTTAAGAGAGGAAGGAAAACTATGAAGATGAAAAGAAAAATCATTATGACAACAGCACTTGCAGCTACATTAGCTACAGGTGTGCTACCTACTACCTCGGTGTTTGCTGCAGAAAAAGAGGCTTCTATTCAACCAAAAGAGGCACAAATGAGTATTCAACCATTAGCACAAAATAATTTAGAAACAGCTGTTAATGCTGCCTTAAATGGTCCAGAAGTCAAAAAAATAAAAGTATTTGAGCATGAATTTAACGTGAAAGAAATAGAAGTAGTAAATCTAGGTGCAGGAAAAAAATATGTTAAGGGACAAATTTCTCATCATTTAAGTTTTCGTCCAGATGATCAATTTTATTATGAGTTTACAGTACAAGATGGAAAGGTACTAGATAAACCTGTATTTAATATTGATAGAGGTGGTTGGACACCATTTGCTGCTCCACTTTTATCAATTCTTGCTGCTTATAATGGAATTCCAGTTAATCCAAATGATTTAAATGCACTTGGTCAGCAGATTGGTAAAGTTATAGATGGAAGCTGGGAACATGCAGCCCAATCAATCGCAACTGTAGTTAGTCTAAGTTTTAATGAGTAGAATTTTTCAATTTTTATTAGCATTGTAGGGATTCACTTTTTGTAATCAGCCTTGTTATAAGAGATTCTAAAACAGCTATTAATAAATTTTTACCACTCATTCACATTATCTTGATTTGTTTACCACCTTATCATTCATTATATGTCACAAAATAGAAGTCTTTTTTAGGACTTCTGTTTTGTTTGTATACAATACGATAAACAGTTGTTTTTGGAGGCTATACTTCGATTTTTCAAGAATCCGTTTGGCTATTAGGTACAATTCATTAAAACAAATTATTAAAGTCTCAAATAACTTACTCCCCCTATTTTTAATTATTTTTAAATACAAGAATTTATTATCTTAAGAATGAAAAACAATAAATATAGGAAAAAATCATCTAGCAATTGTTTAAAGGTCAGGAGAGATAAAATGAAGAAAATAAAAATAAGAAATTTCATTAAAATTAGCATCCTCACTTGTATTACACTAGCAAGTTTAAGTACACCATCTACTATTTTAGCTGATAGTCATTCAGGTTATTCCTATGAATCCAATATAGGATATCAAAATCCAGCGTGGATGTCGAAAATAGAAGATTCTACAAAATTAAGTGAAATATCTATTCCAGGGACTCACGGTACAATGGCTTTACATGGAGCAAGCTTTCTTGATGAAAATTTGACAAGAAATCAAACTATGAGTCTATCCCAACAATTAAATTCTGGAATCCGATATGTAGATATGCGTGTTAAACGTGTAAAAGATTCTTTTGCAATGTATCATGGCATTGTAAATCAAAAAGCTGTGTTTGAAGATGTATTAAAAGAGACAATTCAATTTTTAAAAGATCATCCAACAGAAACAATATTAATGCGCCTAAAAGAAGAAACTACTCCTGAGAGTGGATCTCTATCATTTGAGGAGATATTTTTAAAATATAAAAACGTCAATGCTTCATATTTTTGGAACCCTAACTCCGTACCAACTTCAGATAGAAATAACCCTACTTTAGGAGATACCCGCGGGAAAATTGTAATCTTACAAAACTTTACATCCACTCAATTGTACGGTATTGATTACGAAGGTTTGAATATACAAGATAAATTTGAAATTGGAGGCGGACCAGACGAAATATATGCAAAATGGATTGCGATAAAAACCCATCTACAAAATGCAAATACTAACTTTAATAATGGAAAAATTTATCTCAACCATTTTAGTGGTACGGGGGGCGCAGCGGCATTTTTAAATAATGTATATCCTTGGTTTATTGCAAGCGGAAAAGAGAGCAGAAATACTGATAGTAGTCCTAAATTGATTCAAACGAATTCCACAAATGCATGGAGTGATTTCCCTCGCGATAGAAACGGACAAGTATACTATGGGGGAATGAATACACTTGGGACCGAAATCTTACAACAAGGCATAATTAAACATTCTGGTATCATCGCAGCTGATTTTCCTGGTCCAGGTTTAATTGATAGTATCATTAAATTAAATGGTATACATTCTAATGAAAAAGAAATATTAATTTCGCAAATACCATCTGAATCTAGTCCTTTATCCGGGCAACAAAATCGATCCAGTCAAAACTTTAAAATTGATAGTTTACCTGTAGGTACCAAAGAATTAAAATGGGTTATTGAGCCTTCAGAAAAGGATTATCCTTCTACTATCTCTTTCAATGTAATGATTGATGTTCCCCTAGGAATAGATTCTACTCGTTGGAAAAACATTTCACATGAATCTAGGACTGAAGCTTACACAAATACTAAATATTATATTGCAAGTCCAATTGGTGCCACTAGCAAATTCACAGTGAAAATATATGCTATTACAAATTAGAAAATAAAGAATCCAAATGGAATTCCTTTTTGATGGAATACCATTCGGATTCTTTTTTGATTTTAATTCGTTAACATTAGGATGATGATTAAATTTATTAATATACCATTTAAACCATTAGATAATTCATGTTTGGAACGACCCTTACTTTTTAAAGAGAAATTCAAAATTGTTAACTACCTTTTCCACCTTATCATTTATTCAAAACTGGCTTCCAAAGCGATAAGGCAAAAATCCAATTTGAGTCACCATTTCCTTGATGATCTTGAACCGCTTCATACACTTTTCCCTCATGTACTACTCTATCACCCTTAGTATATGCTTTTCTTGCATCCCATTTTTCATATGTGGAATCCTCTGATTTTGTTGTTACATTCAAAACATCACTTCTACTAGATTCATTTCCAGCTAAATCAACCGCCGTCACTACATATTTATACGATGTATTAGCCTTCAAATCTTTATCCATAAAGGATGTATTAGCCGCTGTCCCAATTTTATTCATAACCCCAGCGCTTTCTCTATATACAATATAATGGTCTACGCCTACATTATCTTCAGACGGACTCCACATCAAGTCAACAGTTGTTGCTGTTGTACTCATACTATGTAATCCTTTCGGTTGAGTCGGAGCTTCTATATCTGGGATTTCATTTGTTGTCTTAACCTTTAGTTCTTCACTTTCTTTTGATATGTTTCCAGCAGAGTCTAACGCCTTTATTGTATAGGTATATTCCGTATTTGCTTTTAGTTTTTTATCAATAAATGTTGTACCTGGTACCGTATCAATTACTTCCCCATTGCGTAACACTTGATATTCCTTTACACCTATATTATCCGTAGAAGCCTTCCATGTTAGCGCAACACTATCGGCAGTAACTTTAGATGCATTTAATTCAGTTGGTTGACTTGGCGCTACTGTATCGGGAGTTTCATTATTTACTAGATTTACATCAATTACATTATAAAACGCATTTGACGTATCTGCTACATCCCATACAGCTAAAATAACATGATAACCATTGCGATCAGTTGGTACATTAATTGTATGTGTTAAATTATTTGATGCGGCAGAACCATCATGTTTCACAGTTCCAATTGGTTCTAATTCAGCACGTGTTAATGGTTTATTAGGATCCCATCCCTTTTTTGTAATGTAATAATGCCAATTACTTGTAGGATGTGCAGCTGTATATTTCCATGTAAAGGTATTTGCTCCACCCTTAATCGTGTTTTTGAACCAGCGATTTGATGTTTGTTGGTCAAGAATTCCTCCAAACAGTCCTCCTGCCGAAGCGATTTTCCCATCAATCGGTCCCCCATCTGGGAATCCTTTAGGTGCTTCTAGGCTTTGAGGCTCGTACATTATATTTCCACAATTTAAATTCAATGCTCCATAATTCTGACTACATAAAGCAGCACGGCTACTTGGCTTTTCAACAAATCCATGTGCATAAGCACTTTGAGGAATCATAGTAATAGCCGTTACCCCTGCAGCTAAAACACAAGCACCAATTCCTTTTTTACTTTTTCTTAATCTTTCCAATTTAGATGTTAATTTCAAATTCATTCTTGTCCCCCCAATATATTATTGTTATCGCTAATATAATAGCAATATAGGGATAAACGAACAAATCACCAATTAATATATTAATATCTCTCATAAATTGGTGCATTTATTATTATTTTTAATCTCCTATAAAAATAAAGTAAATACAATTACGCTATTTTGTAACATTATGTATTTAAAGAAGAATAAAAACCTCATTTTATTTCACAAAAAATTCAAATATTAAAACGGATAATTAAATCATGTAGGAAAAATTAATTTTTTATATTACAAAAAAGCAAAAAAAGTCTGGAAGAAACCGATTATATCCGTTTCTTCCAGACTTTCACTTCTTTTATACCACTCACAAATCCTTTAACCTTAAACATATACACTTGAAGTTAAAACCCACATAACTAATATAACCTATATGTTGACTAGCTTCTAAATGTTAAAATTCATAAATTAATAGTAACAGACCAATTAAAACAAGCCATTTAGCAAACACATATATTATTCTTACTAATTCAATCTAACGCTTAATTACTTATAAAATAGCTTAAGGTATCTAGCGTAACTGTATTTTCTTTATTAATACCATTGTCTACCCTGCATTTCCTTACTTTAAACAGATCATCAAGAGATTGTTAATGTTTAAAATGTTTAAGGAAAAGCCATTTTTCATTATCATATTCTAAAAATTTATTATGTTATTTTTATCTAATAAGGCACAGAAACAAAGGGTAAACTTCAGTGTGCTTGAGAAACGTTCTTAGGGTGAAACGTTTAAAGGGTACATTAGTACTGAGTTTTTATTAAATGTTCCTGTACCTAATATTTAAATTAACGTATGTCAAAATATTTTACAATACGAGTGTGAAACGTTACATATTTCTATATAAAATGATACATTTCATCAGCACGCCTCTTCTAATATTGATGCTAAATATAGAAAATTCAGCTCGTTGGGATTTAATTTTAGAATTCTCATAAAAGCATATGATAGATTAGGCACGTAATTGTCACAAATTAATAGTCTATATACTTTTTAATTACCTATAAAAACTCTATTACCACTTTATTATTTACTCCTAAACTAAGGCACATCTATACCTACAATTTCTTAAAACTCTTTTAGATAATATTTCAAAAGAGTCGATAGTTTTATTTTTTTTATTTTTTTATTGTACATTTGTGCATTTGATGTTAGGATTATGCCTATTAAAATTGAATCCTAACGATTCTTCTTTATAATTTCCATATTTTAATTGTTAAATAAAAATATAGATTCTGATATATATATTCAAAATCAGACCTAAAATGTTTTTATTTTACAATGATGTCGTGGCATACCTTTAGAATGGAAAGATATATGCAACAACGTGTTAAGGGGTTACAGGAGGAACAAAAATGAGAGACTTTTTTGATGATAAGTACAAAAATATTGAATTAAAAAGGAGGTTAATAAATTTAATAAGTGAAATTAGCGAATTCAAAGGAAAATTAGCTGCTTATCAGGAACAAAACCCTGACATATTTAATAGTTTAGAAAAAACTATACCACTACATTACATAAAAAATTTCACAACTATTTATGAGGATATAAAAGTTCCTAATAAAAGATTAAAAGAACTTATTTTAGATGATATAGTACCTCAAAATATTTCTGAAGATGCTATTTTTTGCTATTATCAAACACTTTCTTTTATACATAAAAACTCCTGTACTTTATTAATTAATCCAGCAACTATACAGGAATTACATTTTCAACTAATACATTACATTACCTCTGACAGTGCCAAATGGCGTGAAAAACCTTTTATTATTCCAGGAGTTCCAGAACATGGAATGCACTTGAATAGTTACCGCATTCTTCCGCATGAACTCATTCCACAGTTTATGGAGCAATTATGTGATCAATACAACTCATTAAATACTAGTAAGGGGCTACATTCACTTTTATTAATAGCTCGTTTTATATTAAATTTTTATTGCATAGTCCCTTTCAATCAAGGTAATAACAGGCTGGCATTTATGTTAATGCAATTGCTGTTAATTAAGAGTGGACATACATTTGTAAAATATGTATGTTTGGATAAATATATTAAGAAAAATGAATCTGATTATTACAATTCGATTTATAAATCTTCCGTGAATTGGTACTGCGAGGAACATAATAATAGTTTTTGGTTAAAAACGTTTTTAACAATTATATTAGAGGCTTACAAAGATCTTCATAACACAGTTCTAGATTCTATATGTAAACATACTAAAGTTGAGAGAATTCAGGATTTTATACTTAAACAAAAACAACCTTTTACTAAGGAAAGTATTCGTAACACTTATCCAGATATTGCAGAAAGTACAATCAGTAAGGCTTTAAATTCCTTGCAAGTGTTTGGCCATATTAAGCTAGTTACAAAAGGAAGAAACGCAACGTGGATTAAGATTTGACCATACTTTCAATACACATGAGGTTTAAAATTTCAATTATAACCTTATCATTGAAATTCATGACTTTGAGCTCATATTCATTGAATTTCATTTTAATTTTAAGCTAATATTACTTTTTTAGTTATTTCTAATTCCAACAAAACATTTTATAGGAAAAGGTCCGCTTTCCCCCGCCTTTTCCTATAATAAAATGAAATTTAAACATAAAATAATTGTCGAAAAAAGTCTA
>NZ_JAEHCH010000040.1:0-27762 GCF_016483245.1 Bacillus cereus group sp. N31 | reverse complement strand
GATATCGCTGTAGTTCTTCAGCGAACAAATGAAACTCATCTTGAATCGATAGATTCATACAAAAACGCCATCCTTTCTCTATATTTCTACAAAAAGAATAACGCTTTCTATGAATTATGGGTATAAAATCATCTTGGGTTAATAGTAATGTCATGCTCCCCCTCTATAAACAAAGACGAAGTCTTAAAGCAGACTCCGTCTTTTCGGCGTACAATGAATTAGAACTGTTATTAGTAATTGACTAAAATTTAACTTTGTAACATAACTTTCCATTTCCTGTAAAAATAAATCAATTGAAAGAGCACTATAACAACAGAAACAAAAGTAATAAGCAAAAAAGTAGTTAATTCTAGTTGTACAGAAGATAATATAAATAAAGCTAAAGCAACTAAAGGGATTGAAAAAACGGAATTATAAAAACGTTTTTTATGTATTGAATTATACTTTCTAGTTTCACACATATTATTAACCACTAATGAATCACCTCAATATTTTTAATTATGTGTAAGTTTATTGTAAAGATGGAAAAGTAATGCATATATATATTATCATACAATCCCTTTATTCGTCTAAAACTTCTGATTATTTAAATGTTGCAAGGATATTAAATTCTCTTTATTGATACCTAAAGTTATTTAAAATGATATATTTGGCTCTGTTACAAAGATTCTCAAAGACCGATAAACTCTAGAGAAAAGTCATGAGGAGAATACTTCGTAAGATATTATTTTGGTTATTTTTGGTTTGATAACTGAAAATTAAAACTCTACAGATGAGAAAGATTGGTGATTTGCCAACCTTTCTTGTTTACTATCAATCAATTAAAAAAAAAAATTTCGTTTAGGGGTTACTTTAAAATCTTAAGTTGATGGGCATGGGGCGGGACCCCTAATATGGATATATTTTAAAAGGGTTAAGCTATAGCTCCTTATTACTATTGATATGATTTCATAGTATATTACCATCTATTTTAAAATATTGATTATATTGTGCTATAGTCCCTTATTACCTTCTGATATGTATATAGCAAAAAAGTCAAGATTCCAATTCTTTACTTTTTCGCTATAATTAGATTGATATATATGCAGACTAATTGTTTGCTATAGTTCCTTATCACTTCTTGATATTATATGATATTTCACCACTGATGGCCTCTAAAATAACATTTTTTAGGGATCTCCATTTATGTATAAAAGCACTAACTTTATATACTTAACATATAACATGTGTAACTTTTGAGTAAGTTTGATAATTCGCCTTTAACTATTAGTTCTATAATAGGAGTGGATCTTATGGAAGGAAAAACATTGATAAAATATATTTTTTACTTTTTTTCTTATTTACTTGTTTATATACCCTCATTTCCAGTTATAGTTGTTCTTGGTATGGCTGGCGCTTCTCCCGATGTAGAACATACTATACTAGAATGGATAATTACGATTTTTGAGATATCTGTTACAATTTTAGGTGCTTGGTTTTTTAACTTTATTTTCAAAAACATAATAGGAATTAAGCAGAATACAAAATTCACCTGGACTATCTTTATTCTTCATTTAATTCTTATTCCTTTGACATGGAGACTTCTTCTTTATTATTAGATTATCAATCTTTTTTATTAATAAAACTATATTTCAAATCCTGATTATTTAATCGTGTACTTGCATACTAAAAAAATAAATCCCTTTGTTTGTCTTAAACAAATATTCTTCATAACAGCATGCATAATAGCCTCCTGGATCTAATTTAATCCAATAAACCTCATCTGGTTCTTGTTTGAATACATTTAATAACCGCTCTATTATATATTCCTTCGAAGTCAATCCATTTAAATCATATCCGTACGGTATTTTCCCAAACCAAGAAGACTCTCCATTAGGATATTGGCAAATTAGAAATTCTTTTTTCCATTCTTTCAAGTGTATGAGTTCTAATGTGTCATTACTAGTAGCGTATGTCGCCTTTTTGTCAAGTTCAAAAATATTATCCTTTTTATTTTCTGACATAATACTAAGCTCATAATAATTACTTACATATTCGTCTGCATTTATTTCAGCAAAATCGCTTAAGATTTTATTAATTGTATTCATTTTTCACTCCTTTTAAATGTTGTTTTAAAATCAAGTTTGATTAAAAACCTCTTACCAACTCACATTATATGACTCACAAAAAAAATCGATTTAAAAAAAAGATTGATTAAAACCAACTCTTTCCTTAGGATTGCGTGAACAGTTTTTATAAAAAAGTTTGTTCATTTTCTATTTATGTTCCTATACAATTACGCCCGTTTATGCAGTTGGGATTTATTTGATATTCGTACTTTTTAAACTTTATATGTAGGCCCAGTACCAGCATTACCTTGACTCTAATTACAGCAACGCTGGTACTGGGCCATGTGTGAATCATCTTCCATGTTCACTTTTTTTAATCACGTTAAATTCACCTGATTTATCTACGCTAAACAAAACATAACTCTCCTTGCCAAAATCCATACCTGAAGAGCTACTTGGTTGCAATACTATATTGTAAATGCCTTCTGTTAAAACATTACCTCTATGAAAATCATTCATAATGCTAAGGATATCTGGTATATTTCCCTTGTTTTTTTCTACACTATAATAATAATTAAAGTTCACTACTCCCATATGATAAGAATTGATTTTAGATTCATTCAT
Source organism: Bacillus cereus group sp. N31 (assembly GCF_016483245.1). Lineage (NCBI taxonomy): Bacteria > Bacillati > Bacillota > Bacilli > Caryophanales > Bacillaceae > Bacillus > Bacillus cereus group sp. N31. The sequence continues at coordinate 25,090 of NZ_JAEHCH010000040.1, read as the reverse complement.
TTTTAAAGTTTTAATTAATTTTTTCGTATCTAATTGTTGGGTTTGTTTAAACTTTGCAAGCAATTCTTTTTCCTGTTGTTCATCGATAGTAAAGTTTAAATAGTAATAGAAATTTTGTTTCTCCTTATCAAATGCGTCATTTGATTCACTTGATAAGTTATATTTTTTAATAATTTCATTTGATTGTTTTATAACTTCACTATGTTGTTGGACATAAGCGCCTTTAAATATATCTAAGAAGACATACTTATCATCATCTTCATCTATCTTATAAGAATTTCGGTCAACAGTTACATACGTAGTGGTATAATATGGTTTTTTTATTTCTATATAAGTTTGAATACCTGTTCCTCCAAGTCGGTTATCATGTGCAGAGAGTATTTTAAAATCCCCATCTTTTATCCCATACTGTTCTTTTAAGTTATCTCCTACTGGTTTATGGATTTGTATTTTTGTAAAAATATCAGTAAATAAATATAGTAATATTCCGCTAAATCCTAATATAAATAGAGTTGCTATTACTTTTTTCACTCTCAGTACACCTGCCTCCTATAACAAATAATACTTTCAACATTGCATATATTATCTAATCACAATTTATATAGATTCATCCTATTTTTTTGTTTTAGAATAGATATTGTTCTAATTTTTGGTTTGGAATACATTTTGATTAGAGCTTACGGAGTTTTATCCAATGATGCAAAACGGTACAACTTTTATAAACAGTACAACTTAATTCACAACTCTATACTCTTTCAAACGATACGACTTTCATTTGAAAATATAATAATTAGAACTATCATAACCATCTATCGTTTAAGAGTTACATGGTTATGTTAGTTATTAAAAAACTATTACATATTATTTTTGATATACAATTATTTTATAAGTTCGATGATGTTATTACTATTTTGAATTTCCTCTGACGTTAGCCAGCGTGAATAACTTGTTCTATCCTTGTTGGATATAAATATATCAAATTTCTCGTTATGTAGTTCTTCTTTAAAAATCGTGACCACCTTTGTCAGATCCTCCATTACATCGGGATCATTTTTATACTCCATAGAACTGTCATTAAAAACTATCGTAGCTTCATATTTTGGACATTTCCCTTCCTTCGGATGTGCACAAGTAATATCTTTAATTACAAAGCGGTCATTTGGAATTTCTTTTAATCTTTCAAAGACTTTTGTTTGTTTTTCAATCATATATGTCCAATAACTGCTTACTGTGTCTTTCATTGTTAGTAGAAGTTCTTCTTTCGTTATATCCTTTTGCACATTTTCGAAAGGAAGACCAAGCGATTTACCATTATGATCCTCAATTTCAAGCTCTGTTATCTTTCTATTACTCTTTTGAATGAGTTGGAATAGTGTATGTAAACGATCTAATTCTATTGTTTCAAATTGACTATAATCGATTTCCTTACTCGTTTTTAAGGTTAATAACAACTCATCTGTTGGTTTTCCTGCTGCATTGTTATAATCTACTATATATTGCAGAACATTTTTATTTTCAGATTCCTCGTAACCTAACTTTTTCATTTCTTCAAGAACAGGTTTGAATTTCTTATATTCCTCGTATGTGTTTTTCCCATATTCATATTCATCACCTTGTATTGTGGAATAGAAGATGCCATTTACCTCTACTCGAAATTGAATATTTTTATTATCTTTTGCCTGAACAGTATGATACGTATGTCCCATATTTCCTTCATCTATCCCTCCCCAATCTGTTACAACAACATCGAACCCATATTTCTCTTTTATATATTTTTTCACCTGATTTTCATTTTCATAATTGCATCCACTCAAACATAAGAAACATAACACTAACAACCATATATTTTTCATTCTTTTCATATAATCCCTCATACCCCTTCCTTACATAAGAAACGTTCCTTGCTGGAATACAGTATAAATATTAAAGTAAAGCAATCTTTTGAATAGCGTACTTCATTCGTTCAATTAGAAAGAACTCACTCATTAAAACAAGTATTCAAAACAACCCTTTTCACTATAAAATGCCCCTATAGATATAAAAATCCAAAGGGGCAAGACATGATGTCTTTGTTTTAACACCGATACTTTATTTCAAAGTTTCATTTAATTTGTATACCCAATAAGTTATTATAAATACTACTGTATTTTCCCCTATTTATGTCTATTTCCCTTAAGAGTATTCACTACATTAAGTGAAAATATTAATCCGAATGTACAAAATAAAAATGGATGTATCCATGTTCTAAAATTAACAAGACTAATAATAAGCATGATAATACAAATCATAGCTCCTATAGTATCTATGCTGAAAAACAGTTTGTTTTTATAGTTTTCACAAAAATCCCCTTCTAAAGTTCACAAACATTTGTAATTTTCTATATAATAATACCATACAATTATGTTCCAAACCATAATTTAACATTTCATAACCCCTATTCGATCAGATTGGAGATCCCATTTTTTACAACGTCATATCTTTCTTTAAACATAGTGGGTTCCGTTACAAAGTTTTCGAAACTCGAGTACACTTTGGAAAAAGATGAACGGGAGCATAACAAATGGAATAATTTAAAGGAAAACAGTTCAAGAAAGATATTTTTTTGGTAGCTGTCGGCTACTACTGTCGTTTTCCCTTAAGCTATCGTGATGTCTCTGAAATTTCGAAAGAACGTGGTGTTTCGGTTCACCCAACAACGATCATACGATGGATTCATCAATATAGAAATTTGATCTACCAAATTTGGAAAAATAAATCTGTACATTTTTCTTGGCATTTAGATGAGACTTATATCAAAGTCAAAGAAGAGTGGTGTTATCTTTATCATGCAATTGAACAGGCTCATCGGCATGTAAAACGTCGGTTTACTAGATCCTCTGGATTTCAAAGCCTTCATCATGCTTCACGTACCATCAAAGGAATCGAAACCATTCATGCCCTATATAAACAAAAACGAAGTTCAACGAATTACAACAATTACTAACGATTGCATAAAATCCATCTGTAATCATCCCAACTTTTTATCTGGTAAAAAACTTTGCAACAGAACCTTTTGATTTGTTTATTTTAACTACATAACAACAAGTTTTTTTGAGTTTATTATTAAACACCTTTATTTTCACCGGACACTATTAGTAAATCTTTTTGTTTATACTTCTTCAATTATTGTATTTTTTGACCTTTGTTCTTCCCCCATTTTAAGGCTTGAGGTTTCATAAGAGTTTCTAGTGCTAATTCTTGTGCTTCATCTCGTTCTTTCTCTAGCTGCAACACCTTTTCTTCTAGTCTTTTAATTCGCTTAGTCTTTTTGAAGAACATAGTATCAGCCCCTTTCATTTCGGTTCTTATTTTCAAAAATACAACGTAAAGTTAGGAAGTGCTAATCCATAATAATAAAATATTTTTATTATTATGGATTACTGTATCGAACCAATAGATACATATTAATTATCAGTTTTTTCTACATTTCTTATTAATCATTTAAAGCACCACCATTTTCTTTAGTATCCCATAAAGACTGTTACCTACTTTGCTTTTAACGGCAAAAAACTGCTTCAGCATGTTTACCTGAAGCAGCTCTTGTTATCTCAAAAATGGTAATGGTGCTTGCTGAATTCCGTTTTGTGTCGAGATATAAAAAGATTTTGCGAATCCCTCACTGTGAATGCATTCGTCTATTACGAGCATTATAGGAATCTTTCGTAAGTCTAACATTAGCTCCTTTCTAACATGTTCTGCTAAAGCGAGATTAGATATAGATAAAATAAAAATACCTGGTAAACTCTTCGTATTTTCGAAGTTCAATAAATTATTTGGTGCATTTTGAATTTGATCTTCCCAAATTTTCAATCGCGATTTTAAATGTTGTGCATATCGCTGCCCCTGTTGCACCCTTTCAAATATGAAGTTTTGATTTCCAATCGGAGTTTTAATTTCTCCAACAGCAATTGGATTATATCCAGTACCAGTACCTTGTAGCTTTGGATACCAGCACCAGTTTTTTAATAACTGTTGACCTACTGCAAACTCATATTTTATTTGATTCATAGTGACAAATCTTTGTACCCCTGCTACTCCAAGCCTTAACCACTGTTCTGGCTTTAAAGAATAGTTTGTATTACGGTTATGATAAGCCCACATCATCAAATGACCAGCAGTATTTAAAGTGATTGGAGCAGAGGTTTTGGGCTGATCCGGAAATAGCCCCGATTTTATCTCCCATCTACTAACAAATCCATACAGTACCAGTTTTTTCAGCGATTCTGAAACCTGTGACCTACTAATTTTAGATTCCACAAAATTTTTAATTTGAGCTTCAGTAATCGCTAATGAATCCCAAATAAGCTTTAATATTAAATTGTCTTTTTCATTTATAAAACCTGAATTAATTCTGTCATATATACTACGTAAATCTGTGAGTGGTTTAAATTTATCTGGAAGAATTGGTCCCCCCTGTAAAGAGGGGTCATCCCAAAGTGATAACGTTTCGTCCCTATTAAGCCAATATTGAACCGCCTTTCCATTCTCTTGTACGGAAACCTGCGGCGCACTCATTAGTTATATAAAAACGCCGTTGGATCGTTAACTTTTTTGCGTCCAAATGGAAACTTAAAGATAACCCCCGACCCTCTCTCTTTTTCCACATCCACACTTACAATTCTCATACTTACTACGTCATCCAATACTGGCTGTTCGATTGTTTTAGGGACAATTCCTTTAATTGTGCAGCCTTGGTCCAATTCAACAAAAACACCAAAACGCGGGTCAACATTTACAACCCTTCCTACAATTGTATCCCCTTCAGCTAATTCGGATAATAACTGATAAGGATTTTCCACGGCAGCTTTTCTAGAAACGTGAATTAGTCGCTGTTCTGGATTAAATTGTAGAACCTTAACTGGGATACGTTCACCAATTGGTGCATAGCGATCCACAGCGTTTTTATACACTCTTCCATAGTTTAGTTCATGTAATTTCATGAAGCATTCCGCACCATTAATACGTAAGAATATAGTTGGAACCTGAGCATTCATGTTATATCCAGTTACCTCAGCTTCGTAAGTTGGTACTTGAAGTCTTTCATCTTGCTCCAATTCTATTAACTCACGAATTAACGCATCTGCTGATCTTCTGCTAGCTTCTTTTACTGAAACCTGTACTTTATTTATATCCAGTTCATCAGACATTTGTGTAATTACTACATTAAAAATATTACCTGTGAATTGTGTAATACTTCTAAATGAGTAATCAGAGAGGTCCTCTTTTTTACAAACACCTATAATCTTACCGTTTTCAAGGGCAAACTCAGCATATTCAGTATCTGGATCGTCTTTATCGTGTCTTTTAACCGTTCTCAATACCGCTTGAATTTGCTCTTTATATCTACGTAGTGCCTGTAGTTTTTCATAAGTTTTTGAATCCATAAAAATATCTCCTCTCCCTTGTTCAATATTTATAAAGTTCAAAAATAATACTTCTACTTGAATTATTGTTATTTTTAACTGAGAAACTAAGTTTTTTAGAAGTATTTTCTAAAATTTTTATTTGTTTTTTTCACTAAACCTGCAACTTACCTTATTTATTACATAGAAGTTGCCGAAAAAAGTAAGGGAAGGGCATAAATGAATATATTAATATATTCATTTATATTGATGACGTTTATTAATTTACTTAATACTACACTACTTGATAATAAACATTCAGGGATAACAATGTATATTTATTCCGTTATATTCATAATTGGGAGCGCATTTTTCGGAAGTGCAAAACGGCTTAAAGTTAGTGAGAAAAAATAAAACAAAAAAGTGATACCCATTTATCTTCTTGCAACTAAGTCCTCCAGTTAAACAAACTAGAGGACTTTTAATAGTCTTCTAAATATATTGAATCCCTATAATAAGACGTTATGTTAACCTTTCATGAATATCATATATAGCCAAAAACCTTAGCAAATCGTTTTTTCCAAATGATACAATTAGAAAAAGGATGAAAATATATCATGTTAAAAGTAAAACCTAAATGTGTAAGTTGCGAAAAAAACATTCAAGGCGGAGAACTTGTTTATGTAGAGCTACACTATCCTCATTATGCTGGTATGACTGAAATAAAGAAATGGCTTGATAACGAAGGAAAAATCTACGGTTTGGAGTGTCACTCCAAACAGTAAAAAGATATACTTGGGATACCTCTTTAAATGAGGATGAATTTGAAACAACTTCCGCTAACGATAATTATATAAATGATCTATCCATATAGGCAACTCATTGTATTTTTTTGCTTAGCGTGTTTTTTTCAAAAATGATGGCGATGTTTCCGCGCCCCTTTAAAGGCCATCCCGAAAGGAATGGCCTATTTTTTATGAACGAATATCGGAATTTTTGAAGATTTCAATGAGGCTGGTGAAGCTATCATTGGCATGACCAGCCTTCATGCCGCGCCTGAAGACTTCCAGAACAGTTGCTGGCAAGGCGATGTCTATGCTGGCTTCTTGGGAAGTATGAACAACGTGCTCAACGCTCGCCAAGCCCATTGCGAGTCTGTCCACGTCACCAGGGTGCTCACCCTCATCGAGAAGCGGGGTATAGAACTCTATAAATTTTGGCAGTGACGACATTGTCGCTGAAGCGTATGGCAGGAATTGCTCCGCCGTAATGCCGTTCGCGTTAGCGATTGCAAGAGCGTGAAGGTAACTAAGCATTGCCGTCCAGAATATATCCATCTGTATCTGGTAGTATAGCATGGCTAATCCGGGGTCCGCGCCCCGATAATCGGTACTTGTTAACACTCCCAAAGTCTCTCTGTAAGCCTCGAAGACCACTCGCTCACCACTATAGTATGTGTAAGATTCCGATTTACCTATGCCTGACGGTGGAACTTGCACCCCTCCAGTAATATGCCGTGCTCCACGGTCTTCCAACCATTTAGCCGCCTCGCGAACTTTTTCCGGGGTATCCGAACTCAAGTTAACGAGCACCTTACCGAATAAATTCTCAGAAGCCGGTTCCAGAATAGAGTACATCACATTGTAATCTGTAAGGCTAAGGATTACCAGCTCGTTAGCAGCTAATGCCTCGTTGACCGTGGACACCCTAATGGCTCCTCTTGCTACAAGCTGATCTGCTTTACTTGAAGTCCGGTTCCACACGGTCACCGAGTACCCGTGCTCCAGAAAAACGCCTGCCATCGCCTGACCCATCGGACCTAGTCCTATGACTGTTACCGATTTTCGGTTCCCAACCGCGTTTATAGTTTCAGAACCATTTTTCTCATTTTTGCTATTACTTTTCAATGGAAAAACCCCTTTCAGATGAAATTAAGTAAATCATAAAGGATTACACTAGTGTCAATGTCAACACAAACAAAAATGGCCCTGGAGCGATTCATCATGCTCAGGGGCCATGTCTACATTAAACAGTTCTCTTTTTCTTAATCGTTAAAGCGATTTGCCTCTCCAGTAATCTCTTTAATCCATGAAGTGCTTCGATTTGATAATTCACATTTCTTAGCTTCTTTTCATACGTTTCCAGCATCTCCTCGCAATATTCATACTCGTCAGGATTTGCCGCTTCGCTCTTGAACAACGCTTTAATTTCATCTGCTGTTAATCCAAGCTTCAAGTATAACTGAATCGCTTTGACTCGTTCTATGGCCGATTCGTCGAAATCCCGGTAATCGTTCTCCAACCTATCGGCGTTTAGAAGTCCTTTATTGTCATAATGCCGGATAGATCGTATGCTGACATTGGTCAATCGTGCTAGTTCGCTTATTTTCACTCCTAACAAGCCTCCTTGCATGCTCATAATAAATTGATTATACAACGGCGGTTTTCCATTATTATTTCACCTAAATGAACTTGTAGTATTTGTAAAATACAGTTTTTCATAAAAGGAACTTAAAGAAACTCTAACATAACAAACATTTCACAATGGATTCCGTTAATTTTTTCCAAAAATATCCTTTATTTACGATGCGAATCCCAGTTCTAGATTTTGAACTACCCTCCATGATTTATATACACAGTTTATGGACATATTTCTAGCTAAAACGGACGAAAAACTCACCCATATGTGAATATTTTGGGTGTTGTTTACGAGTATACTGGATTAAGAGGACAAAAGAAAACTGTATAATTTTTAGCCCTAGCTAGGGCTTATTTAGCATGCACATTTATAAGAAAATACTCCTTTTTTAAATGCTTTTATTTTGGTAAACGAAAGCTTATTTTAATTCTGTTCTTAAGTTAATGGCAATGTAAGGTGACCCTTATTATAAAAGTACGACTTTAATGCTTCTTTTGATTGATATAATGCATAATGGCTTTATATAAAAATTCAGCTAAGTCTTCATTACTAAATTGATTTATATAATTTTTAAATCGATTATCAAATTTATACGTATTTGCAATACATGTCAACATTTCAGAGTCACATACAATAGATTGTTCGAGATAACTTTTCCACTCTACAATTAATTGCTGTACTTCATCAGAAGAAGGTGATTGATTAATATAGGAAGCAATTTTTCTAAACACCCTTTCCATTTTTTGTTCGAATTCGTGAAATAAGTTCGCTTTTTCACTAGGAGAGAGTTCTTTCAGCTTCTCCTCAAATTCTTTGTATTTTTCTGTTTCTCCATAGATGAATTTCGCTTCATGAGCATATTGTTCTTGTAATGGCAAAATAGATGAATTATTAAAAATATTTAAATTGTAGATATCCTTTCCTGATACATACTCATCCACCGCAGTAATAACTGTTTCTAAATGTTGTTTTTTTAACAATAAAGTTTGGTTATGCTTCTTTAATAATTGTAGCTGTTCTTCTCTCGTAAGTTTCAAAACTTCCGCAATTTCCTTTAGAGAAAAGTCCATTTCTTTAAAAAATAGAATCATTTGAAGTCTTGCTAAACTGTTCTTATCATAGAGTCGATAACCATTTTCCGTTAAGTAAATTGGCTTTAATAAATTTATTTTATCATAGTATTGTAAGGTTCTTTTTGTTATGCCTGTAATTTGCACAATATCTTTAACCGTTAAAAATTGTTTCTTCATCCCAAAATTCCTTTATTTCATCTAGTATTTGATTGGCAGGAGTTATTGTGGCTTCAAAGATATTTTTACCTGTTTTTTCTAAATAGTATTTAATTAAATAGTATCCACAGGCATAACCAGCAGCATAAGGCATATTGACTGGTATATAGTTTTGAAGTTTTGCTAATTCGTCACCATAAAGATACGGTGCAATTTTATCAAATCCTGTTAATTGTAATTGATCCTTGAGCACAGGTTTAATACGTCTATTAAGCATTTCCATAGTTGTTTTCGATACCCAAGGTCCGAGTAGATCTTCCCCCAAAATAGAAGTAGCAAAATTTTCTGCTAAACCTTCACTAACAATTAATTCACCTAAAGTAACAGTATGGTCCCACTGAATAAATTGATATCGAACATTATGATTACATTCATGTGCTAAAGCAGCTTTCATTCGAGGGATTGTGTATTCATTTGGCACAAATGTACACAAAATATAGCCAGGAATACCTCCATCACCACTATATCCTTCATTTAACATTAATGAAGGACTATTGGGATTCCCTAATAGAATCGTGAATAAGTAATCAGATACACGAAGGTTCACATCATGCTCTCTAAATAAATGAAGGCTTTTCCTAACAACTTCTTTACACTCAGACCAAAAAGAATCAGACGAAATCAATTCTAGTTCTGGTGTAATCTCATTTGTAATCTGATTAGGAGAAATGCTCATTATATTATTCAATGTAATAACATCAAAACCATTTGGCTCCTCAGCTTTAAAAGGAATATATTGAATTTCCCATTTCTCCATAAACGGAGCCAACATTTCTTTCCTGTATAACTCAACCTTTTCCTCTTTTGGAGCTTGTAAAATTTTTCGATATATTTTATCTGACCGTAATGATTTTATATTCATTTCTTTCACTCCTTATTTAATATAGTTAAAATTATGCACTATGACGTTGCGTTATAGTCAAGTGGGTTAACTAAAAATATAGCAAGAGAATGGGATTAGGTGATTTTTGAAATATTAATAGGACACTTTCATTTGTAATTACCTTGGCTTAGTTTGGATGTTGAACGTATTTAAAAATATCTCCAAAGCCGAATTTTAAACAACCTTATGGGGGGCCCACCACCCATCCATCAACTTAAGGTATATTTTTATACAAAATGCGGTCTTTCCATATAGTTTTTTTATTATCTTTTATAGATTTTATAAAAATAGGCATATCAAATAAACCCTGATGGGCTTCAATTTTTTTACTATGCTACCTGATGAGTAGAAGTGGTATACTCATACACAACACCCAAAATATCAAAGACTGTCTTTTTCTCGTATCGATGAGATTTTCGTCCGTTGTGCTGTAGGAGGTTAAACAGACGAAGGAGAACCTTTGATAGCTCTTGGGTGTTTTTGTGTAATGCTTGGTGAAAAAGTGAAAAATGATCTTTAATTATGTACATCGCTTTATATTCACTTAGCTCTTTCTGTTTCTTACGCAACAGGAGTTCTCTCATTTTAAACATTGTAGAAGAACATAATAGGATGCTAATGAGTTGTCCATAAAGATGACATTCTAATCGTTCTTGTTTAATAGATTTACAACGATGAATTTGAAACCAGGATTTCCATATCTTAAATAGCAGTTCTATTTGCCAACGTAGTGAGTATAAATCATAGATTTTCTCTTTTGGTACCCATTCCGTAGGAATGTTTGTCATATATACCGTAATTCCTTGTAGAAGTTTCGTACGCTCTGTATATGTAATTCCTTTTTTCTTTTCACGAATAGCTCGATCACGTAGGCGGTTTTGTCTTTGCTCCTCCGTACATTTATAAACCACAATGCGAGTAGGTAATTTGTCTTTGCTCCCTACATATACATCATGTAATTCATACACTTGGCCAGGTTGTAACTGGTTCATGATTTCTTCCAAATGAATTTGTATATATACCGGCCTCAGTTGGGCGGGTTTTGTTTTAAATACGACTGTTTCGAAACTCTTTTCTATATATCTTAGTTGGTAACTTAAGACGTGATAAATAGTATCCTTGCCTATCTTGAATAGATTTAAAGTCTTGTAAACGAAAATATCCTAGGTCACGAATATATAGTTCATTCTTTTGTGCCATATCTGCTCGAGTCGCACCATACGCTTGATCACTTCGTTTTCCTAGTTCAATTTTCACATCAGAAAATTCTCCACTCAACAGGTCATACTCTAGTTGAATTTTTACACCAGCTCTATGACTACATCCTCCGGCACCAGGATAAGTAGATGCAAATCGATCCGGCACTTGAAATGTTGTAGAATCAAGGATAAGAATACGCTCAAAGTGAGCAGAAAGGACATGACCCTTAAAAAAATTTAATAATACGTGAAATTATACGTTATAACAAACAAAAGAATTCTCATGATTTGTATTTTTTTCAGAAAATAGAAATTTTAAAAATTGATTTTATGAAGATAAAAGAAAAAATTTTAGGTTCTGGTGCAAATACTTCAAAATATCTGCAGTACCTCCCCATACTTGGACATACTGAAACTAGTACTCTAAAAAAAGACATGTTCAGTATGGAAAAGCAAAATCTATTCAAGTGGAAACATTATCAACCTGATATTATTTTATTAACCGTGAGATGGTATCTACGGTACAGCCTCAGTTTTCGTGATTTAGTTGAATGGTAGAAATTTATTTTGTTCATAAGCCTTAATCCATTAAATGGCCCTTTAGTGGAGAAACTTTATTGCTACCCAACAGTTCCTTAATTAGCCTTTCAGTTCAGATCTTCTTTTCACTATAAAAACACCCCTTTAGATAAACAGATTCAAAGGGGCAAAACATCGCAATGTTTTTATAAACGTCGCGACTTTATTCAAAACATCGCGTCTTTTTTATAAACAGTACGACTTTATTTCAAATTTACAGTAAACATCTAAAAACCCCTCTTATTAACAATGCTAAGAGGGATTTTTCTATTACTCTACATGTAATATGTGTACACCACTTAAGGCATACGATCTTTTAAATCTGCTAAAGGTATAAGTTTGTCGACAAGCCATAACTTCTTATTTCCATCATAGATAAGATTTATTTGCATTAATGACATATTATCAGATGAAACACCATTAACTGTAATTTTACTTTTCACTTTTGCCAATACATTTGCTTTTGTAGTATCCAAAAATGCATAATACAACTCGCCACCTATGTATTCAGATTGAAATGAAACTTTTTTCTTTTCTTTCTCATCTCCAGTTCCAGGAGCAGATTGCGTTGGTCCACCTGGTGGTGTTAATTCTTTCTTTGCATTTGGTGTTATATATGCATCTATATTAGCAAGGTATGATTCGCCTTTACCCGTATCATAAGTACGGAAAGCTTTAAGAAATCGTTCTGCAGCTTCCTTTACTTGTTGTTGATTATTACTCTTTAGAGCTGACAATTCCTTTTTCGTATCGTTGTATTGTGCCCCCACCTTTTTCACTTTTTTCGTTAATTTTATATTATCAGTTTTAAGTTTTTCATTATCAGATTGATATTTTATTAAAAACCCTACACTAGCTATTAATAAAATTGCTAGTATAATGGTGATTTTCTTCATGATTTACCTCCTTTTCGCAGTTTCATAAGTTGCTAGATGTTACATGCATAATTATCTAACTACACGACCATATCCCGCAAAATGCTGTTGAAAATATGGTTTACCTAAATCAGCATAGCCAATCGGATCGCCAGCATGATACATTGTATTATTTCCTACATAAATGCCAACATGCGTAATGTAGTTACTTGTAGCATAAGTACTATGGAAAAACACTAAATCTCCTGGCTTAGGATCTGTTATACGTTGGGTTTTATCCCATTGGGTTTGTGCAGTACCAAATAAATTAATACCAACTCTTGAATACGTATACTCAATAATTCCACTACAGTCAAATGACGTATTTGGTGTTCGCCCTCCAAACACATATGGCCATCCTTGATACTTTAGTGCTTCTGCCATAATTGCTTGGAATACATCATCACCTAAAACGCTACCACCAGCAATTCCACCAGAACCACCAGGGGTTTGACCAGGTTGATAGTATCTCATAATATGTGGGACATAGTCTGGATCACCATAACACCAATTATTAGCTACTGCCTCCGCACTTCGCCATGATGCACATCTATAACCATTTTTAGCTGATTGTTCTGCAGAAAATGCTCTTGCATTCTCGTGTGTATATCCACCTTTCGATACTGCATAGTTAGCGTATCCGGTTCCGTAGTTATAACATTGTAATGTAGTATTTTGATCACCATTTGATTTTTTATGACAATCAGCAAAATGCATTAAACCATATTTTATACTTTCCTCTGGATCAGTAAAATACCCCGGAGGATACCCTTGTGATTCCGAGCTTTGCATTACATCTAATTGTGTTCCAGAACTTTCTTGTTGAATAAGAGCTAATATTAATGGAGTCATTGCTTCTATGCCATGTTGCGCCGCATATTTCCTTACCAATGGCTCCCATCTCATTACTTCAGGACTGACACTTGCAGTACCCGGTGCAAAAGGACCACCAATTCCTCCAGGACTGACTTCATCTTCACTCATTGTGGCAGTTAATAAAAATATTACTATACCTAAACCTAAAACAACAGCCATAATAACACCGGCAACTATTAATAACGGCTTTGCAACAGCAACTGTAGCTGCCTTCTGTGCTACTTTTACTGCTACTTTCTTACCTACTTGCGCAACTGCTTTACCCGCTATTTTTGATCCTTTACCAGTCGCCTTCCCTAAAGAATGGCCTGCCTTTTTCAAGGCAGGCTTAGCATTCCCTAGTTCAGCTTCAGGATGGTGTTCATTTTCAAGGTCGCGATTTGGTTCCGCACTCAATGTGTAAACCCTCCCTCATGAGCTGAATTATTTTGGTTTTATGGTTTCTTTTGCTTTTACATTTTTTAAAACTTCTTGTTGTGTTTGTGCTTTTGCGTTAACTTTCTTAATATCTGCTCCTTCTTTTACATGTTGTTGATTATTCACTTTAGAAACATTTTTAGTTTGTTGTTGATTGACTGGTTTTACCTCTACTTGTTTTTGCGGTGTACTCACATGGGAAGTAGTAACTGGCTTGCTCTCCATCGGATTCGATTGTAATGGTGGTGTTCCTGGCTGTGGTGCTGTAATTGGTTTACTCTCCATCGGATTAGCTGGTACTGGTGTTGTTCCTGACTGTGGTGTTGTAATTGGCTTGCTCTCCATCGGATTCGATTGTACTGGTGGCGTTCCTGCCTGTGGTGTTGTAATTGGTTTGCTCTCCATCGGATTAGCTGGTACTGGTGTCGTTCCTGACTGTGGTGTTATAATTGGTTTATCATCCGTTGACTTAGTTTGACCCGTTGGTGTTTTAATTGCCGCTACTGGTTTTATTTCCGCTTTTACATCTTCTTGCTTATTCTCGAGACCACCATTATTTTGAGTCGCAGCCGGTCTGATTTGAGCTTTTACATCTTCTTTATTACCTAGTTCCTCATTTAATGGTGCTACTGGTTTAACATCCACCTTTACATCTTCTTCTTTATCTTTTAATTCTGCTTGTTGTACTTCAGGATTATTATCTTGATGTTTCTCTCGTACTGCTAATTCTGGATTTTCTTTAGTTGCGGCTACTTCTTCCTGAACCCTTTCTTGCTCCTGATTTCCTTTTCTATCGCGAACACCTAAGTTTTCTTCTTTTTTCATTTGATTAATATTTTTTTCTTTTTCTGCTTGCATTTGCTCTTTTTCCTTACGTTTACCATCTGCTACCTTTTCTTTTCTATCTGCATAGTTTTCTTTCAACTGCTTAAACTTACTATAACCTGATTTGCCCATTTTCCCGGCCATTGCCGCACTTGCAACACCCGCGGCGCCAGCTACTGCTACACCTCTTCCAACTGTCTTAGATCCACGTCTAACATCACGATATTTCTGCCTAATATTACTCATAGCATCTGAAGCTCTTGCTACCCCTGCATTTGCTGGTACTATAGTAATTGCATCGAAAATTGTTTTACGGTATAACCAAACACCCAAGAATGAAAGTATTTGTAGTATAGCTACAACTAAGTATCCATACTTATCAGTAGCACTGAACAAAATTGACGATACCCAAAACATTAAAGTTACCAGGAAACCAATTGCAACTTTCATAAGCAATGTTCTAAACAGTTCAGCTAAGAACTTTTTAGCAGTTCCAGTCCACGCAGGTACTAATGCCATTAATAACATTACAGGTGACATTAGCGCTACGATGATAAACATTAATTGATAAAATAACATCGCCATACTGCATAATCCCAATACAATCCATAAAGGAGCATTAATAACACCTAGTAGTAATACGAGTGCCCCTCTCTCAAAAGTAGCATCTAACGACAATGTTTGGTTTTTCTGAACCTCAACTTCATCCTTTAAAAGAGCTTTTCTTTCATCAGGATCTGTCGTTGTTAACATTTTCTTTATTCTTTCATCACCGATTTTCTTCATATCTGTTGTGCCAAACTGTAATAATGTATAAGGTTGCTTTATTAATAGAGTGTGTGTTAAATCTGTAATGGAATCGACACCACTTGAATGCCCTTCACTTGCTCCACTAATACTTTGAGATGAATCAAGAACAGTTTTATTTACTTGCTCTGAAAAATTATTTAATCCTTTGATGATATAACTTGAATTCGCGAAAAAACCTAGAGTGAAAACTAAAATACCTAATGCTTTTAACAATCCTCCTAGCATCTCCGACTGACGTCGCTGTATAAAACCTACCCAGATAACCCAGCATGCTAGTAAAGCTAACATGAGCCCAATTAGTTCACTATATATTCCATTACCCCAGGAACCATTGAACCCTGCTGTTTTAGATATTACCTCACCCAACTTATCTCCAACATCAGCAACTATATTTAAACTCATTGATTGGCCTACTAAACTTGTTACCAAACTACTAATTGCAAGGTTTACTGTCCATGCAATACTAATTAATATAAAAATAGTTGCTACAATTTGTTCTTTAATATTATCTTTCCATTTCCAAAATTTAAGAGATTCTCCAAATCCACCTTCTGGAGTATAAACATCAATACCATAACTACTTAGTGGATATTCCTCAAATTTTAATTTCTCTTTGCTTTTCGGAATAATGTTGTCTATTAGTGAAGGTCTTGGCTCCTCTTCCGCATAGACTGGTGCAGCTTTAAAAAGTAAACTAAATGCTAAAAGCAAAGTACAAATTAATAACAATAGGGTAATAAACTTTTTCATTACATGTTACTCCCCCTTTATGGGAACCTATTAATCTTTTGAACTAAACTCACTTGTCGGTTTAGTATTTGCTACTTCATCAATTTCATTTCGTTCAGGGCCAGTATAACTTCGAACTTTGAATCCATCTTCTGTACGAACTACTCTTACCCATTTCACTGCTTTATCGATATTTTTAGGGGGCTTCTTTGAAATAAAGTTATACATAATTGTATCCTTATCTACCACATATTCTTTTACTGTGTAATCTTTATAAGATAAATTATTTTGAGGTCCTTTATTAGGATCCAATATTTTATTTTTCTCCCCATCGACAACTAATTTACGTATTGTTTTATAATCATGTCTTAAATCTGCGTTTACAAAGTCAAGCATCATTTCTCTTGGAGTGTGTCCCTGTTTATCTGTTTCTTCTCCTACACTCTTTTCACTATTACCACATGCCGCAATCAAGAAAAAAGTACCTACACATAGACTTGTTAGTATAACTTTTTTAAATTTAGTTTTTACCATGTTAACTCACTCCTACATTTATTTTTTCTCCCCCTTCTTCGACAAAGGTTGCATTAACTTCCTGCCTTTCATCATCATTTGACTTTCTATAATTCTTTCTTGCATTTGGTCTTGTATCGAATGCGTCGTATAAATCCTTAAACACTACATCCATTGTGACAACACCTGTTCTTCCTTGAATGTCTTGGAACAAACATTGTCCTGTTTCTAAATTAGTAATAATCGCATGATTTTCTTCATTATCAGGTAATCCAAAGAAATCTAAGATTGAAGAAATCTCTTTACTGTCGGTATTACGGAATGAGAACTTCATACCGATATTATTCTTAAATGTCTCATCTCCAAGGTCACTTGCGCTTTGAGTTGCAAAGTATACTGCAGAGTTTAAGGCACGACCTTCACGAACTAGCTTACGAGCTAACTCCCGCCCTTGAGAAGTTCCCATGATTGCCCATGCTTCATCCAATAAAACAATTTTGAATTTAGTAGGATCCTTTTGAAAGAATTTTCTTGCAAAAGAAGATAGAGACATGAGCATACTAACTGATAAATTTTCTTGTAAGGTATAATCTTTCGGATCTTTTTGAATATCTGGCATATCAAGATGCTGAATTTGTATGATATTCACTGCTGTATCAAGTTCAATGTCTCTATTTGTTCCATCACCAAAGATTAAGTGTGCAAAGGATAAATTCTCAAAAGCTTGAATATGAGCGGCTAATTGTTGATCCACTTTATCCTCACTATCTTCAAGGTATTGAGATACAGCTGTTAAGCACGGTTCTTCCATCCCTGCTACAAATTCTACAGCAGAAGCCAAGCGCGGGAATTTTTCCGAGTTATCAGGTTTAATACCTGTAATGAAAGTAAGAATTGTCATCGCTAACTCAATTGCATCTTTTCGGCTATGTTTATGAATGATAAATGGGTCAAGTTTCCCTTCATCTCGTCTATCAGTCCCTAGTGTAATTACGTTTACTTTACCTTCTAAACCATGTAAATCTTCTGTCCAGTTCCCCCTCTCACCTTTCGGATCGACTATCAGTGTTTGTGCTCCTCCAAGAACAGCTAAGTAAACAATTAAGTTCGTTCCAAATGATTTACCGGAACCAGTACTTCCCGTTACTGCAACTGAAAGTGCGCTTGTTTTTTGATTTGCAACGGTATTTGTTGCTGCGAGAGAAGGTGTCATATAGACTGCTTTGTTTAAAATACCAGTTGTTCCAATATAAAACCCGATATTATCCCCTAAATCTTGTGTTGCTCCAAACATACCGGCCGCAAGTACTCCAGGTTCCATAAAGTGTATATAATCATTTACATACCTTCTAGAACCAGGGATAAATTCATTAAACAGCAGGAACTGATCTCCATACGGCCTTACTAGTTCAATCATCATCTCTCTATAAATAGAAATAAGTGAATTTGTGTTTCGACGCATTGTATCTAAATCTTCAGCACATATACAGAAAGATACCGATGTTTTAACTAATGGCATACGTGTCTTTTGTATAAGTGCTTGTAATTCAGTAGCTTCTTGAACGCCTTCATACACGTTTAGCCCAACAGTTTGTGCATTTTCTCTTGCATGTGCCTCTTGATCTTCTAAATCTTTTTTCTTTTTATTTAGTTTAGATAGAGCTTTGCGATGGTTAATATTTTCAGTGCGAACACTCAGTTCAATTGGAAAATCGATATTTTGAATCATATACATCCACTCTTGGTCTGGAAACTCCATCGTATATGGGATTTTAGAGGCCGATAAAAAGCTCATATATGCTGGATATTCTAACCCGTCGGTACCAATTTGAGACATTTCAATATGTCTTCCTTTAACATCAAATTCGGCCTCTGATAAACGTAATAAGCTTTCTTGATTTGGTATGATTGCAGAGTCGTCATTTTGTACGGGAGGTGTCCATCCAGCAGTTACTGGCGCCTCTAATGTGCGATAGAAGTTTCTTAATATAACCCATTGCGTTTCATTAGTTTCTAGAGCCCTTACAGCCAAATGTTTTCTTATTTTATTTTTAAAAGCGCTAGCTTCTCTTTTAAACATCTCCAAATCAGTTTTTAGTATCTTAGTATCACCAAGTAACCCAAACTGTTCTGCAGTGTTTTTAAAGGTATGAAATGCTGTATACAACATTTCTTTAAACCCTTCTTGTATGTGTCTTACCTTTAATTTCACGCCAATAAAATATCGGTACTCTACTGCATTTTTACCAAATTTTCGTTCTAGCTCATGTACCACATCATCTGTATGATCAATTGCAAGTTCTTTTAATTCACCGCTTACTGTTTCTTTGAATTCATCTGCTTTTTCTTGGAAGTTCTGATAAACAGGAATCATTAAGAGGTGCTTTTCTTCATCAAAATTCCAAAACAAGCCAAGTTGGCGCATGAATAAGGTATTTTTATCATCATCTCCTCGGAATTCGTATGGTATTCCGTATGCCTCATAATACGCCCAGCAAGAGCCATCTTGGTTAAAAATCAAATTTTCGTGAAAGTATTTGACTGGAAATTCAACCTGATTCATTTTACCCTCCTTAGAGAAGAATATGAGACTAAAATAATTCTTCCGTATAGATTAATTAGTTACTTATTATTGATTGAATCATCCTTGAATCGTATTAAGGTTTTATATTGATAGTTTCCAATATTACCAGTTGTATCTTTATAGCGGCTAATCTTCTTACTTTCGAACATAAACACGAAAAATCGAAATAAAAATTTATGCGGGCTTTTTCCATCCAATTCTACATTGCCAAAGAAGTATGCTATTCCACCTGGTAACATTAAATATTTTAAAAACACATTATTTCCTAAAGGTAAAAACTGATCTAGAATTAAAATTAAAAGTAAAGATCCAACAAAGAAGCCCAACTGTCTATAAGGAACTGGGAAAGGGAGAGTTAAGTCCCTTATCCCGTATAAACTCTTAGGAATATCCCATATCGAGTTGTATGTCCTAACTTCTTTACGAGTCGGCTTTTGAGTCATTTCTACCAACCCCTTTAATATTTTTAGAGATTTTTAATTTATTACTTAAATACTAAATTATATAATTTTGTACCAAGATCTTTGAAAACGTCTGGTGAGAATACAAAAACTGATAATAGTGCACAAACAATTATCCAACCAAGTAAACCAGCCATTTGTCGTTTAACTGCAAAGACGATAACTCCAATAAGTGCTACAACTAAAAAGATCGGGCCCAATTGAGCTACTAACCAGTTTTTAATATTTACTCCAAAATTTATATTACCTATTACTGCTACATCTGTAATAGCAGGTAATTGATGAGCAACCATATCTAATCCCAAAAGCTCCATAATTATTTACCCTCCACTTTCTCTAATGTGTTTTCAAATTTTTTCATAGAGCTAATTGAAAACTTATTATCTTTATTTACTAGATTTAAATCATATGTGTATGTGTACTCTAAGCTGCTATCGTTGTCTTTTAATTTGGCATCAACTAAGACTCTGTACCCTTTATCCTTATCTTCATAAATCCGCAAGTTTTCTAATTTGCTAAATGTCATAATACCTTTTAGTCCATTTGTTATATTGCTTTTTTCAAAGTAGTAAGCAATTTCTTCTGGTGTTCCTTCTGTATACACTTTAAATACAGATTGCAAAAATTGTTCTACTTTTTTTATTTCTGCATCTGTATTTATTTCTCGTCCTTCTGGTTTAAATGTAGCCACTTTATAAGATGCCTTTTCTCTCTCTCCATGAACGATTGTAGGATTGTCAGGAATCACCATCTTCCCTTTCTCCATTAAGATTGGAATAGAGAAGTACCTTGTCACTTCTTTAGGTTCTTTTGGTGTATCTGGGGCTTGAGTCGTTCCAGGAGCTGGATTATTTACAGGTTCTAGTTTTTGAATGATTTTCAATGTAACTTCTGCCTCATTTCCTTTTTGACGAACCTCGACAGCTTCTGACTTAACTAACGTACTAGAAGCATTTTTTAAAGTATCTCTATTTAATCCTCCTTGCTCATCGGATCCTTCAACTAAATATTTTTCTAATCGTTTTTTCCGTGTTTCAGCTACATTCATATCAACCTTCCAGTTAAAATAATCAGCGGCAAAACTATGGGCATATGCAATTAATTCTGCTTCCGATATCTTAACTTTTACGGGTTCCTCCTTCTTTTCTTGAACAGCTACTGCTCTAGGAGGACCGGCAAGTTGGATAAATGAAAGAGAGCTTCCTGCAAACACGAATCCCATTACACACCAAAATGTAACCTTACCTACTTTTCTTCCTGTTATAACTGGAACTTTCTCCCTTGTTTTACGTGTCTTCTTTTCTTTAAGTGCTTCTGAATTTTCTTGTTGCATATCTAATAGTTCAGTTGTTTTATTCTTTGCTTTTTTAAAGAATGTAAATTTCTTTTTTTCGGCGTTTTTCTGGGATTTCTTTTTTACCATGTCTTCACCTCTCTTTTTAAATGGTTAGGAGATTACAAAGTTCATTGTAATTTCCACTAATTAACTATCTACTTTAAGTATGATTTACTTTTTTCGGAAATCTAAGAGAAATAAAAAAAATTATGTTTTATATCAAAATTTTTTTAGGAAGATTAAACCTAAATATAATGTTTATTAAAGTACATAAAAAAACCAATTCCATTAAGAAATGAAATTGGTTTTACACAGGGTCTATTCTCTATAGTAAGTATTACACAATATAAAAACCTAATATAATATATATCTTTAATATATATAAAGAAAAAAGATAATACTTTTATACAGAGAAAAAATCGTCTTAAAACATTGCTGTGCTAAGGGTTCATCATTACTCTAGCCATAAAAAATCATAAAAAGTAAATACTGGGAATGTACTTAATGAGCTGGATGATGATTAAAAACTACAAAATATCGTAAAGTAGGTATATAAAAACTACATATAATCATCGTTAATTTGATGCGAGTGAATGAATAAATAATAAATACAAATTTTGCTGATTTATGAACAAGCTTTCCACATTTCTTAAAAACTACACACAATTTATTAACAAATTGGTCAAAGTTAGGAACAGAATCCACTTTTTAAACATAACTAACAAAAGTTTTTCTGATTTTAAGTAGATTTAGAGATAGAACATGATAAGAACAGTACTTAAGGCTTTATGTTATACACATCAAGTCAAAATTATTAAGGTATCAACAGAATTATAAAAAATATTTCTGCTTTTTTGTAGATGAAATGACACAAAAGGATTGAAAATTCAGATTTAATAACTCAGAAATTGTGAATATCTCATTTTGATTTACATGCAATGTATGTAATTGCATAAAAAATAGAGAGGCGTGATCATTAAAATTGAAAACTTTCTCTCTGTTTTGTTAGAAGTAATGCATTTCATAGGGTATCTTCAACACGAATAGCCCTCCACTTTTGTTTTTTCAAAAATAGAGAGCTGTATCTTTACATTGCTGGAAGCAGCTGATCAACCGAATGTGGTGTTTCACTTGTTGAACGGTAGTATGCTTCTAAGGACTGTAGAAACTGAATTAAATCAAAGTCTTCAGGGACCTCAATTACACGAATCTTTTCCTTCGACAATTTATCAACTTTTTCAATGAACAGTTCACGAATATCACTAGGCATGTTAGTTCCTTGATGCCCGCTAGACTTTAATAGTTCACGGATTTCAATTTCTAATGCTGTATATGCGTTAATATTTACTCCTTGCTCATAAGCATATTTTCTAAATAGTGATTCCTCTTGATACTGCATGTAATTACGATGGTAAGCATCTAAGGTTACAGGTACAGCATATTTCGCATGAAGCAGGTCATGCGCTTTACGGAATAGCTTTTGAACATTTCGTAAAGAGTATATAGCAAAATGAGTACCAAATTTAAAAATGGCCTCTTCTTGTTCATGTTTAGGTACATTGTGTGTAATTAAAGGATAAATACCAGTTTTAGCAGCTGTGTCTAATACACGATATTGAGAAGATTGCTTTAATAATTTACTTAGTGTATAAACAAGCTTTTTAGGATATCCTTCTTGTCGATCAATCATTTCTCGTAAGCCACGAACTACTTGGCGAATTTGACGATGACAAGAGTGTTTTAAAACGTTAATGAATTGGTTCATATCCTTTGCAAATTCAGCAATATTCATTTCCACTAACAGATTTTCAATGAATTTAACTTTACGCTTATATGTATCTCTTGGTGTAAAAGGATCACGGTATTCTGCTCCTTCTTCTTTTGCGCATAAGAAATCAGGATGTACAGATAAATGCAATGTTGTGTATTGCTTTTTATTCTTCTTCCCTTTTTCTAATTTGCAAATTTTAAATAAAGGAGATCCAGTAGCAGATAGCTTTGTTTCTAGTTCCTCAAGCACAGCACGAATCTGATGTGGGTATTTCTTATGTAAGTAACGATACATACCGCCAAAGTGAGTTGAGTTTCCTTGTTCATCAACTTTGAATAAAGAACGTTTCAGGGTAGTTTCGCGTTTCTGCTGCATTGCTACATCCATGAATAGTTTCTTAGCTGCAATGGATAACTCAAAGAATTCTTTGGTAAATACTATCGGGCTAATAAATGTATATGCGTTTGCTTTATTTGTTTCTTTATTCATGAAATCAGTTAAGGTAATTTTATATTTACCACTGTACTCATTTTCGATTGTAATGATGTTATGGAAACTTAACTTCTTCAAAGCCACATAAAATTGTGAGTGGTGAATATGTGCAAATGCTTCTTTATAATTTTTATAATCTTCCCAAAGCATATGGATCGATACATGCGAAAGCTCACCATATGTATTACATTTCTTATGAAGAAATAGAAATAATTCTACATCAGCATTTGTAATACCATATAGCTTATGTTTTCTGCCCTCATTTTTATCAAATCCACTTACTTTATCTACAATCTTTTTCATTTTCAGTGAAAAAGATGGCTTTGCTTTAGCAACAAATCCCTCTTCATCTGCAATTCGTTCTTCATAGGACATTGAATTCACAATGTCTTCTAGATAGGTATCTTTAAAACTGTAATACTTACCTTCCAAAGCTTCTACTAACTTTTGCCATGATTTAATTGTTACAATTACCGGTGTTGTTGTTTCACCATTCAAACTACGTTTGTTCTTTATAACGAAAGGTTTTGCCATCTTTTTCACCTCCTTTTATTTTAAGTTGCAGTTTTCCCCACAATTAGATATAGAATTTCATTTTTGATTATATCAAATCGAATGCTGGTGAAATCTGTCCCTTTAAGAGGAAAAATAAAAAAATGAAACGTGCCTCAATCCCTTGTGCGACAAGGGGTTTGACGTTTCATGAAAAAAAGTTTGTTGCCACCATAGGGCTATGAAGTTTTTTAAATATGAAACGTAGTATGTAGTGGGATAAATCTTTCTAAACCATTGATTTTATAGGGTTTTATGCTAATTTTGTTTTAAAGTTGTAGCCATCATATAGCTATAACGTTTCATGTTTTTGATTGACTGAGAAATTTCTGTAGATTCCATATAAACACTGATATATATGGAGTTATAACTGTTTTTAAATGAAAAGTTGTAGCCATCATACCGCTATAAACGTTTCATTTCGTTTCACGTTTCCTGCCGTCATATAGCTATAACGTTTCATGTTTTTAAAACAAGTTATATTTTATTGAAAGTTGCTGTAACCCTTGGTATATATATATTTGTTTGAAGTTTTAAAGTGAAAGTTGTAGCCATCATATAGCTATAATGATTTTATTGTTTTTTCTTTCATATTTAATGAAATGGCTTTATATCAACGTTTATTAGTAAATTACATAGAATAAAATTTTTTTTAGTCGAATGATTTTCAGGATATTCTCGTTTCATTTTTTTAAAGTTGTAGCCATCATATAGCTATAACGTTTCATAAATTACGAAATTATAACCAC
This sequence comes from Bacillus cereus group sp. N31, assembly GCF_016483245.1. Classification (NCBI taxonomy): domain Bacteria; kingdom Bacillati; phylum Bacillota; class Bacilli; order Caryophanales; family Bacillaceae; genus Bacillus; species Bacillus cereus group sp. N31. The sequence continues at coordinate 312 of NZ_JAEHCH010000040.1, read as the reverse complement.
AATATAGCTATTCATTATTATAAGTAAGAAGTAATAGCCATGATAAGGCTACATAGTTTTAAGTAAGAAGTAATAGCCGTGATAAGGCTATATAGTTTCAAATAAGAGCTTATAGCCAAGATAAAGCTATATAGTTTCAAATAAGAGTTTATAGCCAAGATAAAGCTATATAGTTTCAAATAAGAGCTTATAGCCATGATAAGGCTATGTAGTTTCAAGTAAGAAGTAATAGCCGTGATAAGGCTATGCAGTTTCAAATAAGAGTTTATAGCCATGATAAGGCTATGTAGTTTCAAATAAGAGCTTATAGCC
>NZ_JAEHCH010000004.1:0-254439 GCF_016483245.1 Bacillus cereus group sp. N31 | reverse complement strand
ACCGCTTTACTAATTTCTCGGTAACTTTCATTTCCGTTCAAATAACGTTGAACGATGTGTATTTTTTCATCAGCTGTAAATTTAACCATAGAAAAACTGCACCTCCAATTGTTAGACGGTGTCTAACAATTGGGGTGCAGTTCAATTTCCGCTCTTTTTTATCCTTTTACAATTGAAATTATTGAATCCCTTCTGGTAACTTAATTGAATCAAACTTTTCATATGAATCAATCTTTATACTCACAACTGCATCCAACTTTTCCTTATCTGTACTAGCTTTTTTATCTGCGTTACTTTCACTCACTTTTATAGTTGTTCGCATCTCTTCAAATTTATAATCTTTTGTTATTATATATTCAATGTTAAACGCATCCATACTAAATCCTTCCGTTAATTTTTTCATATCTCCATTAATTTTTTGTAACGTATCTACTGCTTCTTTTCCCTTTAATTCAAGTGTAAGTTTATATGTGTCCCCATCCTTCTTTGCTTTCATTTTCTTAGCCAAAGCTTCCGGTAAATCTAACTCATTCAGTAAATTTTTACTGACCATTACATCATTTACATTAAATTGATCATTAGGTATCGTAACTAACTCTCCTGTATCAGGGTTTTTCACTTGAGCAGCGACCTTTCCATCTACTTCATACGTTACAATATCTGTACCACTTATTTTCATTTCAGCTCTAGAATTCTTCAGTTTCGGCTCCATCTGTATTTTCATTTTAATCTCTTCTGATTGGCTGCTCCCCTTCATTGACATAAGAGATGTCAATGTAAGATATTCCTCTTGTTTTAATCCGTCAGCTGCTTTTTTAAAAATATCCTTCGCTACTAACTCTTTTTCTTTTTTTACAGATACTGTTTTAGGTCCACTTGTTTTTTCACTGCTACAACCAGTTGTTAAACCTACTATTAGAGCCAAACTAGATATTACAACCATTTTCTTCATACTGATTCTCCCCATTTCCCGCTTAAAAATATTTTCATTTCATGTATAGTAAATCAACTGAAATAAATATATATACAATAATTATTTAACCTCTAAACTAAACCAGTTATTCAATCCGTATACTAACGTAACTAATGCTCCTATTACACCAAAAACAACAATATTTATACCAATTGATGAACCGAATAAAACAGCCATCATTGACACCATCAGTAATAGCATGGCGATACTATTTATCTTAATTTCTACTATGTCGCCATCCTTTACTTTCTTTTCTTTACTTCCAAAAAAGAATTGTTTTACTTTAATATTCGCTTCACCTAATTCAAAAGGAAGCGTATATTCTTCGTTATTCTCAAGTTTCATTACTACTTCGTTATCTACCTTTACTGCAACTCTTGCTGCTCCGCCCATTATCCCTGTTGCTCTTATTACTTTAATGCTCATATTAAATCCCCCTATTAGATTTCACTGCAACTATTAAGAAATTCCCCTTGTTGCACACTACTTCATCCTCCGTTTAATAAACATAATATCCCAAAAGGTATTATAACAAGTCCCTGTACAATATTTTGTCAAAATTTGTCGTTTTTCTACAAAAAGGATATTTTATCCATTACCGTAGAAAAAAGACTCTTACAATAGTAAGAGTCTTTTTTCTAAAGTAACACTTTCATTAGCGGAAGGATTATTACTTCATAAAGCTGGGCCATCTGCACATAGGAACATACTATCACTTCGGCTGTAAAGTTAATACTTTCCCTTCAATTCCATCTGTATTTAAAGTAGTCATATGATACGTGCCATTTACCCAATCATCTATTTGATCATGATACCAATCGCTTCTAAAATGTCCTGACTGTCCTGGCCCTACGATATGATAACCGTTTGACATATCCTTCGTATCAATAACGAATCGCCAAGAAGCCCCGTGATTTACAATACCGTTATCGCCGTAACTCGCGGCTTGAACGGTAACTTGACTTCCGCCAATCGGAACTGGTTTCTCACGATTAAAAGCAAATAACGCTAACATACTAGATGATTTCGAAATTGGATGTGTAAAAGCAAGTTGATGGTAATCGCCCCACTTCCACTCTGCAACATCGGTTCCATACTCCTTCTGCAATTTCTTCATTACATTCTCGTACGATGTATGCACAACTTTTGTGAAGCCTCCATACTTAGAAAACCATACACTATTTTCCCCGGCTACTTGTTTCCGAATCAATTCATCAACAACTTGTGACTTTCCTTCAAATAACTCCATCACATCTTTCGGTATTTCTTTTGAAAATAACGTATTCGAAATCTCTTTCATTAACAAATGAAAAATTAATGGTGCCGCTTCATCTTTACTATCGTAAAAGTTCCACTTTGTTAATTGTTTTACGCCTTCTTTCTCTACTTCATTTAAAGCTGTTTTATGTAACTCTTTTAAAAATATTGGAGTAAACTCTTTCCCATATAAATTCTTTTGATCCATCTGTAATTCTTCTAAATCTTTCACCGTATACTTGTCCTTCTCTTGCAAAAACTCTTGAATACGCATTTGTCTATATGGCTGCGCCCACGTATTGCTAATATGGTATGGATAATTATCATCCACAATTTTATTATTCGCAGTTGAAATAAACCCTTGTTTTGGATTTATTACTTTTGGCAGTTGATCATATGGGACATACCCTTCCCATTCATATTCATCAGTCCACCCTGGCACTGGCAAACTCCCATCACCTTTTTTACGCACTGGTATATTTCCATTCGCTTTATAAGCAATCGTGCCATCGTTTGATGCAAATACAAAGTTTTGAGTTGGTGTATGAAAATCTTGAAGTGCCGTTTCAAACTCATTCCAATCTTTCGCTTTATTCATATTTAATACAGCCTTTAATTCAGCAGAAGGCTCCAAAGCAGTCCATTTCAAAGCGAATACTGTTTTCGTTTTCTCTTTTCCTTTATCCGCAAACTCTGAAATGACTGGACCATGCCTCGTAACCGTCACATTATACGGAATTGTTTTCCCGCCTTTTACTTTAATAGATTCGTCAACAACAGTAGCTTTTTCCCATTTATCGTTATACAAAAATTCATTTTCATTATTAGGGTTTCTCTTTTCAATATATAAATCTTGCACATCAGGACCGGTATTCGTAACGCCCCATGCTATTTTGTCATTGTGTCCTAATATAACACCTGGCACTCCAGCGAATATAACGCCACTCACATTTAAATCTTTCATTTCAAGTCTCGTTTGATACCATATAGAAGGTGTCGCAAGAGATAAATGAGGGTCATCCGCTAAAATTGGCTTACCTGACGCACTCTTCTCACCGCTCACAATCCAGTTATTACTACCGTTAAACTCCGGCGGAATGATCGTTTTTGAAAAACTTTGTGCTACGTCCACATTTGTATTTTTCAGTTCAGCGAGCAATCTAGGGGCATCTTTCGGATATGTAGGAAATAGCTCATTTGCTTGCTCTTTCGGAAGATTTTTCAGCGCCCAATAACGAAACGCTTGCCCGTGCCAATGTCCTCCTAAATCAAACGCCATATACTTCCCAATCGTTAAAGTATCAACAATTGACCATTCAGCAGGTTCATAACCTAATATAGTAAACTCAACTGGCAATCTCTTTTCCGCTTTCGCTTCACGTATAAAAGCGTTCACCCCATCAGCAAATGACTGCAAAGCAAATTTTGCTTCCCCATCATATTGACTAACAGACGCTTCTGCTGCTCGCCGTAAACCGAGCGTTCGAAACAATTTATCTCTATCAACGGCTGCTTCTCCAACAACTTCACTTAACATACCAGAAGCTTGCCTTCTACTTAAATCCATTTGAAATAAGCGATCTTGTGCTTGCACATACCCTTGCGAAAAATATAAATCATGTGCATTTTCCGCTTTAATATGCGGTACCCCGTTACTATCTCGTTTCACCGTAACAGCATGTTGTAAATCCTCTAGCTTTTTCGTTCCATCTATCTTTGGCATAGATCTCAGCGTATATACGTTCAAAAAAATCACACTGCAAATAATCAATAAAAGAACGATACTACTAGACCAAATAAAAATTCTCTTACCTCTAGTTCGTTTCTTCTTTATAACAACTTCCATATAACCCCTCCTTTCCCAAACTATTCGCTTCTATTTTGAAAGAACCTTTTAAAATAGAAAAATCCTTATATGCTACGGATCATACAAAATGAATCCTTCCTTTTCTTCACTTAAATCTACTTGCCCTTTCTTACACCAATTCCTCAAAATCCCCTTCACATAAGCGAACGTTCGCTTATTATGTTCAAACGCAATTTTAAGTGCTTCTAGTACTACCTTTCCTGAAACTCTTTGTATCCAATCCTTCAATTCCTTCACGATATATGGGGATAAACTACTAATATGTTGTTCATAAAACTTGTACACTTTACTCTTGGGAACGGCCTCTTCTATACTTTCTACTTCTTTCTCTTCAATAACTTCTTGTAAACTACTAGTATCCTCTTCTTCAGGCATACCAAAATGCTGCAATAACAATGGAATCTTCCATTCTTCTTCAAGACATTTACGTAAAAACGTATGTATGAATTCTTTATTTTTCACAGTCTTTAACTCACGTAACACACACTTCTCTACATTCGTATTTAAAATAGGGTTATAGTGTAGCCAATTTAGTATGTATAACTCTTTCGTTTCCGCATCGTATAAAATCTTTCCGTATGCAACAAACCTATTTAACAGCTTCTCAACAGTCTCCATACTGTAGCCCGTTTCCAGTTCTGCCACACGCTTCGGTAATATGTAAATTCCACATTGCTTCGTTTTCGTACCAGTTAACAAATATATGTAAAAATAACGCTCCTCTGGCGTTAAATCTAATATGAATTCATCTTGCCAAAAGTTCACCTGCACATTACGGTACACCGCCATCTATTTCCCTCCACTCTTTGCTAGCAAATAAGAAATCCCAATCCTTCAATATAAATATAGGAATGTGGGAGCCGTTTTGGCATTCGAATTACAATTTTTTTTACTACTTACTGTAAAGTAACAAAAAGGTTATTTAATCTTGCTACCAAAAATACAATAGACATCTGTCTATGTAAATGACAGATGTCTATTAAAGTCGTTTAAAAATCTAGTTGTTTCATAGACAATGGATTTTTAGGTGAATAATAAAGTTGCTTCATTTGAGAACCAAATAATGAAAATGAACCCTCATAATAAACATAACAAATAGAGTATTTGCATTTAAACTTTATAAAACTCAAATGTATTTTTTTCTAGACATATTGCTTCATCGGAACTTTTAATAATAATATCAAAACGTTGACTGTATGGATGCATAAACACTTTATACTGAATCCGACGTTCTGCATGAGACCGCCTTAAATAATTGATATCGGCTCCCCTTTCAGCAATATCTCGGCTAGACCTTCTCATTAATTCCGTTTCATCATCTGTATAGAAGTAAATTTTCAAATCAAATAGATCGGGATTAATAAATGCGACACACATTCCTTCTACAATTGTCACTTTGTTTTTTGAAGAAATTAACTCGCTTTTCATATAATGCGTATCTATCGTATAAAAATCCAAACCAGCCCTTACCATCTGAACATCTCTTTCTAAAGCAGACAAATGATGCGCTGATGGATGACAAGCCGTCATTTTATAATGATGATTTTCGTTTTGATATGTATAGTCAATAATTGCATGCTTTCGTATGTCTGAACTAACAATATATGGATCTGTATTAATATAATTCACTTCATTTTGATCTAGTAGGTCTACAAGCATATTAGCAAACGTTGTTTTTCCAGCAGCGCCATGTCCTGAAACACCAATAACAACCTGTTCATTAGTCCTACTAATCCAATTTATGATTTCTTGCAATAACTTATCCATCCTTCTCCCCCTTTTACTAATATACTGCCCTTATTTTAATTAGTTAAATATTGAGATGTCCTCTCATCTTATTATACATGAAAGAAAAAATAGCATAATGATCCATCGTACCATCTCTAATTTTATACAACTATATTATTTGTGAACACTTACAACGACGTTATTATGTTTTCGCGCTTGTTTTGTTCTTGTAGTTGTTTTTGTTTTTGTTTTGTTTTTTCTTAGTGATTTATTACTTGGTAGGTGCTTATGAGGGGCTTGGAAGGGGCTATATAGCGTTTTATTCCCGTCTAATTTTTAATTACACACGCCTCCTACAATCTTCTTATACTGTGTACACCCATAAAATTATATTCTTTCCGAAAATAAAAGTACTGAATTTTCTTCGTAGATAATCCAGTACTTGACGATTGAAAACTTATAAATGAAAGTGGCTACTATTAATAAGGTTAGTTGAAATACACTTCTACAAATCATTTTAGTAACGATACGATTATACATACCGAATTATCTATAACGGAACGTTCTGGGCGTGATTTCATTAATACTGTTAATCCTATTAAAGACGTAACTAATGTTTGCGCTACTGCTTTAGCGTTCAAATCACTTTCCAGTTCTCCGGACTGAATTCCTTTCATAATTAATTCTTGAAATATAACTGAGAGATACATTTGATGTTCTCTAGTTAGCACTTCAAACTTTTCATTATGAGGAGCAAGCTCAACCATTGTGTTAATACAAAAACAACCTTTACTTAATTCTTTTTTATATTCTTCTTCCACTATATTTTCAAACAATGTCCGAATTGCTTCTTTTACAGATTTTCCGCTTTGAAGTTTTGTTCGTATACGAGCCGCATGTAAATTTGTGTATCTCCTTAATGCCGCTTCAAATAAACCCTCTTTATCACCAAAGGCTGAATATAAACTCGGCTTTTGTATTTCCATTTTAGCAGTTAGATCACTTAATGAAGTAGCAGCGTACCCCTTCTCCCAAAAAAGTTGCATAGCAGCATCCAAAGCTTTTTCTTCATCAAATTCGCGTAGTCGAGCCATTTAAAATCCTCCCCTTCTCCATCTACTTTTTAAGATTATACATTATCACTTTATGTACCAATCAGTATATTATATATCGTATTAAATTATAAACGATGTGTCAAAAGAAAACGTTATTAATTCAAAATAAACTTGACATATCTATTTCTTCGAGATTATATTTTACTTACGAAATAACATACCGTTCGGTATATTATTTCCAATCACACAAAAAGGAGCTGATTTTATGAGTAGCAAAGAAAAAATGATGACCACTCTAAAACATACTCATATACATTCACCTGTTCATGCAACCATGTCACGCTATATGACTCTATTATTCGCAATAGCTTGCGGGATGGCTGTGGCGAATATCTACTTCGCTCATCCACTACTTGATTCTTTATCAAATGAATTTAAGATTAGTCATTCAACTATCGGTATTGTGATTACGATTACTCAAGTTTGTTACGCACTCGGATTACTTTTATTCGTCCCACTTGGTGACTTATTAAACCAAAAGAGACTCATTATTGTTCAAATGCTTTTATCTGTTTTCGCTTTAATTGTAATCGGAATCGCTCCCTCCAGCACCATACTTTTTATAGGTATGGCCTTAGTAGGACTTCTTGCAACTGTGACGCAAACACTCGTCGCATACGCATCAATTTTAGCTAATCCAGCTGAACGTGGACGCATAGTAGGTTTCGTGACAAGCGGCGTTGTAATAGGTATTCTCCTTGCTCGTACATTTGCAGGCACATTAACAGATTTAGCTGGATGGCGGTCCGTTTATCTCACCTCCGCTACCCTTTTACTCTTCGTATCTTTTTTATTACATCGGAATTTGCCTACTCTTGAACAGAAAAGAATGACAACTATGCCTTACCAAAAATTAATACGTTCTGTTCTCTTATTATTTGTAGAAGAACGACTCTTACGCATTCGCGGAATATTAGCATTGCTCATTTTCACTTCATTCAGTATTTTATGGACTTCTTTAGTATTACCTCTAAGTGCTACACCTCATAATCTATCACATACAGCTATTGGTGCATTCGGTCTTGCTGGAGTTGCAGGTGCATTAGCTGCTACGAAAGCGGGACAATTAGCTGATAAAGGATTAGGACAACGAACAACTGGCATAGCCTTATCTTTATTAGTACTTTCATGGCTCCTAATTAAATTTATTAACTACTCTCTATTGTTACTAATTTTCGGCATTATCCTTTTAGATTTAGCTGTGCAAGCTGTACATGTCACCAATCAAAGTATGCTTTTCACAGTGCGCCCTGAAGCAAGAAGTCGAATCACTGCCAGTTACATGATTTTTTATTCTATCGGTAGTGCAACGGGTGCCATTCTTTCAACAAATGTTTATGCAAAATACGGATGGAACGGAGTATGCCTATTAGGTGTATCCGTTAGTGCTTTTGCTCTTTTATTTTGGGCAATGACCTTACAGCAATCATCACAACTAAAAAAAGAATAATTCATTTATATATTTTCTAATATGCATTTTTCTACAAGACTATAGAATACCATTTACTTTTTAAAATAAATCAACGGCATTTTCATATTAAAAATGCCGTTGATTCCAAACTTTTATGTATGCGATTCGCCATGTCATGTTAATGGTTCCTATACTAACGAAATACCTCTATTACAAATTACCTTTAACTTGTCCAACAATCTCATTTATCGTATTTCGATCAAACTTATCACTAATTTCGTATGGCTTACGATCTTCTACTAATTGTACCCCTACGATGTCTTTTCGGTCTTTACCATATTGCACTTCAATAATAGATCCGCGCTCTATTTGTTTCCAAATGAGACCTGCTTCATCTTTATTATCTAAAATAATGCAGTCCTCAATACTTTCGTCAATCCCAATTAACTTATTATCATCCATATATCCAATCTCGTATTGTTGCCGTTCTTTCGCTTTGCCACTTACTAATATACCTTTGCTACCATATGAATAATCCGTATAGTCCTTTTTCTCCTTTTGTACCTCTTTCGACTTTTGTGCTTCCGTTTTTTCAGCAGCTCCACAACCTGTAATAAGACTGATTGGCATAACCGCTATTAATACAACTCTAGTAAATTTCTTTATCATTTATAACCAACCTCATATATTTAATGCAAAACTCCATTTATTACTTTATTAAAGAATAACATGATACTAAGTAAACAGAACGAAAGATAACATATTATTTACATACCCACATTTTAATGAAGGACCAGGCCATTTAAACCTAGTCCTTCATAACTTTAACCTTGCTTCACATACTTAATTGTATTAAATGACGTCTCATTAAATAATCGCAAGTTTTCCCCATCATAATCTTGAACTTTATATGCTATTTTCTTTTTTTGAATTGTATCTTCTACACCGTCTACTAAACGTTTATTAAGATGTAAATAGATTGTAAAAGCTTCCTTATCATATTCCCAAGTTCCTTCAATATAATTCTTTTTATTTGGATACTCACCTTTACCATACGTTTCAAATGTCTTATCACCTTTTAAAATGAGTGACATATTGAAACCGTCTGTTCCTTGGAATCCCCAATTACCGATTAATTCCGTACCATCTTTCACATTCTTCATAACATTATCTGTATTAATTCCAGCTTTCTTATCTAACTCTTTCAAATCTTTCATTGATACTGTACCGTCACCAATTTTAATATCTCCTTCAAGATCTTTGAATGCCTTAAGCCAGTAAATATCCCCTTCTTTCACTAACTTTTCAGATTTCTCTATTAACTCTTTATCAGTCTTATCACCTTTTTCTCTTTTTTCTTTTCGGGTGAATACTTCATTTATTAAAGAAAAAGACTCTCTAAAATAACTAATTGCTTTTTCAAAATCTTTTTGTTGGTTTACATACTCTGTAGGGGGATCTATCGACTCAAATTTATCTAACACTTTATTTAATTCTTTCACACTATCTACTATATCTGATTTCTTTTTCTTACCGTCAAAAACCTCTCTTGTAATATTGTTATGCTCCGCAAACAACTTATCAAACTCTACCCCTAATTTATACACTTTATTAGGATAGTCTTCCTTTGAAACTTTTTCTTTCTTACTATTAGACTTCGATTCTTTTACTTTAGACTCTTCCGTTTTCTCCTGTTTAGAAGTGTTCGTTTTCTCAGAAACTCCACAACCAAATAACAACATGACCGGAACTGCTACCCCTAGTAGTTTCTTTGCATTCATGACTGATTTCTCCTTCTACTTGAATAGATTACTCTTACTATACCCATCCTCTTTTTTTATCTTGTAATTAAAGTTACAATCGCAATAACTCCTAAAATTGGTCCCCAATATTCCATTTTTATAAAAAATAATGAGTGCTTTTTGTTAAACATAACTTTTTCACCAGTTTCGGCATCTATATAAACTTTCCCATTTGGCTTATTAATATATCTCCCTAAATACCAAGACATAACCCCTGATATAATAAACATTACCGCCATTGGCCAACTATGATCTTGAAAATATGTAGCGTCCCCCGTTATAGATCCAAAGATAGCCTTACCCAAAAGAGTATTAATAATTACAATAATTGCGACTAAAAAACCCCAACCAGACCAAATAATCATTTATTTCTCCTCCTAAAGCATACAACTTTGTGCTTTATGTTAATTTGAACTGCAAACGAAAACGTTCAAAAAACCGAATATTCAGACGCTAATAATTATATTTAGCTTACATTCGATTCTAACTTTAATGTTCTAAATGCAAATGAACCAGATATAATTTGTAAAATTGTCGGAATAAGTAAAAAGAATAATGACATAAATAACATAACTATAGGAATCACAATCATACAAACTCCATAAACTTTATTATTAACCTTGTTTACTAAACACGATAAAATGAACAACCCTATTTGAACCGTTAAAATAATAGAGTAATAAACTAAAAGTCCATAATTAACACCTTCCATAATATTAAATGCTACAACTATTAATATTATGGAAATAATAATTCCCAAAATGCCACCAATTAAACCTAATACGAATTCAAGCGTTCTTTTCAATTCAATCCCCCTTTTATGAACCACTAACAACTTGTATATTTTTCCCATTCATCATCATACCAAATATCCATTGGAAAAACTATACAAATGTATTTTTTATTCTACTGTACTTTGCTTCTAACTATAGATAACTTGTAGCAGTCACAAAATCAAAACCTTCAAAATTACTAACCGAATTGTCATACTGAAAATTATAAATTAATATGATAGAATTGTAGGATTTCTTTAATTTAACTTCTTCCTTAATTCGAGAAAGTATTTTATCATCATATGAACATCCCGTTAATAACATAGAAACATTATCACTCGCTTCTTCTAACACTTCCTTTTCAATAAAATCCTCATCTACATCAATCATATCAATATTAAAATCAACAAAAAAACTCGCTGGTATAGCGTCTCCTTCTTCATCATATGTAACATCGATATATGCATCTAACTGATCTTGCGTTTGCATATTACCTAACCATATTGAAACCATTCCATGTACTTCCATTCATAGCGTCCTCCATTATGAATATATATTCTCATTCAACTTACGCTTTACATACTCTGCAATTTCCATCTCCCCTCTTTCAACAGCAAAGGTATAAGCGTCCATTTCTTTCATATTATTACCAGAATATTTTATCGTTATATCTATCCCATTCATAACTAGCAATTTAACAATCTCAAAATGCCCACTATATATGGCAGCAAACAGAGGATTTCGATCCGGCTCACTAGTATCCATTTCAACTTGATGTTTAATAAAGTACTCTGCAATATGTAAATGCCCTTTCGTAGCTGCTCTTTCAAGTGCATTTGTAGAGAAAGTCCCACACTTTGCATGAATATCTATCCCTGAATGGATTAAATACTCTATTATTTCTAAATTCCCATAGGCCGTCGCTACATGTAACCACGTACCAAATGGTGTGACATACGATAACATTTCTCGATTTTTGCCAAGCAAATCTCTTAACCTGTCCAATTGACCATTTTTTATAGACTCTCTAATCTTTTTCGCAAATTGAATTTTATCCATTTTTTTACCGCCCACTTTTTTCTATATTATACCACCTTCTCAATAAGCTTTATTTTCATTTACAATAAAGTGCAATTTATTGTATTCAAAAATCAAACCAAGTTTCGATGCCTTTAGAAATTAGACATACCTCTTGAATACAATTAGTATTAACATAAGAAATACGAAAGCCTTAAAAAGGCTTTCACATGAAGGAAGGAAGTGCACAGCTATGGATTTTAAAACAGTTATGCAAGAACTTGAATCTCTAGGTAAGGAACGAGCGAAAAAAATATACATATCTAATGGTGCGCACGAGCCAGTCTTCGGAGTTGCTACAGGTGCCATGAAACCAATCGCAAAAAAAATAAAATTAAATCAAGAGTTAGCTGAAGAGCTTTATACCACAGGCAACTACGATGCTATGTACTTTGCAGGTATTATTGCCGATCCAAAATCTATGAGTGAATCGGATTTTAATCGTTGGATAGACGGGGCTTATTTTTATATGCTATCTGATTATGTAGTAGCCGTAACTTTATCGGAGTCAAATATTGCACAAGACGTTGCTGATAAATGGATTGCAAGTGGGGACGAACTTAAAATGTCTGCAGGCTGGAGTTGCTACTGTTGGCTTTTAGGAAATCGCAAAGACAATGAGTTTTCCGAAAGTAAAATTTCCGATATGCTTAAAATGGTGAAAGATACGATCCATGATTCGCCAGAACGAACAAAATCCGCTATGAATAATTTCCTAAACACTGTGGCAATTTCATATGTGCCACTACATGAAAAAGCAGTAGAGACTGCAAAAGAAGTTGGTATAGTTGAAGTCAAACGGGAGAATAAAAAGAGCAGTTTGTTAAATGCTTCTGAAAGTATTCAGAAAGAACTTGATAGAGGCAGACTTGGTTTCAAACGTAAATATGTAAGGTGTTAAAAGTATGAAGGTGTCAATCTAAGTGAGATTGACACCTATTTTTATGGACATTACTAGATTAATGGGACTCAAAGTTAAAGAGAACCAATCATTCATTTCCCTCTATACATCTAAAACTTCTTCTTTCAATTTATATACTCTATCTCTTTTCTCATCATCTTTGATAAAAATAAGTTTTCCTTCTTTAACAAAACCTTCTAATATTAAGCATACTTGACCATATGCTTTAGGCTTATTTGTTGTGAATCTTTCATCGGGTATTTTACCAGATCGTATTAATCGTTCGCATAGCTCAAGTACACTTATTTCTTCAGAATTAAGTAATTCCAAAATAGCTTTTTGCAATGGCGATAACGGTACGGGTATCTCAGCTACCTCCACCTTCTCTTTTTCTTCTTCAAATAAATCTTCAAATGAAATTTGATTCATTACATCTTTTCCTTTCTCACAATTGATTTATATAACATGAACTGAATCCTATATGTACTGGAACTTTAAATATTATGTATTGTTATGTAGTACTTACCTTATTACATGAATTTCAAACTCATGTCCGTAATTCCATATAGTATGTTTCGATTATACCAAATATACGTTCTGTCTTCTATTGTAGAATTTTTTATAACAGGAATGAAAGTAATAGTGAACATTTATCTCCTTTTCAGTTTTATAAACCATGTAAAAAAACAGAAAAAGTTTATATAACAAAATTATAGTTTCCTATTAATTTTCTATGCTAAAACGTAAAAAAGCACTTTTTGCCTTTAATTGACAATCAAGTGCTTTAAGTTCATATGTTTTTAAGTTGCGTAAATTTGTAAGTTTTGTAGTAACAGTATGACACCTTTTGTACATCATGACAAATACTATATTAAAACTTACGAGTTTGTACGAGTTCGTTAGTTTAATATACATTCCATGTGTTTATATTCATCACCCATTAAAATGTCATCTCGCCTAAGCTCGTACTTTATTTTCTATTCTATCATTGCACACAGAACTCTATGATGGTACACCCATCATAGAGTATGTATTTTCAAACAGCCTATTATTTTTTCTGTCTTTTATTTAGTTAAATAGGATTATTCGGAAATTCACTATGATATTTATCGATTAACGCTTTATATTCTACATCATTTGGTACTTCTCCTAAGTATTTATTTTTCCAAATAATCATTTGGTCACTAAAACTATATTCCGTATCAAACCAATTTGTATAATTATAATGTAACTTAAATTTCCCACTACTCTCTAGGGAAATTGTAAAAGAATACCAAAGTTCTTGCTGATTATCTTTAAAAACATTTCTTAGTTCCTTACTCAATTTATATAAAATATCTTCTTTTCTCTCAAATTCATCTTCATCAATTTGATATTTGAAAGGAATTTCTACACTATATTTATATTGCTTATTTTCAAGTGTATTATAAAAAAAGTAAGTTCCTCCCCCATTTTCTGATATTTGAGCATAAAAATAAAATTTATTCCAATCTTCTGGAATCATTTCATTAACTGTTTCAGCTATCTCTCTATATAATCTATTCATTTCCTTTTCCATACTCAACCTCCTGCTCTATTTTCAATGATTTTCTTAAATATTCCTTTACCTTCAATTTCATAAACTACTTTATATGAATCTGGTCTTAATGAAGTCCCAACAAAAACTGGCTTAATTTTTACAGATACTTTTTTGGGGGAATCTCTTTCAGAGCGTTTGCCCACTCAGTCTCCATCTTGTACCACTCTCCACCAGAGCGATTAATTTGCCTATTCTGAGCAAGCAAATTATCAATATCTCCCGAACCACGAAACTGAGTTCCTATCAAGTGTCCACCATCATCATCAACCAATCTATCTTCTCGACCTGCTGCCACTTGCATTCCCGGGTTTCGCGTTCCTTTTTGAAGTATTAACTCTTCCGCATTTACATCTATTATTCTACCAAGTTCATCTGTTGTATATTTATAATTCTCCTCAGTAATATAACGTACGTTTGGTGCAAGTTCTTTCCTTCCATTCTTCCCTTTAATGATGTGTTCCCCAAAATTTTCTCCTGTTATTTCAGTTATCTCACTATTCTTACCCGTACCCTTAACCCCACCACTCTCCAAATTCGAGATCCTACTCTGAATACTCGCCTTTGAGGCATCATGGGCTTCCTGGAATTTCCCGCTATAGTTCGTTCCAGATCTAACGACACTTCCATCTGGCATTATTTCTACACCTTTAACGAATGGGGTTACGGAGTCCACACCTTTTGCTAGTTTAATTTCAATTATATAATACTAGTAATTTCTTTTTGCCCTAATTCATAAAAATAATTTTTATACATTCAAAGCATACCTATCTATAAAAAAAAACACTTGTTGCCTTTAGTCGACAATCAAGTGCTTTAAATTCATGTATTTTTAAATAGCATAAATCTGTAAGTTTTTTAGTAACAGTACGACACCTTTTATATGTCATGACAACTACTAGGTTAAAACTTACGAGTTTCTATCAGTTCGTTAGTTTAATATGCATTCCATGTGTTTTGAAGTATGCACTTTTTAATAGCCTACTCTTTTTTTTCCACTGCAAATACACTTTATTTTCTATTCATCTACATATATGATTGTTATCTTTAACCAAGCACCACATTTTTTAGCATTCTCATGTATAAAGTATAGTTTTAGCATTTATAAAGTTACTGTAATCCATTTCGTATATTTGCTTAATATCTTAAATTATTAATTACAACATATAAAAGTTGGTAATTAAGGATTCTTCAATCCATTAATAAAATCCTTAAAGCTATCAGCTATTTTATACGTATTTTCTTCTTCACTAGACTGTGGAAAATAAAAAGAGTGATCCCAATAATATACACCATGGTTTTCAGTATCTGTAATAAGTACAATTAACCCTGAACTCGGATCATCTCCTATGATTAAACTGGTCGGTAACATATCTTCTTCAAACTCTTCATAGCATTCACTTAAATCAAAAGTTTTTTTTACACCTATACCATACAAAACATCTAAAGGGATTTCCTGATTTAATTCTTTAACAAAAAATTTACTATACCTAACTTTCGAAGTCCCTCCGTTATATTCACTTAAAAATTTTTTATAATCTTCCGGAAGTAAAAATCCTAAAAACTCTTCTAATTCTTCAATTGATTCTTCAGTTGCTTTACCAAAAGCATTTAAATTCATTTATTTCACTCCTATTTAATCTTTTAACTTCTTAGCTAATGACATTCCACCCATATGTCGAAATCTTCTGTGCATCTCTTTACTAACTTCTTGCATTGTTGTTAAATCTTGATGATGGTGCCATGTGTTTTCATCTAATTTTGGTCCATTTGGAGCTAATTCATCAGCCTTAGCAAAATCAATGTCATATCTATTAAATTCACCTATCGGAACTTCTTGTCTTACCAACCCAGCAGATTTAAAGTCGGGAAAACCTCCAGGATAATAAACTCGATTTGGAGGAATCTCCCAATCAATATAAGTCCATATTCCTTCCTCACTAATTTCGATTTTTCCACCTTTTTTCTGCCATTTTTCAGGATCTCTAGAATATAAGGGTTTAGTAGATAATTGTTCCTCTGTAAATTTCACTATTTCTGGATTTTTACCCGTACCCTATGTTGTAATCTTAAACCCTCACAATAAAAAAGCAAACCATGTAAACCCTTATTAAACTACTTCTTTTTCTTCCACTACTGGCAACTCATAAGCTGTTTTATATTTCATCATGCCATATACAATGTTTACAAGCCTTCTCATAATACATACCAATGCTTGTCCTTTTGTTTTTCCCTCTTTAAGTTTCTTTTGATAGTATGCATGAAACACTGGGTTTCTAGGTAACTTACTTCCTTTCGCTACTTGCACTTGCTGTACTGCTAAATTATAAAATAAAGCGTGTAGCGCCCTGTTTCCTTGTTTGCTTTTGTGTGTCTTACCTTTCCCACCAGAACCAAAGTAAACAGGCGCAATCCCCGCAAATCGTGCTAATTTATTGGCATTTGTAAATCGCCTTACATCCCCAATTTCTGCAATTAATGCTGATGCCGTTACAAGTTCTATTCCCGGCATCGTCTCTAATTGATAATCTAGTAGATTTACTAACCGTTTTAATTCTCTTTCGATGTATTTCATTTCCTTCTTTTTAAACTCAATATCCCGTACAATACTTCTTACTAAAAAGTCTCGTGTTTCTTGATACTCTTTCATTGTTTGTCCATCTTCTTTTACAAGTTTTAATATGTCGCTTGCTTTCTTTACTGAACATGTATTGTTGCTAACATCTAATAAAAAAGCTGTTAATTGCTTTATATTCGCACCCTCTAAACAAAAGGGTGACGGATACTGCTGCCAAAATGCTAATGCTGTTTTTCCATCTAACTCTGAGAAAAACTTTTTATAACTTGGATAATGGTGGTTTAATTGAATATGTAATTGGTTCTTTAACGCACTTTGTGCTTTTACTAATGCATTCCTTCTTGAAACTAGTTGTTGTATCGACCAAAATAAATCGTTTGGCTTTGCATCTGGTAATTGATTTAACTTATTTATTAGTATACGGGCTACGCATTCCGCATCCCAACTATCACTTTTTTGTGTCGTCACATGGCTTTTTCGCTCTAAAAATGATAAAGCTGGATTTACTTCTTTCACTACTTGTTCATGATCTACTAAATATTTCGCTAACGCTCTTCCATAACCACCAACATCCTCTAAACCAAATACAACAGTTATCCCAGCACTCACATATGTCTCTACTTCTAATAAAAACTTCGAAAATGCAGATGGTTTATTATCAAATTGTATTTCTCCTAATTTTTCTTGCCAACAATTAATAATAACAGCCGTATGATGCTCCTTATGTAAATCTACTCCTACATACAAATAGTTCTGTCTATTATGCATAACTCATCCCTCTATTCAATGATTTAGTCATATATAAAAACGTCGGCAACCTTAGTTCGAGCGTTCATCTTCCGATGCGCATAGGTACGCAAGCCTATCCATTTTCATAATTTCATAAGTACATATAGTAAAATGAGTGATTTTTTTAAGTACGACTATTATATAATTGCTGGATGTTTACCGTTTGTTTGTATTTGCCCGTATGTATATATCCCTCGATAAAAACTCTCTCGGTCTAACATGCGTTTCACTTGTACTTTCGTAAATTGTTTTCCTTTCTCTGTACGATAACCTTCCCTATTCAGTCGTTCTGCCAATTGAGTCAGCGACCAATGTTTAAAAAAGTGTCTTAACTCAAATAGTCTACGTACAACCACTGCTTTCTCCGTATCTACTTCTAACACCTTTTGTTCTTTCTTTACTCTATAACCAAACATCACACCGCCCCCCGCATATCCACCTTGTTCTGCTTTCTTCTTTCTGCCTCGACTTAGCTTTAATGCAATCTCAAGACGTTGATATTGATCTAATAGCTCTAACATACCATTTACTAAAAAGTCATTTGGGTCATGCGTGTATATACTATAATTTGGTTGTTCAATTGCTTTCACATCTACCTTGTGTTTCTTTAGCTCTCGTTGTATTAACACTTTTGCCATATCAGAGCGCCATAACCGAGATGTATTTAGTACAATAACTTTGCTCACTTGATGATATGCCATATCCGACAATAGCTCTTGTAGACCTTCACGTTCAACTGTTAATCCATCTTCATCTACTTTCGCTCCGCTGATTCCTTTATCTTCGTATATGTGAAGCAGTTGTAGTTTATTTTCGATGCAGTACCGTTCAATTTCTTCTACTTGATACGTTAGGCTATACCCTTCACGCACTTGTCCTTCCGTTGAAACTCGTACATAACCAACTACTTTCTCTCCCATATTGAGCCCCTTCCCGTTACAGCAATTACAATCCCTGTAACGTTTACCCGTTTTTTGCGGATAACGTGTGCATAACGTCCATCCGTTAAAACGTACTTTACGATGATTTCCAAAAATAATACAACCCTTTATTTTTTCCTCTACTATCGTCGTACGCTGTACATAGCCATTACAATCTATAAAACAACAATAAAAATTTAACACTTAATACACTTATAAAATTATAATGCTCTTTTAAATTTCTACGCTTAAACGCAAAAAAGCACTTGTTGCCTTTAATTGACAATCAAGTGCTTTAAGTTCATATGTTTTTAAGTAACATAAGTTTGTAAGTTTTGTAGTAACAGTATGACACCTTTTGTATGTCGTGACAACTACTACGTTAAAACTTACGAGTTTGTACGAGTCCGTTAGTTTCATGTCCATTCCATGTCTTTATATTCGTCGCACAGTAAAATGTCATCTCGCCTAAGCTCGTAATTCTTTTTCTATTCTATCATTGCACATAATACTCCATGACGGTACAACCATCATGAAGTACGTATTTTCAAACACTCTATTTTTTTCTCTCCACACCACATATACTTTATTTTCATTGATCTTTTTATGAATTATTGTATATTTAACTTTAGCAATACAAACATTGACATATCTGCAAATGAATTAGTAAGTGTAAGTTATTAAAACTAATCCTATATATCCATTCGCATAGGAGTAAAACACTTGCTTCTTCTATTATTGGACAGGGCCCATAAACTCAGTAATAATTAGAATATGTTCCTTCAATTTCACCTTTTTTAAATTCTCTACTTTTTCTTCTCCACCAAGCCCTAGTAAAGGTGTATAACCAAAACATTCTTCATACTCTGGTTCATTATATTGTTTTATTGCCTCTGGATAAGGTAACCAACCTAATGCCCTTTGTTTAAATGCTTCTTCCTCTAAAAATCTAATAAACAAGGAGAATTTTGAGGCTAACACTTTTGTTTTACCTTTCCGATAGTTAATCATAACTATATACGACTCTTGATTTTCATCTTTCTCAAAAATTATAATATCACCTAGGGATGTAGTAAAAATAGGAATCGTTCCTTTACTCCTTAAGTATGTGTCACTTACTAAAGAACTAAAATCATCCGGATTTATTACTTTTAAATAGCCATCCATAAAAGTCCCATAGCCATAAATTCTCCATGCTTCAATCAATTCTTTAGGAAGGTATTCTTTATACTTATTTATTGTAGACTCTTCTACTTTACTATTTTTTTTAAAATCACTATAAATACTCAATTGACAATCCTCCTTTAATATGTAAGTTTAACATTTAAATACGTATTTTTCCGTTGTTCTAGGGTTAAACTCTTTTCTAATTCCTTGATTTGTTCATCAACAATATCAATTCTATACCGCCATTGACTACCTAGTGAAGAATTTATCCTTTTATCCCCCAGACCACCAATATGCAACGGATTTCCCCCTGCTATTTGATCAGGATTATGAAGTGCTGCCTGTGTTTTCAACCAACTAGCTGCTTTTCCCTCAGCTTCTTCCCAAGACATTCCACTTTCAAATAATTCTTCTATTTTTTTACTTAAGGCTTTTTCACGAGCTGCTTGTTGTGCTGCATTTCCTTCTATTGCTCTACCTTCATCAATAAATCGCTTCCGATTTTGCTGATACTCATATACGGTTAATTCATTCATACCTTTTTCTTGATCCTTTAACTGTCTTGCAAATTCTTCTGAATCGAATTTAGTTTTATAATTAAAGTTTACTTCAATTTCATCAATTCGCGGAACGTTATCTAGGTTCTTTACTTCACCCGTACCCTTAACCCCACCACTCTCCAAATTCGAGATCCTACTCTGAATACTCGCCTTTGAGGCATCATGGGCTTCTTGGAATTTCCCGCTATAGTTCGTTCCAGTTCTAACGACACTTCCATCTGGCATTATTTCTACACCTTTAACGAATGGGGATACGGAGTCCGCACCTTTTGCTACTAGACCTTTAATGAAGTAGTCCGCATCATTAATCTTATCTACGGTTTTCCAGCCTTGTATTTTTAAATTTTTTAATAGATTATTTTCCTTAAGCGATTGTACCACATTTTTACCCAAATTTGGATTAAAACCAGGCATTCCTTCTTTGAATTTTAATAATTTCGCTAAATCAGCTAATTCACTCGTGCCTTTGAATGCTTTTACTCCTTTTCCTACTGCTCCAACAACTGGGATTGCATCTAATCCACCAAAAATGATGTTTCCTACCCGCTCTTCTTGGCTCAATTTCCGGTGTGTTCCCCAGTCTTCTCCGTCGATACCGCTTTTTATTTGTACAGCGCCGTATACTACTGCGGCAGCGGCCCCGAGTGGTGGGCAAAGGATTGTTGTGATGATGATTCCTACGCCTATTCCTATGTCTCGCACCATTTCTAGTTTTTTCTGTTCATCTTCTATCGATTTGTATTCAAATCCTCGTGTGGATGGGACTACTTTCTTGTATTCTTCATAATTTAGTTTTGCATCCGGATTTTGTTTTTTTAGTTCTTTGTATTCCTCTCTCAGTACGTTATCAAATGCAGGTGAATCTTTAAAAATATCTTCTATTGTTATTTTATCTTTTTTTGTTTTTATTGTTTGTGGTACACTTCCGTACCCTGCATGCGCATCTGGTAATACTGTCGTTGTTGTGGAGCCAATTCGGTTATCTGTTTCGAAACTGAGAATAGATGTATCTCTCATTTTTTGAGCGAATTTATCCATTTCTACTAAAAAAGGTTTATCTATATGTTCAGAGACTACTCGCCCTACTTCTCCGCAATATTTTTGTAATGTCGTATAACTATCAAGTAATTCCCCGATTTTTTGCGATTGATCTTTTGGGTTAAAATGTATACTACCATCCGAGTCTAAATCTCGTATTCTTCCATCAATTCTTTTTAATGATTCATTTGCTTCCCGTAATTTCATGAGTGCATCTTTTGTAATTCGATTCATACCATCTCCCATGTTTTGCCATGGTTCAGGTCTATATTTCACATCCATTTCGTTTTCATCCCCCAGCCGTATGGTGATTTCTACAACTTACTTAATCTTTCACGTAATTGTTCGTCCTTTTCAAGCATTTCCACGCATACATTTCCTACAACTTTCGCCGACCTCAAATAGTGTTCAGACAATTCAAGTGTTTTGTGTAATATATCAGGATATTTTTCAATTACTCTCATCGCTTCACCTTTTTGATAAAAATCACTGCTTAATAAACTCTCAATATTCGTTCCAATGACGTCTACATGGATTTTATATATATCTTCTAATTTCATTACTATATCAAGTAGTTCTTGAAAATTAACTAATACTTCTTCTCCACCACCAGAACCACCATCTCCCATTGATACTTGCATTATTCAATACCTCCTAACGAAAATTGTCTCGGGTCAATTAATTTTTTATACGGCATTTTTAACACGTCATACAATTTCTTATTTACCGCATAGAGACTCACCCAGTCATATCGATTACGTTCTACATCAATTTGAACGAAATCTTCTCCTTCAGTGAAATATAAGAAACATTCCCATTTTCCTCCTCTATTACTCCGAGGCCTCGTATACGTTTCTATCGCTATAACATCTTTATTTGATAAATCTTTTTCCTCAAATGTTTGTTGTTCTTCTTCTGTCATTCTCTTTGAGAAAAATGTATCTTCTATTTCCCTCGGTTCTCTCAATAAGAAAGGGATGCGTGTTAATAAGGAAAAATATACGTCTGGCTTTGGTATGTAGTCGATCTCGTATTTTTTATTTGGCTCTATTTCCGTTAATACAGCCACTCGGTCTTTATCCTCTTTTAAAAAGCCAATTAATACATTATTCATTCTCGTGTATTCATGACAATTTTCATATTCCTTTAATAGTTCAATTATTTGAAAAGCTGCAGGGGTAATTCCGTTTTCACTTGTAAGTAGGCCTTTTTCTTTTAAACTCGTAGTTGCTTTCGTGACACATTCTGCATCAAGTAAAATAATTGCGTCACGGTTTGGCAATCCAAATATATCGGTAACCCCAGCTGCACCTGCGAGAACATATAATTCAGCAGGTGCAAAA
Source organism: Bacillus cereus group sp. N31 (assembly GCF_016483245.1). Taxonomy (NCBI): domain Bacteria; kingdom Bacillati; phylum Bacillota; class Bacilli; order Caryophanales; family Bacillaceae; genus Bacillus; species Bacillus cereus group sp. N31. Next base: position 231,564 of record NZ_JAEHCH010000004.1, on the reverse strand, counting down.
CTCATTTCTTTCCCCATTCTTTTATCCCTCGTTTCTCCATCACAATTGTTTTATCGCCCTTACTTCCGATCTATCTCCGTACGTTTGAATGCTTTTATCTAACTCTTTCAAAGCTTTCGTATGCCCTTCAAATGCCTCTACCATTTCTGAATTATATTGAATGATCAAATCAAGATAACTTAAAAAAGCATCTCGCGTTTTTCCATTCCATTTCGCACCTGTGACATATGCTTTTAAGTCTTTCGCTTGGTTTAAAGAATCCTTCATACCATTTTCAATGTTTTGTGCGTAAGAAATGGCACTTGCAGTGTTACTTCCTATAATTTCAACCTCTTTACCACTCATGTTCGTTCCCTCCATTCTTTGTATACTTAATGGATAAGTTTTTCAATTTCCTTTTTCTTTTCTTCAAAAGCTTTGGTCGCTGCAGCGTATGCTGACGCTTTCTCCGATTCTGCTTTCGCTTTATATTCCAAATACTTTGCATAAGCTGTACTTTTTGCAGATCCAACATCGCTTAATGCACTTTTAAAATAGGATACTAATGTATTTAATTCTTCATCCTTTTCATGACGTTTTTGTTCAAATTCAACTGCCGGAATTTTATTAGCTTCCAAGCCATTACTTTTACTCTCATAATCTCTCTTCGCTGATTCAGCCTCTTGAATGAATTGCTTTAACTCTCTTTCTTTATCTTTTAAATAATCATGTAAATCATCATACCGATCTCGTTTCCTCGCACTTTCTGTAAAACCAGACGCATTTAAAAAAGCATTGTACAATTCATCTAACATCTTTCTCCCCCTTTATTACAATAATTATGTAGTTAAATTCGTATATACAAACATGAATATTCATTACATTAAGAATTAACAAATAATTATTTTTGCATATTGCTATTTTATCAAAGGGGTTTTAACATTTCCATATTTTATAAATAGCTTTCGCATTTTTCTTCAATTGTAATACCTGAAAAGCAGGCAGTCTTTAAGGCCTAATTAAGTAAGTATTCTATGTTACGAATGAAAAAGGATCTGATATAAATATCAGATCCTTTTTCACTGCTTCTTTTATAAATTTAATTTCTTGATACATACATCGTTTCACACGATAACTGGTTCATACGTGCTCAAATTATCATACACAGTTTTTACAATACTAGGCGGAAGGTTAACACATCCTCAGATCCACCTTTTCCTGTGGCAGTGCATAATGTTTAATAGAATCAAAGCATATTTTTACTTGCCTGACTTAATTTTTTCGCTATACTCTTCTAAAGTTAACCCTTTTTCTTTTAGATACACAGCAACTTCTTTTCCTACATAACGATAATGCCATGGCTCATACTTAATGCCAGTAATATTCTCTTTATCTTTCGGATAGCGGAGAGTAAACCCATACTCTGCAGCATTCTTATCTAACCATTTGAATGCATCAGTCGTTTCAAATTTTGCATTTAAATCTTCTACCGTATTCTGCCATTCAACTGAAATAATGTCTAACGCTAATCCCGTATGATGTTCACTTGCACCAGGATACTGAAGATATTCCAATGCTTTAGCACTAGCCTCTTTATCCGACAAACCTTGAGATTTATAGCTTTTAACTGAAGCATCATAATAAGTTTGTTGTAATTTTATAGCTCGATAACCTGATCTTAAATAAAGATTGATTCCCTCTTTTTTTGCAGCTGCTACCATATCCTGATAGGAAGTTGCAATTCTACTATCTATTTTCATATTTGGCTTCGCATTTTGAGTAATACTTGTTAATTCAATTCCTAGTTCCTTTGATAACATATGCTCTCTATTTACAAGAATAATTCTCCAATCATTAACATCAGAGATAGGTAAAACATCTTTTTTATTCGCATTTATCTCATTTTTATTTTTATCGTTATTATTAGTAGTTTCCTGAGATGTTTGCTTTCCACTACAAGCAGCAAGGCTCCATCCCATTGCCAATACCAATGCTAAAATTATAAATTTTTTAATTGTATCTCATTCCCTTTTTGTTTATTAGTCTTTATACCAATTTCCCAACACATCTCTAGGAATCTCCTTGAAATCCTCTAAAGAAACGGGGCCGACAAATTTTTTAATCCCATGATTTTTAGAATCTTCATCCGAATAATCTTTTAAAAATTGAATTTTAAATTGTTTCTTACCATCAGCATAGTCGGTTACTGTCGGTACGAGTGCCGCTTGTCGTATACCAAAAGTTTTATCTTCATACTTAACAAATTGTATATAAGATAATCCTCCTACCAATGTTTCTAATTTTTCTTGAGCAGAAATAAGATTTCCAAGAGAATAATAGATTAGCGTTTCATGTCCATCTTTATTTTGTTTCCACTCAATTGGTTGAATTACATGTGGATGATTTCCAATTACTACATCTACACCTAAATCTGTTAAATATTGAGCAACTTCTTTTTGTTGCTTTGAAGGTGTAGAGGTATATTCTACTCCCCAATGCACCATAACAATCACCATATCAGAGCTACTCTTTGCCTTTTCCACATCATTTTGGATCGCTTTTTTATCCATTACATTTAATGCCCAAGACTTATCAGCTGGAATTTTAATTCCATTCGTACCGTATGTATAATTTAGTAACGCAAAACGAATACCATTTTTTGTAATCGTTTTTATTTCATTACGCTCATTTTGATTCTCATTAATGCCTAATGGGATAACATCCGGATATTTCTTCCAGTATTCTCTTGTATTCGCAACACCTTTAATACCCATATCCATAGCGTGATTTGTCGCTTGCGTCACTATATTGAATCCAGTGTCCACTAAAGATTGACCTACTTCTTCAGGTGTATTGAAAGTCGGATATCCCTGTACTTTTAGATTATTTCCTGCTATTGGAGTCTCCTGGTTCACTATAGCAAGATCACTTGATTGAACAGCTTTTTTGATATTTTCATAAATATAGTGATAATCATATGAACCGTCTTTTTGTTTGCCATCTTTAATTACTGCATCATGATATAAATTATCACCCGTTGCCATTACATTCACAACCGATTTTACTTTTTTATCTTCAATAAAATTAGGAGACTGTTGAATGGGACTTTTCTCTACCCAGTTTGGTGCTTTTAATGATGTATCTGTATTTGATTGAGCCGGTGGTGATGAAGCTTTAGATGACTTAACATCTGTATTATCACAAGCGGTTAAAAGTACTAAAAAAATAAGACATAATAAAAATTTATTTTTACTTCTCTGTAAATTATGTAACATGTAATCCTCTTTTCTGTTCTATTACTTATAACCAATTTTAACAAATAACTTTTTAAACAACGTATTTTGGTTTTACACTTCATTATGGAAGGACACTTTGTTACAACTGCTTCGGAATATACGGATAACTATTTTCCACTTTCTAGCAATCTATCGATTCTATTAGAATTGATAGATTGCTAAAAAAGCATTATCCACCAGGATGCCGACTAGATTCCAATCAACATCCTCCATATATTGAATTTGATATACCTCTTCCAATTGTAGTAGCTGGTTAATCTAAACAATAGAGGAGATATAGCCTCTTCTCTTGCTTTACATTTGTGAGTGGCTCCAAAAAGAGGGAATCGTTGCCGTCCCCTCTTTAGATAGTGCAAAATTTTTGTACCTATTTTCTTTAAGTCGAGCGACAATCATTATACGAATCACAATAAGTAAGACCCAAGAACTTATTTTACCAATATATTAAAAAAGTAGCAATATCACCTGCGATTCATATAAAGAAGCCAATTAGGAGAAATGAAAAAGGAAGTCGTTATCTCTATCGTACAATTGATAAAGATGATGTAGCTCAAGTATTAAAAAAGTTAATCTGTACTATTAACAACAGTTAAAAGAAAAAAATAGTTATTTCCTATATCGAAAATTATGTAAATGAATACTGTTATGAAACGACTATACGATGGCACCGTTATATTTCCATAAAACTAACAAACTAAAATACCACGTAACATTACAAGAGTTACGTGGTATGTAAACGATGAAATATTAAATTTTCACTGATTGTTCTTCTTGATAAATAATTTCACCATCAATAATAGTTATTTCTACTTTTAAATCTTTAATTCGGTTTGGATTCACACTTAAAATGCTGTCATTTAATATAACTAAATCCGCCAACTTTCCGACCTCTATGCTTCCTTTTATCTCTTCTTCAAAACTCGCATAAGCGCCATTCCATGTGTATAGTTTAATAGCTTCCATTACACTTATAGATTGATTCACACCAACCTCTATTCCAGACTTCGTTTTTCTATTGACAGCAACATGAATTCCTAATAAAGGGTTATAGTCGGTAACTGGTGCATCCGAACTACCTGCTGCAATGATGCCTCGATCAATATAATCACGAGCAGCGTACATATGATTAACACGATCACCATAGTGCCGTACATATATCTCTCCGAATTCATATGGAAATGGAGGGTTTGGAATTGGAACTATCTCAAGTTTTTTCATTCTCTCTTGTAAATCTGGTGAAGAAATTCCCGCGTGCTCGATTCGATGACGATGATTTTTTCTTGGTGATTCCTCTAACGCCCTTTCTACACAATTTAAATACATTTCAATAGCTTTATCACCTTGTGCATGCACAGTGATTTGATAACCTTTTTTGTGTGCTTCGCCTAACACTTGATAAATTTCTTCCTCATTATAATAAAGAATGCCATAATTGTTACGATCACTCGAATACGACTCACGGGTTGCAATTGTAGGTCCAGTGCTACTTCCATCTGTAAACAGTTTAGCTGGTCCAACCTTGAACCTCTCATCTCCGGTACCAGTTATCACACCAGCTTCGACCATTTTATTAACAAATTCATGGGAGTTATTTATTTGACATATCATTGCATATATTCGGACACGAATATCCCTACTCTTCGCAGCTCGTTGTAGTAAACGAAAGCTCTCAGGTCCATCTCCACCTGCGTCATGTATACTCGTTATACCAGCTGCAACGAAATGATCTGATGCAATTTTCACAGCCTTCATCATTTCACTTTCTTTATAACTTGCAACTTCACTCATCTCCATATTTGCTGCTTCAATTAGCCTTCCTGTAAACTTTCCTGCCTGATCCTTTTCAATAACTCCCCCACTCGTGTTCGGTGTGTTCTCGTTAATTTGCGCAATTTCTAATGCTTTGCTGTTCACTACGCTTATGTGGTGACAAGTACGAGTTATAATAATAGGATGGTCAACTGAAATGTCATCCAGCTCAGTAATTGTTGGATAACGCTTTTCCTTCACAGCGGTTTCATTAAAGCCCCAAGCACGTATCCATTCACCTTTTGGCGTTTCTAATGCCTTCTTTTTTAGGTCATCTAACAAAGCTTCGATAGAATCAATATGTTCAGCTTTACAACTGACAGCCAACTGATTTTGTCCATAAGAAATGAGGTGCAGATGGGAATCAATGAATCCAGGAAGAAGCGTTTTTCCTTGCAAGTCAATTACATCCGTTTTTTCTCCTATAAAACTCTTAACCTCCTCATTCGAACCAACAAATGCGATACGATTATTTTTTATTGCCACAGCTTCGACTACTGTATTCTTTTGGTCGACTGTAATAACTTCTCCATTTAACAAGACAACATCAGCTTTCATAAACTCAACCCTTTCTGAATTACCCTTTTCGAGTAATTCATTCCGTATTTACAGTTACATCTCTCAATAGGATCTTCCGCCTTTTAACAAATTAAAGTTGAGCTAAACACTCTTTTATTGTTGTAACGATAAAAGTAAAGTCTTCCTCTGTAATGCTTAATGGCGGTGCAAGTTGCAAAATATTATTGTAACCGGCAACAGTGTCACCATTTTTACCGATAATTAGACCTTTTTCTTTACAAGCATTGATGACTTTGTTCATCTTTTCAATGGAAGCCGGTTCTTTTGTTTGCTTATCTTCCACTAGTTCAATACCTAAAAGAAGACCTTTTCCGCGAACATCTCCTACGTTTGGATGTTCTTTTACATCCTCTAGTTCATCTAACAGTCGTTCACCCAATTCCTTGGAACGGTCAATGAGTTTCTCATTCTCCATAATTTCTAAATTTTTCAAAGCTAAGGCGCAAGCTGCAGGGTTTCCTCCGAACGTATTCACATGGCGAAATCGATCATAATCTTCGCTGCCTACGTACGCCTCATAAATCTCTCGTTTAACTGCTGTTGCCGACAAAGGAAGATACGCACTTGTAATACCTTTTGCCATCGTAATGATATCTGGTTTGACACCGTAATTCATAAATCCAAACGGCTTCCCTGTCCGCCCAAATCCACATATTACTTCATCACAAATGAGCAACGCACCGTGCTTCTCGCAAATTTCTTTTACTTTTGCCATATATTCATCAGGAGGCATCAAAATGCCGCCCCCAGTAATAATCGGCTCCATAATTACGCCGGCTACTGTTTGACTTAACTCCCATGTCATGACACGATCGATTTCATCGGCACTTGCCAGTGTACGAACATCTTCTGGATTGCGATACGTATCAGGCGGTGCTACATGCAAGAATCCTTGCCCAAGTGGTTCATATTTATACTTTCTTTGTGCTTGTCCTGTTGCCGCAAGAGCCCCCATTGAGTTACCATGATAAGCACGATAGCGTGAAATAAACTTATAGCGTCCATGATCACCTTTTTGCTGATGATATTGACGAGCAATTTTAAACGCTGTTTCATTTGCTTCCGATCCACTGTTAGAAAAGAAAATAACGTATTCATCATCAAGCCATTCATTCAATTTCTCTGCTAATTTAATAGCAGGAACATGACTTTGTGTCAGAGGAAAATATGGCATTTCTTCCAGTTGTTCAAAAGCCGCTCTTGCAAGCTCTTTACGGCCATACCCAACATTCACGCACCAAAGACCGGACATGCCGTCTAAATAACGGTTTCCATTAATATCCGTCACCCATGCTCCTTCTGCTTTTGTAATAATTAAATTCGTTGGATTAGGGGATGCTCCTTTCATTGCATGCCAAAGGTACTTTTCATCTGCTTGTTTCAAATTTTGTGTTTGCTCTGTCGCTTGCACAATCACCAACTCCATTCTATCCGTTTATGATTTTCTATCACTCTATCAATAACGAGCCGTAAGCATTTTCTTGCGCGTATAAAATTCTACGCCATCTTTTCCATTTGCATGGAGATCACCATAGAAGGATTTCTTATAACCTGAGAATGGGAAGAATGCCATTGGAGCAGGGACCCCAAGATTGACCCCAAGCATACCTGCATCAATTTCTTCACGGAATTCACGAATTGCTTTCGCGCTATCGGTGTATAGGCATGCACCATTTGCGAACGGTGATGCATTAGCAACATGAATCGCTTCCATCAAGCCTTTTACGCGTATAATAGAAAGAACTGGTGCGAAGATTTCATCTTGCCAAATTTTCATTTCCTGTGTCACATTGTCAAAAATCGTTGGGCCAACAAAATAACCGTTACCGTTTGCTGCATCATCTTCACGTCCGTCACGAATAAGTGTCGCTCCCTGCTCTATACCAGATTGAATGTATCCAAGTGTACGCTCTTTATGGCCGTCACGAATAACGGGACCAAGGAAAACATCTTCTTCCAGGCCATTACCAATCGTAATTGCATTCGCCTCTTGAAGCAGTCTATTAACGAGCTCATCTGCAACGTCTTCTTCCACTACAACAACAGCCGCCGCCATGCATCTTTCACCCGCTGAACCGAAGGCAGCACTTGTAATTTCTTTCACTGCAAAACTAAGGTCCGCATCTTTTAATACGATCGAATGATTTTTTGCACCTGCAAGAGCCTGTACACGTTTGCCGTTTGCTGCTGCTGTTTTATATATATACTCAGCGACAGGTTGAGAACCAACGAAAGATACAGCCTTCACATCCTCATTGTCAAGAATGCCATTCACGACGTCATGTGCACCATGTACAACATTTAGTACTCCATCTGGAAGGCCTGCTTCTTTAAACAGTTCAGCTATGCGATTCGCCAGCAACGGTGTTCTTTCAGATGGTTTTAATACAAACGTATTTCCGCATGCAATCGCGAGTGGGAACATCCAGCATGGCACCATCATCGGAAAGTTAAATGGCGTTATTCCTGCGATTACTCCGATTGGATAACGATACATCCCTGATTCAACACCAGTAGCAATATCAGGAAGTTGCTCTCCCATCATTAAAGTAGGTGCACCTGCTGCAAATTCAACACATTCAATCCCTCGCTGTACTTCACCGTAAGCTTCTTTATAACTTTTTCCATTTTCCAAGGTAACGAGTTTCGCTAACTCCTCCCATTTTTCAATCAAAAGCTGTTGGTAGCGAAATAGAATCCGAGCACGCCGAGGTACAGCAACCTTTTTCCATGTTTGGAATGCTTCTTTCGCAGTTGCTACAGCTCTATCCAAATCTTCTTTAGTCGAAAGCGGCACACGAGCAATAGTCTCTCCTGTTGCTGGATTTGGTACATCTTCTACTTGTTTACTTTTAGATTCTATCCATTGTCCACCAATATAATTTTTTAACGTTTGTACATTTTTCGTTACTACCATGATGAAACCTCCTAATTTTAAGATAGCCGTCCTATGTATGTATTGCATTCACAAAAAAGAAAGCGCATTCGTTAGACGGTATATAAACTTATTTATATACATTTCTCTAACATTACTAATCTTACTCTTATCGATTGCATATGCAGGAGCAGTCATCTGCTTAGCATTTGTCCACTCCCCAGTTCACATTATTTCAGATTAATCTCATGGTTCATCTTATAATTCTTTTTCAAAAATACTGGGCAATCCCATTCACAAACAAGGTCCTTATCCAAGGAAACAACCCAGCCCTTTGTAACATGATACTTTTTTCCATCAACAGTAATAAACACTTCACCGTCTGTCACATAGAAAACTTCCTGTTCTTCTACATGCCACGTTCCTTTATTTGGTTCACCTACCCATGGTTCCCATGTGTTGGCACCTAGTTGCTCTGCTTCTTCTGCTGTAATTTTTTTCGCAAAAAACATGATGATAACCCTCTCTCTTATTAATAATTTTGACGGAATACGTTCCTATACATCTACTGTTTTAACATTGGTATCTGTATTAACATTGATAACCTTTAAACGTTTGAACTCTTTTCTCATAAAGTATATGGCAATGAGAACGCCTGGAATTTCGGCAGCAGGAGCAGCGTACCATACACCTTCTACACCCCAGAATTTCGGGAAAATAAATAGAAACGGTATCATGAACAACAATATTTTGCTAACACTAATAAACGTTGCGGACCAGTTTCTCTCCTGTGATTCAAAATAACCAGAGACAAGCAAGCTAACTGCACTAAGTGTAAACAAACAATTGAATACAACCGTCGTCCAAATGCCCAGTTTTTGCAATTCAGGATTACCACCGGAAAAAAATGACACAATTGGATCTGCAAAAATGATTAATATAGCTGTCACAATTACAAAGAAGGAAACTGTAAAAATGAGTCCCATCTTAATTGCTTGTTTCACACGATCAAGGTTGCCTGCACCGTAATTATAACTAATAATCGGTTGAAGCCCTGTCATCCCACCGAGCGCCGCTAAAGCGAGAAGATTTGTAATGTAACCATTTTGAATCGTGAAAGCTGCAACGTGCAGACCACCTCCGTAGCTTTGCAGTAAATTGTTGGTGAAAATAATTGCAATAAACATCATGAACTGACTAGAGAAAGATGCAAACCCCGTCCAAACTACTTCACCAATCTTCTTAAGATTAATCATCACATCTTTCATTTTTGGCTTCAGTTTTGTTTTACCAAACCAGAAATAAAAGATTAAGAGAACAGGAATCGATTGCGAAATCGTATTAGCCCATGAAGAACCCATCATCCCCATGTCGTACTTCACTACCATAATCCATTCCATAACTCCAGCAACAACTGCTGCGACTAACCAACTGTTCATTGACAATATAGGTTTTTCATCGATATTAGCTAAAATACTTAATACAACGGCCAATATCGTTAATGGCAACGAAATCCATAGTAGTCGGCTATATTGCACCGCATACGGAAGTGCTTCATCACTTGCTCCAAATAGAATCATAATATCAGTTTCAAAGACCAATCCAAGTACAGCTATCAAAGTGGAAAGGAAAAGAGTAAACCATAAAGTTTGTCCCATAATACTTCTAGCTTCTTCTATCTTCCCTTTCCCCATTCGAAGTGAAATGACCGCTCCGGCTCCTATCCCCAAAAGAACCCCAATCATACGGGTAATAACCATGACCGTAAACCCAATTCCGATTCCTTCGATTTCTAGCTCCTGAAAGCCACTGACGAAATAGCCATCAATAACCGATACAACTCCTAGAATTACATTAGCCATAATTCCTGCCAAAGCAAACCGTAAATATAGTAACGGAATACTTTTGGTTCCGAGCACTGAATCATCCACCGACTTATTCATTCCTTCTGGCTTCTCTATGTTCGATGACGGACGGTTGTCCACTATTTTCATGAGCATATCCCCTTACAAATAATTTATATAGCAAGTTAAGCTCAATTAATTCACATACCAACCTACAGGCTTGGCATGCTGGTGGATATTGATTTGCTTCGTTTCCATAAAGTGCTCCAGCCCGGCAACACCTAAAGCCCTACCGATTCCACTTTGCTTATACCCGCCCCAAGGACCTTCAACATAAGCAAGATGATAACTATTAATCCAAGTAATTCCCGCACGCAATTTACTAATGACACGTTTTGCTCGGTCCATATCTTCAGTAAATACAGCACCGGCTAATCCATAAATGGAATCATTCGCTTTTTGGATCGCATCTTCCTCATCTTTAAATTTCTGTACAACAAGGACTGGTCCAAAAATCTCTTCCTTAACAATACGCATATCTGCATTTACATCAGCAAAGATTGTTGGTGCGATAAAAAAACCTCGATCAAGCCCATTTTCTGTTAAACGTTTACCACCACAAACTAATTTTGCACCTTCTTCCATTCCACTCTTTATATAATGTAAAACGTCATTCATATGAGACTCGGTTGTAAGAGCTCCCATTTCGATATTCTCGCTTTCTCCGTTTCCAACTCCAATTTTGTTCGCACGCTCGGCCAATCTTTCAACAAACTTATCATAAATGGTCTCTTGTACAAGCAAACGGGATGCAGCTGAACAAACTTGCCCAGCGTTGTGGAAAATACCAAACATCGCATTATCGACAGCAGTTTCAAAATCCACATCGTCGAACACAATAAGTGGAGATTTCCCCCCTAGTTCCAGTGTAATTTTTTTCATATTGCCCGCGGCTGCTCGCATAATACTTTGACCTGTTTTTGTTCCACCTGTAAAGGCAATTTTGTCAACATCATGGCTCTCTGCAAGCTCATTCCCAACCTTTGAACCAGGTCCCAACACTAAGTTTGCCACTCCGTCTGGAAGCCCAATCTCTTCGATAATTTCAAATAACTTGAATACGCTTACAGGAGTGACGTCAGCAGGTTTAATTACAATTGTATTCCCTGCGGCAAGTGCAGGAGCAATTTGCCAAACAGCTAGCATAAGCGGGAAGTTCCAAGGTACAATCAGTCCACAAACACCAATCGGTTCATGAATAACAATCGTTTCTGAAGAATCATCACGATTGTAAGATTCCTTTTTTATACCTTTAATCAAGTCAGCATAATAGCGGAAGCATTGAACCGATACTGGAATATCTACATAGGTTGTTGCACGAATAACCTTACCGCTATTTGCAGTTTCCAAACGGGCAATTTCAGCTGTCTTCTCTTCAAGACGATCTGCAATCTTATATAGATAATCAGCTCTTTCATCAGCCGATAAATCTGACCAAATTCCGCTGTCAAACGCTTTACGAGCCGCCTTTATTGCTAGTTTCGCATCATCTGCTGATCCATGAGCGGACGTTGCAATAACCTCTTCAGTTGCAGGATTGATAATATTTCGTCTAGCACCCGATAATGCTTCTACCCATTTTCCGTCAATGAACATGTTTATTTCCATAAACACCTCTCCTTTACGCAATAATATCTACCAGCTTGAAACCAATATGTGCTATATTGACCAGCATCGTTTTCTGATTATAGAATGGGAATGATTTGAGACGTTCCTTTTCAAATCGATATCCACCTGCATTCCCCGTAACGATCCATTGTGCCAATAACTTACCAAACAACGTTGAGAGAGACGCGCCGTGGCCTGTATAACCAGTTGCAAAATATGCACCTTCTTTAGATTTACCGATAACCGGGAACGTATCAATTGTCACACCGATAAATCCACCCCACCTGTAATCTATCTTGCTTCCTTCTAGTTTTGGCATTATTTTAACCATAGCATCGTACACACTTTGATAAACGGCATCACCTAAGTTCGGACGAATATCACCACCGCCAAATACGATTCGATTATCTGGTGTACGCCTGAAATAGTAAAGGAAACTACTCGTATCAAAAACCATGCGATCTTTAGGAATGACGCTATTCAAAAGTGTTTCTGAAAGCTGTTCAGTAGCAATAATGCGTGCCGAAATTGGCAGTACGCCTTTATTCAGTTCAGCCATGATTTTTCCAGAGTAACCATCTGTAGCAACAATAATGTCTTTCGCTGTAACAGTACCTTTTTCTGTAACAACTTTCACACTATTTCGGCCGTACTCAATAGATAATGCTTTCGAATGCTCAAAGATTTTTGCACCAATTGATTTCGCTGCTTCTCCCAAACCAATTGCATAGTTCAGTGGTTGGAATGAGTAACTCGAGTTGTCGACTAAGCAACCATAATATTGCGGGGAATCAATTTCTTGATGCAACTGACTTCGATTAAGCACGCTACATTCATATCCAAAATTTTTGTTTAAGTACTCACTTTCATGTTTCAATCCTTCAAAATGTTTGGCTTTGTAAGCTGCCACAATGTGACCTGTCTTCCTAAAATTACAGTTGATTTGATGCTCGTCGATAATGTTTTTAACTAATTCAACACTAAGCAGAGAAAGATCGTTAAGCTGTCTCGCCTCTTCGGCACCATACTTTTTAGCAAGCTCCTGCATCGTTGACTTATAGCCCGGCAATACCATCCCGCCGTTGCGACCGCTTGCGCCATATCCGATTGTTTCCTGCTCAAGGACAATGACACTCTTTCCTAATTTTTGCAAATGATATGCAGAAGAAAGACCTGTGAAACCCGCGCCAATAATGACAACATCCGCCTCTTCATTTCCTTCAAGAGGTTTTCCTTTATCATAGCTGTTTGCAGTCGCTGTCCACAGAGAGAGCGTATCCATTCGATCCATCTTTTCCATAGCTAATCCTTCTCCTTTCGTGACATGTATGTTACAATACAGTCAAAAATATTCGCAATATTCACTCTTATTGAATTAATAATATGATTTGGAGTTTCCTCCAAGTCAATAGTCATTTAAGAGTTTTTTGAATTCATTTTACGAAAAAAGTGGAGTAACTCCACTTTTTTCATCGGAGGGACACATCTATGAAAATTGGTGCATTTGCAAAACTTTTTCATGTTACGACTGATACCGTTCGTTATTACATTGAACTTGGATTATTAATACCAGACAAAAAAAACACCCAGTATCAAATGAACCAATTGTGTTTCGACGACATGGCTTTTATTACCGAGTTGAAAAAATTTCATTTTTCATTGTTAGAAATCCAACGAATTTTATCGTATCGGCGTGTTACAAGCTTCTCGGACCATGAGGATATCGACTACTACAACAACTTGCTCACTGATAAAAAGAACGAACTGACCCAAAAAAAAGAAGACATATCAAAAGCTATCCAATTGATTGAAAAGGCGGTTCAAACCAGTTCGCCTTCATCCAAAGAAGAGAATATTACAGGAATCCCGCTTGACTTTGTAAATCTGCTCTATTGTCCGAAATGCCAAATTCCCCTTGAAATGAAAGATGTAACGATTAAAAAAGTTTACATTCACACGGGAAGTTTAACTTGTACCTGTGGATACGAAGCAGCTATCGAGGAAGGTATTATCATTACCGCGAACTTGTATGAGACGTCTCCTTATCCATCTTATTTTTACGATAAAGAAACGATTAAAGAGATTAATCCCAAAATGATTAACTTATTTGAAAAAATTAATTTTCAATTTCAAAAAGTTCTACAAAATATAGATTTGAAAAACAAATTAATTGTGGAAACAAACGTTGACGCTTTCGTGTCACTACCTAAATATATCGATGTTCTTGAAACGAGCGCATCCTATGTATTCAGTGGCTATTCACTTGAGATGCTCAAGAAGGTTCGAAACAGAATTGAGCGTATGAATCCGAAGCCACGCGTCCTTTATATTTTGAATTCCGATTTAAATTTGCCATTGAAACCGCTTAGCATCGATGTTTTTGTAGATAGTTTTTCAGTAACTGATTTTTCATTGCTCAATCCGCAATTCCCCATTCACGTTCTAAAAAACTATTTACATAACAGTTCAACAATTGTCGGCGGATACTCGTATTATGATAGCTCGGCCAAATCCTTGAAAAACATTTCAGGCTTATATCCAAATTCCAACGAGCATATTTTGTATCCCAAATACTTAGAAGAAAATTTATCAGTCAATGGATTTCAAATTACGCAAAGTGAAAATATCGGTTACTGTACAGATCCAGGACCTTATTTCGATTATCATGTAATAGACGAAAAATTCCACATGCTCCTGTATTTGGCTAGTACGAACAAATAGCATACAAAAAGTATTTGTCCGAAAAGCATGCTAGTTCACAAATGAGTAGCACCTTTGTAGCTAAAATGGTAGTGCGGGTATCAGCACCCGCACTACCATTTTCGATTTGCCAATTTCATTCTACAACGTTTACATATCAATCTTATTTAAATGAATTATAGTCACGGCTCTATAGTTCCTGTCCCAACTCCAAAACTCTATACGTTTAGCATTCTTCGGACTACTATTAGATTTTTTTATTTAGTAAAGGTCTCACAGTACTACCTTTACTAACGAAGACAGCGCAACTCATTTTTATTCGTTCTTCCCAGAAAATATCTCTTCATTCTATCCCCCTCCTAAAATCCCTTTTCCTCCATTGACCAGTCGTAAAAAAAGCCATCCAACTCGAACGAATTGGATGGCCTTATACTATAAAGAAAATGTTCTATTTGTATTACTTCAATTTTCCCTCAAAAACAATTTTTCTACCACACGGTTCAACTACTGTTTTTCCGTCTTTCTTCACTTCATGAAAGATTGGCTCTTCCATACGACGAGACGGGGCGTATCCTTCTTGTTCCATGCGAGCTAAGCAGTCTGTAATTGTTTCGTTTTCGAGTACTTCAAATTTCTTTTTATTAGGTTGTTTTGTCATGCCCTAACCTACTTTCTATTTTTCTTGATGCGAATTGATTCTTCATGTAGATCATATATACCATTGCGAGAATCCCTATTATAATCATAACCGCAATAAAAAAGCTTGTATACTGTATTTTTTCTATAAATACGCCTCCTAATACAGGCCCCATAATACTTCCTAAACTAAAGGCGATTCCAGATAATATATTACCTGCTGGTAGTAAGTGTCTCGGTAATAAATCTGTCATAAATCCAAGTCCTAAAGAGAAGCAAGATCCAATGACCATACCAGCTAACAGCATGCAGGCAAAGACTATCCAGTAATATTGATCAAATACGGCCGCAAGTAGAAAAATGCTCGTACCTATGCTGAACGTCCACGTTAATATACGGTCCCTTCCGTATTTATCACTTAATATACCGAGAGGAATTTGTGTAATAATGCCCCCAACTGCAAACGCTGGCAATAAGAAGGAAACTTCCGATACAGACCACCCTTTACGAAGTGCGTATACTGGTAAGTTACTATTTAACATTGCTTCAAGCACACCGTATGCAAGTGGTCCCAGTAATGCAATCCACCCTAATCCAACAACTTGTTTATAACGAGAAAATGATGATTCACTCTTCACTTCTCTTTCATCTTGTGCTGGGAATGCATTTTTCGTCGGGAGTAGTAAAAGCCAACCTATTAAACAAAGTATAGTAGATATGATAAATGGTGTTGCAAGACCGTACTGAACAGTGCTTGCTAAATACGGACCGACGGCAAAACCAATTCCGAAGAATACACCGTATATCGATACTTGTCTACCTATTTTACTCGGATCCGATGTTGTCGTAATCCACGTTTGCGTTCCAACATGAAGCATATGATCGCCGACTCCAACTAGAAATCTAAGGATAAACCATACCCAAAATGAAAATGTTTG
Source organism: Bacillus cereus group sp. N31 (assembly GCF_016483245.1). Classification (NCBI taxonomy): domain Bacteria; kingdom Bacillati; phylum Bacillota; class Bacilli; order Caryophanales; family Bacillaceae; genus Bacillus; species Bacillus cereus group sp. N31. The sequence continues at coordinate 215,240 of NZ_JAEHCH010000004.1, read as the reverse complement.
TGTAAAAAAGAATAATGAAATAATAACAAGAAACCCACCAATGACGATAATTGGCTTCATTCCAAACTTTTGCATCGGTTTTTCAAGAAACGGTGAAATAACTAATATCCCAATGTATAATGCCGTCGCATGAATACCATTAATACTTGAACTAACCCCTTCTTGTTCAAAAATCATTGCAATGGCAGGTAAGAGCATCCCCTGTGATAAACCTGAGATTGCCACAATCCCAACCATAATCCAAAAAGTAAAACGCATCGACATCCTGTTCCCTCTCCTTCTCCCGCTTTCCACTTTTCATTATAAACGGTTTCTTCAAATGCGTGTACGAATATTAACAATAAAAAGAAGCTAAAAGAATGAGCCTTTTAGCTTCTTATCCTTCCCAAACTTGTGCTTTCACATTGTAATGAAAATGTTTAAAATATGGATTTTCATAAAATGAAGGGCCATATAAGTACGGATGTGAATGAGCGATTGGTGGCTGCTGTATTTGTAAAGGAACTACAGCTGGTGAAACTTGCAAATACATCGGGCTTATCATTATTTTTGCATATAAGTGATGACTATATGGCGAATGCGCAATTAAAAACGGTTGATGCACTAGTAATCTCCCCTTTTACCTACAAATGTTATAGTATATGCAATACTTTTGCTTTCGGGGACTATTTCTGTTCTAACCAATTCTCTACATGATTTATAAATACATCTAAACAATCAATAAACGGTGAGTGCCCGCAATCTTCTAACACCTGCAACTTTGCATTTGGCAAATGTTTTGCTAATTCCTCACCGACTACTTGCGGTACGACGTAATCCCTGTCACCTTGTATGACGAGTGTAGGAGTTTTAATACGATGAATTTGTTTATTTCCCTCTACCACACCATTATGTTCATCCGAAATATTAAATGTGATGAGCGCATAATTCACATCTACGAAATTACGCTGCGTTAACATATCATCTAAATACTTCTCATAACGATCCGGTTCCGGCTGATTGTGTGTATATATTAATAGATTCCACACTGTACGATAATATAATTTATTCATATTTTTTATCGCATCTAGTACTGGAGCGATTTGTACGGGATCTTGCGCGATTTCTTCTTTCGTCTTTACTAAACTTGATACGATCGGTTCCCCGTTAATATCTTTTTTAAAGATTGGATAGCCTTTCATCCCTACTGATTCTACTAAAATTAACTTTTCTACAAAAGTTGGGTGATTCGCTGTAAATTGCATCGCAACACCACCGCCCATTGACCATCCCATTAACGAAAACTTCTCTAGCTTTAATTGATCGATAAATAATTTTACATCTTCTGCGAAGTCTTGTAATGAATCTATCGACTTATTATACGTCGATTGTCCAAATCCTCTTAAATCAAGAGCGTAAATATGGTATTGATTTTGCAACTTTTCGATAACTAAATCAAAGTGTTGTGACGATGTCATGTTCCCGTGAATGAGTACGAGAGTTTCTGTATTTCGCCTTCCAACTTCCTGATACGCAATCGTTTCTCCATTCGATAGTGAAACAAACTCCATTGTTGCAGGCTTAATCATCACAAGTTCCCCCATTCTTTTTAATAGAAAGAAAATTCTTTATATAATTAAAGAATAACACACAGAATATATGTTCTCAACATAAAACCTATGCGAAATTTTTACATAAAACAAAATGCCTATTACTAGACAACTATAATAAAAAAAGATATAGTTAGCTAGGTAACTAATTTGAAAGGATCAAAATATATGGACGAAAAACAACATTTTTTTCACATCGTCAGCCAGACTTCTCGAAAGTTTACGAAGAAATTTAATGAACGCGTATCTCCAACTGGGTTATTTAGTGCGCAGTGGGCTGTTATTTTTCGCATTAATCAAACCGGTTCTTGTACACAAACAGAATTATGCCAGTATTTAAATGTTGAATCACCAACGATGACTCGTACGTTGACACGTATGGAAACGATGGGCTGGATTATTCGTACAGAAGGAAAAGATCGCCGTGAGAAGCTTATTTCTTTATCCGAAACAGCTATAAAAATGATTCCAGTATGGCAAGAAGAAGTGGATACTTTCGAAGAAAAGACGCTAGATGGTATTAACGAAGATGACTTACATCAAGCATTTCAAGTGTTACAACAAATTATTAAAAACTTAGATTAAATTGGAGGGATGACGATGCAAAGTGAAAAACTTTGGACGAAGGATTTCCTCGGAACTTGTTTTAGTAGTCTATTTCTCTTTTTAACATTCTATATGCTTATGACTACTTTACCTGTCTATGTAATAGACGGCCTAAAAGGAAGACCTGAGGAAATTGGTTTAGTTGCAACTGTTTTTCTTATTTCTTCTGTTTTATGTAGACCATTTACAGGAAAATGGCTCGATGACTTAGGAAGAAAGAAAATATTATTTATTTCACTTTCATTATTTTTAGCCGCTACTGTTATGTATTTCGGTGCGCAAAGTTTATTTTTATTACTTGCCCTTCGCTTCTTACATGGTATTGGCTTTGGGATGGCGACGACAGCAACTGGTACGATTGTAACTGATGTTGCGCCAGCTCATAGACGAGGCGAAGCACTTGCTTATTTCGGCGTATTTATGAGTCTGCCGATGGTAATTGGTCCTTTTTTAGGTTTAACAATTATTTCTCATTTTTCGTTTACTGTACTATTTATCGTTTGTTCCGTATTTTCATTACTTGCATTTTTATTAGGATTACTTGTAAATATTCCACATGAAGCACCAGTGAAAAAACAAAAACGAGAAAAAATGAAGTGGAAAGATTTAATTGAACCATCTTCTATTCCAATCGCTCTGACAGGATTTGTTTTAGCCTTTTCTTATAGTGGTATTTTATCCTTTATTCCTATATATGCGAAAGAGCTCGGTTTAGCCGATATTGCAAGTTATTTCTTCATTGTATACGCACTTGTTGTTGTAATTTCTCGTCCATTTACAGGAAAGATTTTTGACCGCTACGGCGAAAACGTACTTGTTTATCCAGCTATTATTATTTTCACAATTGGGATGTTCGCATTAAGTCAAGCGCAAACTCCATTTTGGTTCCTAAGCGCAGGTGTATTAATCGGTTTAGGTTATGGAACATTAATTCCAAGTTTCCAAACGATTGCAATTTCTGCGGCGCCAAATCATCGACGTGGTTCTGCGACAGCTACGTACTTCTCATTCTTTGATAGTGGTATTGGCTTTGGTTCTTTCATTTTAGGTATTGTCGCAGCGAAATCAAGTTATCATAATATGTATTTTATCGCAGCTATTATCGTTGCGTTCACTTTACTTCTATATTATGGATTACACGGTCGAAAACAAAAATTCAAGAAACAACGTACAGACGGACAAATTTCCGCTTAACGTTAATAAGGAAAGTAAACTTCCCCGTTTACTTTCCTTATTTTGTATTTCTTTCAAGACGAGCGTATACTTATAGTAGCAAATAAAGGAGGGACCTATATGAAACTAAAAAAATCTCCCCTACTCTTACTTATACTAACATGCATATTTGTAATTACAGGGCTTGGTTTTACATACTTCAAACATAATAAAACAACCCCATCAAAAAATAACGTGACAAAGGAGAATTGGTTAGATGATCCTTACTTACGTTGGTCGTACACACATATGAAAGAATTCACTTTAATTAATGAAGTCAAAAACAATCCCGACCAAGTGGCTCACTTCCCTACTGCATTACAAAAATTAGATGATTTTGCAGCGGAGCGTGGATTTGGAACTACGACTCCTTTAAGAAAACTTTTAGACGATAACAAAACAGATGCTTTTGTCGTTGTACATAATGGGCAACTTGTATATGAACGATATTTCAATGGATATAACGAGAGTGAACCGCATGGTATGGCTTCATTAGCAAAGGTCTTTACTGGGGCAATGATACAATCTCTCGCTGAAGAAAATCGTATCGATTTAGAGAAAACAGCTGACACTTATATAAAAGAATTAAACAATACACCGTTCGGTAAAGCTACACTCCAGCAATTAATGGACATGCAAGTTTCTATAGAGTACCCTACTCATGGATATGAACATCCAGCGTTAGAAAATCAAGATGCACAACTATATTTAGCGAGCAATATTTTACCCCGAGGTAAAAACTACGACGGTCCGATGAAAATTTATGATATGTTACGAGAAGCAGAAGAAACTGCACCGCCTGGTTCCGGTTTTTCTTACGATAACGGATCAGCGGAAACACTCGCTTGGGTTATTCGAACTATCACTGGTAAATCATTAGCTGAAAATGTTAGCGAACGAATATGGTCTCAAATTGGTATGGAAGAAAATGCGTATTACGTTACAGACGAAACAAAAGTAGAACAAGCAAGCGCTGGTTTAAATGCAACTGCTAGAGATATGGCAAGATTCGGTCAACTACTATTAAATAACGGGGAATATAACGGAAAACAAATCATCCCTTCCTCCATTACAGAAAGTGTGGAAAATGTACAAGAAGGTGAACTCGCAATTGGCAATGGCGCTTCTATTTCTTATCATAATCAATGGTGGATTCCGCACAATGAACAAGGTGCTTTCGAAGTGTTAGGCAGTTACGGACAAACGCTTTATATCGATCCGAAAGCAAATATGGTAATCGTCCACTTCTCTTCTAATGCTACACCTAGTAATGAAATACATTCGATTTATTCCGATATGTATGTTGATATTGCCCATCATTTGGAGAAGCTTTCACAGTAGTGGAAGCAGGAGTTTAAGCCTTACATGAATGACTATTTGGTTGAACAATCGATCTATTGTGCTGAAACGTCAATATAGTAAAAAAGGATCTCTCTTTATCAAGAGAGATCCTTTTTTTACTTCTTCTTCTTTTCTGTCGGTTGGCTTTGTTTAGCGAAATTAGATGAATCATCGAAATTTGGTTGCTTTTTACCAGCATTATTACTTCTACCTTTTCCCATATGTAATGCACCTCCCCCCTCCTTACTATTCCCAATAAAAAAATCCTCTTGCATCCAAAAGGATTTTTTGTTGTGCTATTATTAATAATGCCCAACTGTTACTGCAGTACTTCCAATACGGTCCTATCCTAACTTTTAACCATGGTGTTGATCGTGGCATCAAGCCTATGATTATCTATCCGTCTTGGCGTTTTTCTTTAAACGATACCCTAGTCTTCGATCGCTTGGTAGGCCGTGGTCCAGAAGTCTTGGATAAGATGCGATGGGGCCGGAGTGGACATCCCAACCTGGGTGAACAGAATTCCAATAAACTGTTTATCTGGATCAGCGTAAGCTGAAGTGCCGGTTCCGCCATCCCAGCCGAATTGACCGATAGACGCGTAGTCTCCAAGATAGGTACGCACCGCCATCCCAAAGCCCCAGCCACCTTGGATCCCTTGTCCGAATGACAAATGGACGTTATTTTTGGCCAAATCGTCTCGGTATACTTGTTGTTCAGGAGTAAGACGGTTGGTGGTCATCAGCTGGACTGCGGGCCTAGACAGGATCCGTTTAGTACCGTGCATCCCTTTATTCAAAAGCATCTGCAAATACGCGTGATAATCGTCGACGGTTCCAAGCAGTCCACCACCGCCTGCTTCGAATGCTGGAGGTTTGCTGTAACGTCCGCCCACACCTTCATCCCACACGACGAATTCACCTGTCTGCGGATCCGGGTTGAAGGCTGGTGGAAGCCGGTCAATCTTGAGCTGAGGTACGTAGAATCCAGTGTCCTTCATTCCTAGCGGATCGAATATGCGTTCGCGCAAGAACGACTCGAACGTCTGACCCGTGACCCTGGCAACAAGAACGCCGATTACTTCTAAACTGATATGATACTGCCACCGCTCTCCGGGCTGATAGCTTAGCGGAAGTGCACCTAGGCGACGCATAAACTCATCTGGATCGGGCATATCCTGCCCTGGCGTGTCGAATATCCCACTCTCGAAGAACGCGTTCATGATGGGAGAACCCATCAACGTGAGATCCACTCCGAGCCCGAATGTGGAGGTCAACAAGTCTCGTACAGTGATAGGACGCCGTGCTGGGACGGTCTCTTCTAGCCGGCCATCGGGCTGTTTCAACACTTGCCGGTCGGCGAGTTCCGGTAGCCATTTGTCTACTGGGTCGTCTAAATGCAGTTTGCACTCATCGAGCAAAACCATTACTGGTGAAACTGCGATTGGCTTGCTAGTGGACGCCAATCGAAAAATCGTGTCCCGACGCATTGGTGCACCGCCATCATGCCTCATTGTTCCAAGCGCTTCGACGTGCGTCTCGCCGTTTCGGCTGACTAAGGCGACGAGCCCAGGAATCTTTCCAGAATCGACATGCCGCGCCAATACATTGCGCATTTTGCGCAATCCTGTTTCAGAAAAGCCCTTATTGTTTTGTCCCATTTTGTTCTCCTTTAGTTTAGATTGAGATTTCTAATACATATTGACAATCAATTATTAGTTCTTCAAATAGAAAAATTCCCCTTTTTAATAATTTCGACAAAATGCATTTATATACATGGAGGCACCATGCATCACTATCAACCTAAGATAGGCTACATTTATGGGGATTTAATAATGGAGAATGCGATCATTAAAAACATTGATACATCCATTTAAAAATATGATTACAAAATTTGCGAATTGATTATGATACATCTAAAAACACCGATATATTTTCAAACAAGTAAAAAAGCGCCCTGTAAACAGGGCGCTTCGTTCCAACCTAATGACTAATATTAGCAGTTGGGTATAATGTCGTTCCTCCAATTGAAACCTTTATTTCATTTGTTAATGGAACATTTTGTTCATTAATAATTGTTCTCCACCATTCCCATGCAAGACCTGTACATTCTCTCGCTACGACTTTTACATTTTTTGAATTCGGTGGAAGTGGTATAACTGTAGAGAAGTGAGCCGTTTTATCTCTGCCGCTTCCTTCCCAAGTTTTATGTGTTAGTACTTCTTTCCCATTTTGATCATATGAGAATTCATCCCAAGATACATCAAATTGAGCAACATATGCACCGTAATGATCAAGCGTCATTTTCGCACTTGAATATTCTGTAGTTGTAGTCTCAACATAATCTGTATTGTTATGAACAGCAGCAGTTGCATTATCTTTTAAGAAAGTGCTCGTATATGAAATTGGGTATGCTGGATTTTTTTTACTTAACTCTGCATTATCTTTAATGATATTTCGGATTTCATTAAAATCTTTTGTAACAACCTTGTTATGCTCTTTTGCATCTCCGCCTAATACTACAGCGGTAAAGGTACTTTCTTCAAAAATATCTTTGTACTGTCCACTCGTTTCGACGCTGTTATTTTTAAGTAACGCTTTAAAAGCAGCTTGTACATCTTTGCTCTTAGATGTTGTTTCTAATTTCACATAAATGGTTCTGCCATAGGCTACATTTGACACCATAACAGGCGGAGCCGCATTACTTATCCCTTTACGAGTTAACTCACCGAAAGTAACACTATTATCAAAAAGATCGGATGGATTGTTAGGTAGTTCAGCACTTACGGTATAAAATATTTGCTTATATGCCGCAACCATCACTTTTTTCTCTCCATTTGCAACGGCATTAAAGTCAATGTTTAGACTGTTATCAAGATATTTAGCGTTGACATTAAGAGCACTTGCGATTTGTGATTTACTATACACCATGGACTCTGTATACTGCATTCTTGCAGGTAACGAATGTGTTGATGCATACTTCTCATTCCAAGTAGATACTAAATCATCTACTGCTCCAGACACATTACCATATGTCGGATTCTGGACAGATATCGTATTTTCTTTCCTCATTCCAGGTAAGTCTATACTAATATTTAAAGGTTTTCTCTTAGCCACTAATAAACTAGGTTGATTATCGGCAAAAGCTTTATTTGCAAGTTGTACTGCTCCTGGATACGTACGATTAGCTACAGAATCAATAATGGAAATATCGACCGGTGACGTTGTAAGTGATTTTTTTTCACGCTCAACTACTACAAATTTACCATTTGAATTGATACTTTCTTTCGGAACAAAACTCTCTACTTTATCACCATTTACTGCTAAAATATCTCTACTATCATACTTTAAATTTGCTATACCATTATTAATGTCACTAGCATTTTTTGTTGCATCAGTTGCATTACCTGTTTGCGTTTCCGCGAAAGAAATAGATGAATAATGAATAGTGCATAAACTAACTAATACACATGCTAGGAATTTTATTTTTTTATTATTTTTCTTAATTTTCAGAAAAATCACCCCGTTCTTTTTTTATATTAAATATGATAATGATTGCTAATTAATAAACTTACATAAATGCTTTTAAAAGTTCTTGAACTAACGGAATTACCCCACCTAAAAATTTCAAAACTGCCATTGCGATTTCCATATTGCTTCCTCCTCTTTGTTGTATTAAAGATGTGTTGAATATTTATGTCTTCATTATAATAAGCTTTTACATTTGCATCAATTCATTTTTATATGCAATATTACATATTGGAGGAAGAACATTTTTTTGCTAGATTGATGATGGAATAGAACCATATGCCCATCACCCTGAAGTTTTGGTGTCCCCCACAACGATAAAAACAAATCACTTCATGTGACACCTAAATCCAACGTTAAGATTAGTGCACAATTTAATAGAACTTGGAGATAATAGTGTCTAGTATTCAGCAAATGATTTTGAAACAAACAGGCGCACAATATTAGCCATTGTGGGATAAACAGCATAAGTGAATCACTTTATTTTGAAGCTCCTCTAGTTATGCTCCCTTTAATAAATGATCAGCACACAATCGCTGGACGAGTATACGAACTTGGTGCAGGGTTTATGTTACATATTCAGCAATTATCGGTCGAGGATTTAAAACATGCCGTCAATGGGGTGTTGCAGAGCCCTTTTTAACTAAGGTGCTAGTCTGACAAATTCATCTATAAATTCCATAATCAAAGCATAAATGATAAGACTTATAGGTAATACATTTACAACTAAAGCGAAAATTCTTTTACTTAATTTCTCTGTGCTGAACATTGAAAGAATGCTTACAGGTACACTAAATATAGAAAGATAGAATGTGAGTAATACTAACATTCTTATCATATAATTTCCACTATCGTCTACACTACTTAATAAATTGTAAATTGGTAAGATAATAATCGTAGCAATCGCTGTCACAGAGGATATTTTAGTAAATACATTCAAATTTCTCCTTACCAATCCTTTCACCTCTCTTTTATATTCATTACAATGCTCCTATAAGTTCATTCATTTTTTTACAGGTAGAAATAAGCATTTGCTCCATTCGTTCCTCTTATATTGAAAGGCATGTAGTACTCCCCCTCTTAAAAATATTTCAAATCAAAATGAAAAAACGTTTTGAAATATAAATTCAATCTATCAATACATTACAACAAAAATCTATAAATATCAGAATTTTCTATTTATTAAAGGTTATCCTCCAAACAACCTCGAACATTGTAAGAAACATACATAAGGAGGTTGATCTATTTTGTTTCGTTCCTTTACAAATGGTTGCGTCGCCTTAGTGCAACGTTTCTTGCCAGAACCGTTTATTTTATCATGTTTATTAACTGTTTTTGTTATCTTCTTCGGCATGTTTGCAACTCACCAAACACCGGTCGAAATGATTAATCATTGGGGTAATGGCATTTGGGGACTTCTCGCCTTTTCTATGCAAATGGCACTAGTACTTGTCACTGGATCTGCTTTAGCGAACGCTCCTCTTATTAAAAAGGGGTTAACGAAAGCTGCCAGGCTACCGAAAACGAATGGCCAAGGTATTATTGCCATTTCAATTGTAAGTTTACTTGGTGCATACATAAACTGGGGATTTGGTATTGTTGTATCTGTTTTATATGCAAAAGAAGTTGCAAGACAACTTGAAGGATTAGATTACAGATTAGCAATTGCTTCTTCTTACTCTGGATTTCTCATTTGGCATGCGGGTCTTTCCGCTTCTATCCCTCTTACGTTAGCTACTGGCGGTGAAACGTTAATTAAAACGACAGCTGGAAGTATTAAAGAAGCGATTCCAATAACAGAAACGTTATTCTCACCATACGCTCTCGTTCCAGTTATTATCTTTCTCATTACGATGCCACTCATTAACCGGGCAATGCATCCCGATGAAAAACATACGGTAACAGTAGATCCTAGCGTATTTCATGAAGAAGCTGCTGCTCAAGAAGTAGAGCCAAAAACACTCGCTGAAAAAATGGAAAATAGCATCATTATTACACTTTGCGTTGGATTATTAGGTCTCATTTATATTTTCAATTACTTTTATACGAAAGGTTTTAACCTTACACTCGATATCGTTATTTTTATGTTATTAATTGCTGGTCTTATTTTTCACCGGACTCCGATTCAATATATTCGCGCATTTTCAGACTCTACAAAAAGTGCTTCTGGCATTCTACTTCAGTTTCCTTTTTACGCAGGAATTATGGGTATGATGATTGGAGTAAATAGTGAAGGACTTTCTCTTGGAGGAGCTATTTCTAATTTCTTTATTAGTATTTCAAACGAAACGACTTTCCCGCTCTTTACTTTTTTAAGTGCTGGCATCGTTAATATTTTTGTTCCATCTGGTGGCGGTCAATGGGCTGTACAAGCACCCATTATGATTCCAGCTGGTGCTGAACTTGGTGTACCTGCTGCAAAAACAGCGATGGCAATTGCGTGGGGCGATGCTTGGACGAATTTAATTCAACCTTTCTGGGCATTACCGGCATTAGCGATAGCTGGTTTAGGTGCTCGTGATATTATGGGATTTTGCGTTGTGAACTTACTATATGCAGGTTTTATCATTAGTCTATGCTTCTTATTTATTTAAACGAAAAGCTAGTTTTATACTAGCTTTTTTACATAATAAATCACTTATTTCCCATGCAATTTACAATCGTTTCCCACTCTATATCGGTAAGATGTAATGCCTCAAATGCAAAAAAATCTTCACATATCTTTTCAATCAGATATGGATTTTCCCTCAAGAAATTCCACTGTAACGCTTTAGGAAGAAAATACGTTTCATACTCTTTACTTCCTCTTACTACCTCATCGACTTCTCTTTCACAAATCCCTCTTATTAAATAATCATTTCTTAATTGGATCTTCATTTGTTGAAACGTTTCACTATATTTCTTCAATTGGATTAAGCAATTAATATAGGTACGAAAAAGTTCGTTATCATACTGACAACAATTTATAATACGATCAATTTCATTCATAATGTACGAGCCTTTTCTTCTATTTGTAATAACCACTTTTCCCGCTTCTCTCGTTTACTCGTTTTCACAGATTGAAAAACAGATCGTTTTATATCGCGAATGCCGCAAAAACGTAACACACCTCTCTTCATCATAATCCAATCTGCTGATCGATATAATAGGGCGACGTACCATAACGGTGAATCTAACGTATTAATTACCCACGCCTTCTTTCCTTTCAATAAGCCCTTCGGCAAGGCACCTTCATATTTATAAGCAAATCCAGCTACGAAAATGCGATCAATAAACCCTTTTAAAATAGCAGGCATCCCCCACCACCATATCGGATATATGAATAAAAGAGTATCTGCTTCTGCCACTAACGTTCTGTACCAAGCTGTTTCTTCTTCATTTACTAAATCACGTCTTTTTTTCTCTTCATTAAATACAAGGACTGGATCAAATTGTTCCTTATATAAATCAAGTACCGTAACCGAATGATTTGTTTCTTGTAATCCTTTTTGCACATGCTTTAAAATCGCCGCGTTAAAACTGGAAGGACTAGGATGAGCGTATACAATTAGTACATTCACTACAAAACAACTCCCTCTATAGTTAAAGTTTCCCCTTCTTTAACATCTTCTCTACAATTTGTACGTTTTTCGAACTTTGTAATAAACGGTTTAATACGGTAAGTAACTCTTCCTTGTCTAAATCTTTCAGTTTCTCTTTCACCGTACGCTCACCAGCACCTTGAATATCATAAACAACTGCCGCCATATGCTTGCAAAGATTCTCATAAGGACACTCGCAGCTACTTTCTGTAAAATCTTCAAGATCAATAATCACTTCATAATTTCCTGCATTTCCAGTAACGAAAGCAATTACTTTCTTGTCTTGTATTTCAACATCTTCTACATGTCCATCTTCATAATATTCATATCCCTTATCTATAATGTACTTTGGGATCCATTTCGTTATATCTTTTAATAAGTAAGCGTACATATTTGCACCTCTTCCTTTAATTCCCTTTTGACTTCAAAAAACCTGCATGTTATTCTAATAACTGTCAAGTAGCGAGTCTACGTGACAAAACGACTGACACCTATTCGGCGGAGGTGTCTCTTTTCATTTGCAGCCGATATGAATTGCCTCTTTCAGGCACATTCAATTTTTGACACTACACACTCAACACCATTCCCTGTATCAGGCTGCATTAGCAGTCTTTTACTCTACATACTTCGCTATTTCAAGAAAAAAGAGAGACTAGCTCCCTTTTCTCGCCTTATAAAATACCCCTTTTTCAGTATAGAGATATTCATCATCAGCTAATGTAATTTTCCCATCCAGTTTGAGTTCATCTAATAGTCTTGATAAATAAAATTGATGTAACATTTTTTTCGTGAATTTTCCTTCATGATGCGAAACGATATGTTCTTGAATATCTAACAATGATATTGGCTTATCTTGCTCTATCATATATTCATAAACTGTAGTACGCAGTTTTACGTATTTTTCGAGTGTCACAGTAATCCGCAACCCCTTTCTTCTTAATATAAATTTTCGTAATCGGTTTTTTTTGCAACAAAAAAACCTCTCCGATAAGAAGAAGTTACGTATATATCTTCGTCTTATCTCCCAGAACAAATATGTTCTGCTGGAATTAGCACCTGCATCGCGGTTGCTGGGTTTCATCGGGCCAGTCCCTCCACCTCTCTGGATAAGAAAATATTCACTTAAATCTTACTATACGTAATTTCATTTCAATTGTCAAACAAATACAACAAATTATATTTTCTTTCTTCCTGTTCATACTATACATATATGAATATGCAAGGAGGATTATGAAATGCACGAAAATGCTCGCGGATATGTACAAGATTCTTTTCAATCATTACAAGAAGCAAAACATTGTTTAGAAGAAGCATTACAGACCGTCGAAAAAGATTTTAATCGTGCTCGTATTGAGCAATCTCTTTATGCGATCGAACAAGCTATTCAACGCTGCGATTACACGGTTCACATTTTAGAACAAGATTGAAAAAAAACTTCCCATCATAAGGTGGGAAGTTTTTTCAAATGGCATACTTCATAATTATTGCCGTTATGATTAAAAAATATACAGAATTAACAATTTCTAAAATCCCTACTTTTATGATAGAAATTTTTTTGCCATACAACATAATTGCCCGAATGACACTTGGTATAAAAATAAGAGAGCACCATGGATTGATAGCAAATATAATTATCGTTAATACGATATGATACCCCCATGATATAATACGATACTTCGTATTATTTTTTTCACGAATCATTGTCTTCACATAAAACGTACTTCCTAAAAAATATAAAAATGAAATAAGCGCAATAAATAAAGCTGTTTTATCTATGAGTTTCATTGAAAAATAATAACTAACTAAACCACCTATACAGAAAACGGTGATTGCGCAAATGTCATTTAGCAGTGCTCTTTCATTCTTTTGACGAGCGTAATACATATTTACTATAAATAATGGAATCATTGCTGCTATGAATAAAAGAACTCGCCATTCATATAATAGAGAAATCATCCCAAATACGAACGCAATAATAAAATATACAATTGCTGCATGTAAAAACTCTTTTTTTCGTTTTTGTTTTATGTACATGAGAAATGGATACGTAGCTAAATAGATAAAGAACCAAGCTAAAAACAATGGAATATGATAAAAAGTAGGTTTCCCAAGTATGACACTTAATAGAAATGGGATAACAAGCATGGCCCATGCACCATGTTGCTTCGGAATAACTAACTTCATTAACTATACACCTCCCTCTTGAAAGAAGTTCTCACCTACTATTATACAAATAATTTTATATAATAACGGATGTATATTGGATCTATTTTTTGACAATAAAAAATGCTCCTTACAATATGTAAGAAGCATGAAAGAGGCAAACGAATATGTAAGTCGCGACCCTACCTTATATAAGTATGCTTTTCTATGTCATGTTATGCTCATCTAATATACCGTATTTCTTTTTAAACCTTGTGAGAATCGTAATCCATGACGTACTAAATAGTAGTAGGAAAATAACATTTGAAATCGCATGACTTAAGTCAAAGTAAAAACTCGCGACATAGTACGCAATGACGGTTTCCCACGTTGCTTCTCGTATAAAACCGAGAAGTCCCCAGAAGTTCATAATCCAACCAAATAAAAATCCAACAATTAATCCGTATAGGAGTCTTCCCCAGAGCTTTTTCATGAAAAATGTATTACGTAATAGTCCAGCTATAAAACCAATCATACCCCACGAAAACATTTGCCACGGCGTCCACGGACCTTGTCCTAAAAAAATGTTCGATACGATAGCGGCTGTTGCCCCGATCATAAAACCAGTTTCACTCCCAAACACGATTGCAGAAACGATAATGACAAAGGAAGTTGGTTGTACACTTGGTAAAATAGAAAATGGTACGCGGCTAACCGCAGCAATTGCTGCTAACACGGCAACGAGAACAATTTCACGTGAAACAAACGCCTTCCTTTCAAAACGGATATAGAAAGGTAACATAATAACAGCTAATAAAAACAAACTACTTACCATGTAATAGCCGTCCATGAGGAGTGTAGTAAAGAGTAATGTGCCTATTATAAACGCAAAAATACATATTATGAATGCAATATATCGTTTGGACACGCTTCGTACACATCCTCCCACGTTAATGCATATGGCAATTCTTTTCGAATGAATCGATTAATAGATGTTGTATAAAAGAAGTTACCGCTAAAAAATTCTTTCGGTGCATCATTCATAATGACTGTTCCATCAAATAACATCATGCACTGATCAACATATTTCGCTGCGAACTCAATATCATGCGTTGCCATTACAATGGTTGTACCTTCTTTTTGTAATTTCCTAAATAGCTCTCCTACTCTTTCTTTCTTCCATGGATCTAATCCCTTTGTCGGTTCATCAAGTAGTAATAGCGTTGGTTTTGATAATAACGTTGTACATAATGCGAGTAGTTGTTGCTCTCCCCCGCTACAATCATGTGGATGGCGCTCTTTAAGCGAATGTAACCAAAACTGTTTCAACATATCTTCTGCTATTTCTTTTCCTTGTTCTCCATATAATTCACGAGCACGTTCATAAACTTCTTGCCACACTGTATCAAATGTAAAATGATAATACGGATGCTGTGATACATACCCGATCCTTTTAAATCGTTCTTTCGAATCAATTTTATGTATCACTTTACCATGCCACTTTACTTTCCCTCTTCTCGCTTTTTGCAATCCTGCTAAAATCGTTAACAGTGTAGACTTCCCAGTACCATTTTTCCCAACGAGCGCTACCCATTTTCCTTTTTCAATCGCAACTGTTAAATCTCGTAAAATAAGCGGACTATTTTTTTCATATTGAAAAGAAATATGTTCTGCACTTAACATTACTTCTTGTTTTTTACGTTGTACCATCTGCTCATTCACATATGATATCACTGAAAAATCATTCATTTTTATTTGTGCTTCTCGCACTGTAAACGGAATATCTCTCGCATTCCATTCTAAAAACAACCTTGGAATTTGCGGAATAAATGGACGGAAGTTTTCCACTTCCCACATTTTCGCTATAACTGTTTTAGGACTACCATCATAAACAATTCGGCCGTTATCCATACAAACAACGCGTGTTGCAAGTGGTATCACTTCATCTAAACGATGTTCACTTAAAATAATCGTAATTCCAAGTTCTTCATTAATACGTTTTAACAACCCTAAAAACTCTTTCGCAGCAATCGGATCTAATTGCGCCGTTGGTTCATCTAATAATAATAGTTTCGGCTGCATAACTAATACCGCAGCTAAATTGACAAGTTGTTTTTGCCCACCAGATAACGTATGAACAGATTGATGCAATAAATCTTGAAATCCTAAGAAGCTAATGAGCTCGGCTATTCGTTTTTGAATAATATGTGATGGTAATCCGATATTTTCTAAAGAAAATGCTAATTCTTGAATCACTGTATCCATTACGAGCTGATTTTCTGGGTTTTGAAATACCATCCCAATTTCTTGGGCAGATAATAAGTCAGGTACTTCCTCTAATAATACATCTTCATAAAACATCTCTCCCGAACGCGTGCCAATTGGAAGTAACTCCTTTTTAAAATGTTTTAATAATGTCGTCTTCCCAGATCCCGATCCCCCAGCTAGCGCTATAAACTCTCCTTTTTGAATAGAAAGAGAAATATGCTGTAACGCTTTTTCATTTTCATCAGCATATACAAATGATAAATTGTTTATTTCTGCATGCGCCACCATATCCATTCCCTTCCTTCCATTATGATTGGTAAATTAATAAACAGCATAAATGCTACAAACATCATTCCATCGTATTGCTGGAATAGAATAGATTCGACTTTCGGATAAATGATCAATTTTCCTCCGCCATACTTACTACATATGATAGCAGTTATAAATAAAATCATTAAATAACTGAGCGTATACCAATCATGTTTTTCCATTCTATACCGAATATACGTCGTACGTTTCGTTACACCAAATCCACGAGCTTGCATAGAATCTGCCGTTTGAAGTGCATCTTCTAACGAGCAAATTAATAATACTTGCAGTAACTGCATGCCATTTTTCACTCTTTCAACAATTGAACCTGAATCTACCTGCACACCTTTTGTCTTTTGGACGAGTGTTATTTTCTGTAATCGTCTAATAAACAAAGGCACAAACCTCACTGTAATCATCGTTAACAATGCAACTTTCGGTGAAATTCTCGAAAACAAATATAAAAATTTATGACTTGAAATAATATCATTATACGAAGCAAACGTAAACATAATCGCAACTAGTAATAACCCCATTACTAGTCCAAACATAATTGCCTCCAGCTTAATACGGCTATCACCTAACCAAAATAACGTTGTTCGACCTCTATGCGTTAATAACGAATTAAATAAAATTACCATAAAAAAGAATACGATTGTGCTCGGTAACATTTTTCTTATCTTTTCGCTATTCCCTTGCATCACATTTAATATAACGATTAATAAAATTGCTCCAATTAAAAAAAGAGGATGAAGACACATCATACATAGTATCATCACCCCAATATAATAGAAAAAATTCACAAAAGGATGTAAAGAAGAAAAACTTATTTTCATAGTCCTTTACCGAATGCCTTTCTTATTTTAATACATATACCCACTCAATTGTATCTCCTGGTTTTACTGTAACTACACCAGCACTACGGTTCGGAAATGCACCATTCACACGATATTTCCATCCACTAGTATCAGCAATATCTTTTTCATATAAATCATTAATACCTTTTACATAAATACTATCTTTTGATCCACTTGCATCAACATCTAATCCTGTACGCTGCAACACTTTATAAACAGTATCACCTTCTTGTACATCAACCTTTTTCGCACCTAATAAGTACCCTTCATGTCTTTTTACGGAGATAGTAACTTGTTTTGCTTGTGGTTTAGGTACCGGTACTGTATCTATTTTTGGTGGTACAGGAGTTGGTACGGGCGGAGTCGGTATCGTTTTATTCTCTTTATTCGGATCTACCTTTTGCTCCTGCTTCGGTGTTTCTTTCGGCTGATTGACAACCTTTGCTTCTTCTTTTACTTCCTGTGCTTTCGGTTGCTGTTGTTTCTCTTCGTTTGCTTTTTGTTGTTCTGGTTGTTTAGTAGCAGATTGCTCCTGAGGTTTCTCTTCTTTCTTTACTTCAGGTTGTTCCTGCGGCTTTTCCTCTTTCGGCTTCTCTGCTACTTTTTGTTCTTGTTTCTCTTCTTGTTGTTTCTGTTCCGGCTCAGCTTGTTTCTCTTCCGGTTTCACTTCTTCTTTCGGTTCTTCTTGTTTTGCTACCTCTTCTTGCTTTGGCTCTGCTTTCTTCTCCGGCTTTACAGCCGCCTCTTCACATCCGGCAAGTAGCCCGAGTGAAAGCATTAAAGAAATGAACCACTTCATCTTACTCATGTTCTCTCTCACCTTTCATATAAAAATTAGGAGCAAATCATTGCTCCTAATTTTTGTTAAGCTGCTTTACGTCTCCATAATACATATGCAGAAGCAATACATAATACACCCATACCTACTTCTGTAGCTGTACTATGAGAAGATGCTCCTGTTTTCGGTAGCATGTTTTCATTTTTAACTGGTTTATTATCTACAACAACTTTTACATCTTCATCTTTTGTTTCTTGTTGTATTTGTTTTTGTTCTTTCGGTTCTTCAGTAATTTCTTTTTCTATTACCTTATTTTCTGGCTCTTCAATTGGTTTCGGCTTAATTACTTCATCATCGCCTACATTAGACCAGTCATAAATAGACTTTCCGATTTCTTTAAATTGAACTAACGCTAAAAGAGCTTGCTCTGTAGCCATTCCGTTACCATTTTGATCACTTGGTAACCATTTAAATTCACCATTTGGAAGTTGATATGACAGCAGACTTTGCACTGCCTTATGAAGACGATTTTGATCTACATCTTTAACAAGTGATAATCCAATAATTGCTTGCGCAGTACTATTAGAATTTTCTTGTCCATCAGCAGAAAAACCACCATTTTTTAGCTGTTCGTTATATAAATACGCAACAGCTTTTTGTACAGCTGGTTTCACATCTGATCGATCTTGATAAGGTGCTAACGCGGATAAAACCATACCTGTTACATCGACGCTACTAGCACTATCTTTACTCCCTGAACTAGTATAAGTCCAGCCACCATCTGTATGTTGCGTGTTTAAAATTGCATCTACTAAAGCAACTCGATTCCACTTTGCTTCGACTGGAATTTCATATTTATTCGTATCAAAGGCAAGTAACGCAAATGTATAACCTGTAACAGAATTTACTTTATCAGATTCATACAATTTTTGAACTAAGTTATGTCCGCCTACCTTTTTAGGGTCTGCACTCATTGCATTCATCATAATAATCGTTCTAGCTAAATCTGTTGCTGAAAAACGATTTATACGCTTTTCCACTTTTTCTGTTACTGCCTTAACATAATTTAATTGCGCCTCAATTGGTACATTCTTTCCAGAACGAGAAAGCCCTAGAGCTACCCAATCACTCTCTATTCCATCTTGTAACATCTTTTCAGACGTTTTAGAAATTGCTTCGTTTACTTGCGCTGCTGGAACTTGAATGTTCTCTTGCTTTGGTTGTTCTGGTTTTTTATCATCTTGACCATTTGGTTTTGGATCGACTATCGGTTTACCATTTTCACCTTCTGGTTTTGGATCGACTGTCGGCTTACCATTTTCACCTTCTGGTTTTGGGTCAACTGTCGGCTTACCATTTTCGCCTTCTGGTTTTGCTTCGTCTGTTTTGCCACCGTTAGGTTCTTCCGTTTTACACGTTCCGAACTTATCTAACGTTTCTTTCAATGTTTCTTGACTCATATTGCTCCAGTCTGAAACAAAACGGAAAACAACAACATCTCCAGATTTTAATTTATAACTATCCGCTCCAACTTCTGCAGATTTATCATTTACATCATACAGCCAGCCACTTGTAGCCCCGGCCATTAGCCCATCAATGCCTTTTACATACGTTCCAAACGACATCGTTTCAGCTTCTACTTTGTCCCCCATGACTTTTTGCAGCAAACTTAAAGCTGTTTCCCCATCTTTAATTTGCTCTTCTTTCGGACATAACATAATGCCATTTTGTGATTCACCAACAATTGCAAGTTTTGCTGTATTTCCTTCAGCAAACGTAATATGTACTGTATTCGCAAAAGAAACAAATACAAGTATAACTGCCATTAACGACGTAAGCAGCCATTTTTTTAACATTGCCATCCCAAAATTTCCTCCCTTACTACCATTCACACAAAAAAAGACCCTTCAAGGGCGTGCAATTGACACTCTTTTTTTGTAAGTGTCGAACAAACTGTGCAACACCTCCTACCCGCATCATTCGCGGCTATATTTGTATAGGAAAAATAATTTTGTTCATGAACGTATCATTGTGATAACATTCACTTTTTTAGGCACGACTTACTTCCATTTAAGTTATCGTAAAACGATAAACCTATACATTCTGTTAATTTTAAATTTCTGTATTATTTTACTATTGACAAAGAATTTTGTCCATGCTTTATCGGATTTATTTTCTAAGAATAGTAACTTACTAACCTTTAACGACGCAAACTTTTTTCACTAATAATGACGCCATCTTCATCCACATAAACATAATCATTTGGCTTCCATTCTACTTGTCCAAATTGCAATGAAATATTTCGTTCTCCTTTCCCTTCTTTTACACTTCTATTTGGCATCGTCCCTAACGCTAAAATACCAATATTAATATTCTTTAGTTCACTAGAATCACGAACATATCCATTTACAATAATTCCTGCCAGCTTTCTTTCCTCTGCAATAGCTGCCAAATTATCACCGAGTAACGCACAATTCGTAGACGCTCCACCATCAACAACTAATACCGTTCCTTCCGGTAATGTTTGTAATCCTTCCTTCACTAGTACATTATCATCCTTCACTTTCACCGTTGCAATTTTCCCGTGGAATTGTTCTTTCTTCCCAAAAGATCGAAAAGACTGGCGACATATTTGTAACTCCTTTTCAAACTCATCACATAGATCCGTAGTTTTCCACATCTTTTTCCCTCTTTTCCTTTTACTTTCTATTTAACATATTCTTGGATTATTTTCGTTTCCCTGTCTAATGTTGCAATAATTTGTATGTGCAGGAAAGGACAGAAAAACTATTGCCTTAAGAAGCCACCTTTATTATAATCTATTTCACAGATAAATTTCAGAATATTAAAAATTAACCAAGTGAAAAAGGAGGGATTTTATGCAATTACAAACTGAGGTAAAAAAACAACCTAGTAAACGAAAGTTTAAAATGCCTGACGCGTACGTACTACTATTTTTTATTGCCTTACTTTGTGCCATAGCTACTTATTTCGTTCCTGCTGGAGAGTTTAAAAGAGTTACAAACGGTACTGTTACAACGACAATACCAGGAAGTTATCATTCTGTTCCACAATCGCCAGTAGGGTTTGTTTCTTTTTTTACCGCTATTGAAAAAGGAATGACACTTGCTGCTCCTATCATCTTCTTAATTTTATTTACAGGTGGAGCCATTGCCATTCTTGAAAAAACAGGTGCTCTTGACGGTTTAATCTATCATGTGATTAACAAATTTCGGAATCAGCAATTACTTTTCATTTGTATTGTCGCCGCACTCTTTTCTCTTCTCGGAACGACTGGCATTATCGTTAACTCAGTTATCGGCTTTATCCCCATCGGCATCATC
Source organism: Bacillus cereus group sp. N31 (assembly GCF_016483245.1). Classification (NCBI taxonomy): domain Bacteria; kingdom Bacillati; phylum Bacillota; class Bacilli; order Caryophanales; family Bacillaceae; genus Bacillus; species Bacillus cereus group sp. N31. The sequence goes on along the minus strand of NZ_JAEHCH010000004.1, from coordinate 193,686 downwards.
GTTGCACGCACATTGAAATGGGACGCTATCGTTGGCGTAGCAATTATTTATTTAGGCACTTATGCTGGTTTTAATGCTACTATATTATCTCCCTCACCTTTAGGCATTTCACAAAAAATCGCAGAACTTCCGATGTTTTCAGGGATTGGGTTACGTACAGCAATCTATATCTCTTTTTTAATTGCTACCATTTTGTATATTAATTGGTATATAAAACGTTTAAAAAAATCGAATAAAGGAAGCATACTCGGCGATAACTGGTTTCCAAGTAATGCTCTTTCAAGAGAGAGAGAAATAGAGAAAACTGAAGTTCCTTGGACAATACGTCACAAATTAATTTTACTCGTCTCAGCTTTATCATTAATTGTATTTTTAATAGGGGCTTTTCGACTACATTGGACAGATGCAGAAATGACCGCTACTTTTATTTTCATCGCAATTACAGCAGGAATAATAGGCGGTATGAAAGCGAACGATATCGCTTCTACTTTTCTAGCAGGCTGCCAAAATCTCATATACGGTGCTTTGATCGTCGGAATGGCCCGCTCTATTTCAGTCATTCTAGAACAAGGCAAATTACTTGATACAATTGTTAATCAACTCGCACAGTCTCTCGAAGGACATAGCCCTGTATTTGGCGTTATCGGTATGTATGTAAGTAGTGCCGCATTACATTTCCTCATTTCATCCGGGACAGGAGAATCTGTTATTTTCATTCCGATATTAGCTCCATTAGCTGATTTCATGCACATTACACGCCAAGTTACAGTACAAGCTGTTATGCTCGGCGAAGGTGTAGTGAACTGTTTAAATCCAACTTCCGGTGTTTTAATGGGGGTACTCGCAGCGAGCGGCATTTCTTACGGAAAATGGATTCGATTTATGGCTCCTCTTGCATTCATTTGGTTTATTATTGGACTTATTTTTCTTATTATTGGAGTGAATATTGAGTGGGGACCGTACTAAAAGGTTTACAATATACTTAACTTGATGATACAAAAACATCTATTCTATTTTCCTCTCCAATCCTATAAAAATTATTGATTCTAGTATAGATGTAAGAAGGGATTGATCATTATGATCAATCCCTTCTTACAAAATATAATACCTTTACAAATCTTAGTTCCAAATTTTATTTACCCATTCCGGATGATCAATAAAAGGATTGCGATTATGTTGATATTTTGTAAAAATTATTTCATTACGCTTTCGCTCTAAATCATCGACCGGATCTTGTTCATTCCATTTTAGTAATACAGAGAGTTTTCCCATGTACGGATCTTTATTGTTATTCACCTTTTCATTGAGTTCCAAGTCTATTTCACCGCTATCCCCTTCGTAACGAACAGCCATGTAAAACAGCATTCTAGCGATGTCTCCTTTTACGCTATCACGAGGTTCCCAAGAATCACTATCATATTTACATTCTGTCGCTTCCGAATGATTCACACCACCATTATCAAAATCCAGATTTCCACGTGAACTATTTACAGATACATCCGTCGCTCTTAAATGATGCAGATCTGTTCCAGGTCCTGCAGTCGTTCCAAAATCACCATGAGATTTTGCCCAAACATGCTCTCGGTTCCAGTTATTAACTCCTGAACCATTCGTAAGTTTCCCTTGCGAACGCCCAGTATATAAGAGTATTACATTGTTTTTATTATTTGGATCTTCATCCGTATCTCTTAGCGCTTCCCAAACCGCACTGTATGATAACTTTGTATGATCATCAATAATATTATGAAGTTCCTTCTTTAGTTCCAAACCCGTTTTTCCTATTGCATTATTATAATATGTATCGTCATAGCTTTTTACAGTCATCTCTTGTGGTGATACAGAAGCTACTTCACCATGTATAGTATCTGTGAATGATAGAGATGCAGAACCTAAAATAAAAAATGAAGATAGTGTAACCATAGCAAGCTTTGTATTTCGAAACTTCATATACCCATTTCCCCTTTAAAATATAATTTGAAGTCATTTACTAAAAATGTTCTCCCTAAAACTACGAAAACGTTTAAAACTCCATTCCCCTTCTCTTTTTATTTAATACAAAACCCTATTCAGTCCGTATCATTTCCACACTTTTGGTTTATCTACTTTTCAAACAAATTCACTTTTCACAAGGAATATCCTTCCCTAGTAAAGATTATTAAACTATTCTTTACAATTAAAAAGTAGTTTAATGTTAACTTATAAATTTCAATTTTTTTATGCAATTATGCATATTCAATAAATTTTTCAAAGAAAACCGTGCAATAAAACAGATAGAGTCTAGGACAGCAATCGTACAAATCGAGATGATAGCTCGGCTCTTCCTTTTTCCATAACTGTCTTTATTTTTTGTGTAAAACTCTTCTTTCTCTGAAAAATAAGTACAAAAATAGATTGGATACCATGTAGGCACCAATCTATTTTTATTAAAGAAACTGTGTTAATTCTGCATTGACAACACGTTGTGCAGTAATGATAACACTTTCAGCTGTTATTCCATAAACACTATATAGTCCACCAGGTTGATTAGGAACAATTTGAACTTCATATTCTAATGCTTGTCCAAAAGCAGGATGAACTAAACTTAGAGTTTCAATAGTAGAAGCATTAGAATTCACATTGAAATTCACCTGTTCAATTAATACTATTGAACCGTCAAGTCTAAAAACTCTAGCTACTCCAGTAAGCGGGCCAGCAGTACGGTTAAGGATTTTCACCCTAACTCTATTTGCATTAGCAGGTTGATTTCCCAAGTTTTCAATAGGACCTGTAGTAAAAGCCATTTTACATTCACCTCCATTATATTATTACGATATTCAATGTTATATATTAACGCTATAAACTAATTACTCAATTTTTTCTAAATAAAAAAGCTCATTTCTTATATTTTTCAATAAGAAACAAGCTTTTCTTTTTCAACTATCATTCCTAAGGTAAATCTATCTGTCTCGGAAACTTTTGGAGCTAATTGACATTTATGTTGAGCATACAACTACTTCTATTTATTTGGCATCGAAGCTATATACTTTTTAACTACTTCATATACATATTCTTGATTTGCCGCTGCTGTATTTGGATTGTATTTTCCGCCGTTTGTTTTATTGTTAGATAATACTCGAATTCCTAAAAATGGTACGTCATAAGCTTTTGCGATTTGCGCTGCAGCAGCGCCTTCCATTTCTTCTACAGATGTACCGTATTTTGTATGGAACCACTTAATTCTATCAACTTCATTATTCCAAACGTCTGCTGAACCTATCGTACCCTCAACCACTTTACCTTTTGTATATGTATCTTTCACTGCATTAGCTGCTGCAAGTAAATCCTTATCTCCCTCGTAGTATCGGATTTTCTCAGCATTCGGATCTTCTCCAGCACTTCCTTCCGAAGCCATTAAGTCCATTGAAATCCATTTTGTCGGTTCAATCCCTTGATTCTCATCCATATTTGTTGTTTTTAATGAACCTATATTTGCAACTTGTTTTCCTAACACAATATCAAATACGTTTAAATTAGGATCATGGCCACCCGATGTTCCTTGGTTAATAATCGCTATAGGCTTATATTTTTCAATAGCCACTGCTGTAGCAGCTGCTGTATTTTCCATTCCTTTACCTGTTTTCGCAACGATTACAGGATAATTGTCGACAGTTCCTTTATAAAATACAAATGTTCCAGACTTTTCTTCTTTCACATTTTTTAACCTTTTCGCAAATTTTTCTGCTTCTATCGGCATTGGACCTTGAATTAAGATAGGCTTTTCGTTGCTTTTTGCCTCAACAACTTGTTTTGGACTCGCATTACATCCCGCAAGTATTGAGGATGACAATGCAATAGTAGTTACTAGGGCAACACATTTTTTTAACATATTGTTCTTCATAAATAATCTCTCCTCTTTCTCTTGTTGTTTCATATACTCGATGTTTTCGCCCAAAGAAAAAAGTTCTAGAAATTGTAGAAGAATCTCTACTTTCTAGAACTACGGTAGTCAAAGTTAATGAAGCAAAAGACGAGGTCAATGCTACATTATAGAACGGTAGCGGCTCCATACACAAACCGACCGAATACTTTAACCCGTAGTCCAGTTCTTTCATTGGGAACTAGGTAGAAACGCTCGGACCATATTACCGAGTATATACGAGTGATGTTATTCAAAATTATTATATGGATAATATAACAAACTATTAGTATGCACGCAATATAAATATGAACATTTTTTATAATTATTTAATAAATGTTCGTTTTTCGAGGGGTTGCATAATGAAAAAATCTGTTTTTTTAAGTTTCATACCGCAAAAACAGATTTCGTATACTTAATTAGATCATCCTCCAACAACCGTTAGGAAACATCTATCTAAAATAAAAAGAAGTTCCATAATATTTAGAACTTCTTTCCCTATGTATATTTACTTCGTTATCTCACCAAACTGCGCTCTCGTCACTTTCGCTAAGTCATCCACTTTAAGTTCAATTTGTATACCAATTTTTCCGCCGCTTACAATGATCGTTTCAAGCAATTGAGCACTTTCATCGATACATGTAGAAAATAACTTCTTCATTCCGACTGGTGAACAACCGCCGCGAATATACCCTGACACTTTCGTAATATCTTTAACAGGTATCATTTCAATCTTCTTTTCACTTACTGCTTTTGCGGCAGCCTTTAAATTCAGTTCCTCATCTACTGGAATAATAAACACATGATAATTTTTACTATTCCCTTGAGCAATTAACGTTTTATATACTTCTCTCACTTCTCGTCCAATTTTCTCGGCTACTGATACACCATCAATTTTCCCATCATCCGGATCATATGACATCATCGAATATTCAATTTTTTCTTTATCTAATATACGCATCGCATTAGTCTTATCTTTTTTCATAGTGATCTCCTTAAAAGGTTATTTCATATTATTAAGTTTTATTATACACCCTTTTCCATTTCTCCTACATAACTTCACGTATTTTTCAAAACTGAAAATATTGATATTTCAAAAATCATCTGATATAATTTGGAAAAACTTATGTTAAGGAGAGATTTGTAATGCGAAATTTTAATACTTCTTTCCAACTTCATCATCATACGTAACGCCGTGTATCCGAAGAAAAATTTTTCTTCGTGGGTACAGGGCTTTTCCTGTTGACCCACGAAGCGTTCATAAAGCTATGTGGGTATTTTTATACCCGCATAGCTTTTTTTAATTTAAAAATAGGAGTGATTACAGTGAAAATGAAAAATGTAAAAGGAACAAAGGACTATTTACCAGAGGAGCAAGTGCTACGAAATAAAATTAAAAGGGCGTGTGAAGATACGTTTGAACGTTATGGCTGTAAACCGTTAGAGACACCTACGTTAAATATGTATGAACTTATGTCTTACAAGTATGGCGGCGGTGATGAAATTTTAAAGGAAATATATACACTTCAAGATCAAGGAAAACGTGAGCTTGCTTTACGTTACGATTTAACAATTCCATTCGCAAAAGTCGTGGCGATGAATCCAAATATTCGTCTACCTTTTAAACGGTATGAAATTGGGAAAGTATTTCGAGATGGTCCGATTAAACAAGGGAGATTTCGTGAGTTTATACAATGCGACGTTGATATAGTCGGTGTTGAGTCTGTCATGGCAGAAGCTGAACTTATGAGCATGGCGTTTGAACTGTTCCGAACGTTAAACTTAGAAGTAACGATCCAATATAATAACCGAAAATTATTAAACGGTATTCTTCAGGCAATTAACATCCCTACTGAATTAATGAGTGACGTAATATTATCATTAGACAAAATTGAAAAGATTGGGATTGATGGTGTACGGAAAGATATATTGGGGCGTGGAATTACTGAAGAAATGGCTGATACGATATGTAATACCGTATTATCTTGTCTAAAGCTTACAATTGCTGACTTTAAAGAAGCTTTCAATAATCAACTCGTTACCGATGGAATAAACGAATTACAACAATTACAGCAATATTTAATTGCTCTTGGAATAAACGAGAATGCTATATTCAATCCGTTTTTAGCACGAGGACTCACAATGTACACAGGTACCGTATATGAAATCTTTCTAAAAGATGGCTCGATTACATCTAGCATCGGTAGTGGTGGTCGTTACGATAATATTATCGGAGCATTCCGTGGTGATAATATGAACTATCCAACAGTCGGTATTTCATTCGGTTTAGACGTTATTTATACAGCACTCTCACAAAAAGAAACAAAATCCTCTACAGCGGACTTATTTATTATCCCACTCGGGACAGAATTACAATGCTTGCAAATTGCCCAGCAATTACGATCCACTACTTCATTGAAAATTGAACTTGAACTAGCAGGACGCAAATTAAAACGTGCTCTTAATTATGCCAATAAAGAGAACATCCGTTATGTGCTTATTATTGGTGAAGAAGAACTTAGTACAGAAACCGTAATGCTAAGAAATATGAAAGAAGGTAGTGAGGTGAAAGTTCCTCTTGCTTCTTTAAGTAATTATTTATAATAAAAACCACCCTCGTTTGGGTGGTTTTTCTATTTTATAGATAACCTATAATTAGTTTACATAAAATGATTATAATCAACTCAAAACTACAAATATATAATATCCAATTACCTATTATTTTTAGTAATATATAGATATAGATTGTTTTAGGAGGATTTACTTTGAAAACCTACATCCAAGCACTAAAGTGGACTACAGGGATCTCTCACCTTTTATTACTTCCTTGTTATTATTTATTTCCAAGTCTTGTTAACCTATATGGGATACCTTTACTACTATTGATTGTTTTACATATCACTACTTTTTTATTAGCTAAAAAAGAAGGCATGAATACGTACCCTCATTATATCGGTATTATCGTTACTCTAGTTGCCTTCTTTCCTTATATAGCAATCGTTCTACATATTATAGCAGCAATCTTCCTTTTATTAGACGCTACTTCCACTACTAAAAATGAAGTTTGTAATTCATAGTAGGATAAATCGAAATTTTTATTACGGATGGTGTTGTCTATATTAGCACACACCAAAGTCTTTTTCACAAGTAGCACGCCTCCCGCTAACTCCTTTGCTTCAGTAAAGTTTTGAGGTGAATCGGCAAAGAGCAAAATCAGTAGCGCACTCTAGCCTTATTGCTAATATCCAAAAAGGATTTACTTTTTAAGTAGATCCTTTTTTTAATAGAAAAGCGAATTCCTTACTTCGGATTAATGAAAGAATATTCCGATTTATTTTTATAAAATTCTAAATATTTACAATAAACCTAAATTAACATACATTTTAGTTACACAAAAAATCTAAGTTTAAAGGAGATGAATTCATGCTTAAAAAGTTGGTAGTAGGTGCAGTGTTAGCTGCTTCATCATTAACTGTAGGATTTGGATCAGTATTAGCTAGTACCGAAAAGGATTATACGATTGCCTCTTTCGAATATGTAACTGTAGATGAAAAGGCTGTAGATTCGTTTCACAAATTGGGTGCTCCATCAAAGGAAGACGTAAAAATAACTTTAGTTCTACCGAAACAAAATCAAAATGGAGACTGGTTATCTTATGGATTTTCGAACAAAGAAAGTTTAGAGTCTTTTATTGAAAAAGATAAACAAAGGTTGAATCATACAATCACTCCCCTTGGTGTTGGAGGGAGCGGACCTGGTAGTACAGACTTCTATAAACGTACAGGTAGCGAGTATTTTTCTCTAAGTAGCGGTTATAAAAACTTGTCTGCTAGTTGGCAAAATCAAATTGTTTCTGTACGTACAGCAGCTCCTACTGCTAGCTATTCAACAACGCTATGGGAACGTACTTCAACTGAAGGATATGGAAAAGGTGTTGTTTTTAGACACGCTGATTGGTATGGTAAAACTGCAAACTTGAGTGACTTTGCGACTTCAGCAGTTGAAGTTAAAAAGTAACAAACATAGAAATAAAGTGAAACTTTAATCAGTGGGGGTTTTGTTCATCCCCCACTGATTATTAGCCTTCACCAATCGGGCTTTTACGGGCAGCCCGACCCCCACCTAATTTCTTTGCTTCCACTGAATTTTGAGGTGGAGGGCTTACTGCCCGTTAATGCGGGATAAAAGGTGTTTCCACATATGGAAACACCTTTTATTTCTACAACTATTTCACATATCTCTCCTATATCCATTTCAACTCTTAACTTTTATTTTGTGTATTTCTACTTTCCAAAACTTTCTCCATATTATGAGTTGCCCATTCCATCATTAATAGAATCATTGGACGAAGTGATTCACCAAGCTCAGTTAACGAATATTCTACTTTTGGAGGTACTTCGCGGTACACTTCGCGATGTATGATGCCATCTGCTTCAAGTTCTCTAAGCTGCAGTGTTAACATTCTTTGTGTGATATTAGGTTTTAATCTTTTTAATTCATTAAACCTCTTTGTACCATCTAATAAATGATACAAAATAACCCCTTTCCATTTCCCTCCAATGACCTCAACCATCGCTTCCACTGGACAAGAATATTTATTTAAAAATGGGTAATTTATATTATTTTCTTTTGAACAATCCATAATAAATCCCTTCCCTTAACATTAGTATCTTTTTTGATACTATACCACATAAATGTGCGTACTTGTTTCCATGTTACTTTAAAAATATAATTTACTTACAAAATAAATTAATGAAAAGAGGAACTTTTATGACAAATACAAACCAAATGACAAAAGAAAAAATTATGGAGGCTTTTCATTTCAGACATGCATGTAAAGAGTTCGATCCTATGCAACAAATTTCAGAAGAGGATTTTAATTTCATTTTAGAAACAGGCAGATTATCTCCTTCTTCTTTTGGATATGAACCTTGGAAATTTGTTATCGTACAAAATAAAGAAGTAAGAGAAAAACTACAACCATATTCATGGGGTGCTGGTGGGCAACTTGCAACAGCAAGTCACTTTGTCATTGTTCTTTCAAGAAACATTAAAGATATGCATTATGATGCAGATTATATTAAATATATGATGAACGATATTATTGGATTACCTGAAGACACTCAAAAAATCAGATATGAATTCTTCAAAAAGTTCCAGGAATCAGATTTTAACTTATTACAATCCGACCGTGCTGTATTTGATTGGGCATCAAAACAATCTTATATCGCTTTAGGTAATATGATGACGAGTGCAGCTCAAATTGGTATTGACTCTTGTCCAATAGAAGGATTTGATAAAGAGAAAGTAGATTCTTTACTTCGTCAAGAAGGCATTGTAAAAGACGATAATTTTGAAGTATCCGTTATGGCTGCCTTTGGTTACCGTAAAGAAGAGCCAAAGCGTGATAAAACAAGACAGACTACGGATACAATTGTTGAATGGATTTAGTAATATAGCACTCAAAAAATATTCCTCCTTATTGCTGGATACTCATACTAAAGAAGTAGAATTTGATTTTTCTTATGTATGAAATTGATTTTTCATGGAAAGATATGTTAGTATGTATGCATTTTGAACGCTCTATTTTTTAGAGTCGAACAGGAGGAGAATGAATATGTCTGATATTGAAGTTGGCGAAGTGTTTACTCTTAGTGATGAGAATAATGAGGATCAGGAAGTAGAAGTACTTGGAGCGATGGATGTCGAAGGTGCAGAATATATTGCAGTTGCCTTCGTAGAAGACATTCAAACAGAAACTGAGGAAGACATTGATATCTTCTTTTTAAAAGTAGAAGAAGATAATGAGTTTTCATACATCGAAAATGACGAAGAGTTTGACAAAGTATCGGCTGCTTTTGATAAGATTTTGGATGAGCAAGAAGAGCAAGAGTAATATTCGTTAAAAAACTCGAGGGGGATGCATATCCGCCCTCTTTTTTTATTCATCACTTACCAAGCTACATGTATTAAAGAGACTTATGCAGCCATTCCAGTACATCTTTCATCGCAAAAGGACCATCTTTTTTTACATGCTCCGCAAATTCCGAAACGAGACGTAGTGTTCTCACACTTTCGATTGGATGCTCTCCTGATGCACTTTCAGCAGAAAGCATCACTGCATTCGTCCCGTCTAGTACAGCTTGAAAAACATCGCTGACCTCTGCCCTTGTAGGAATAGAATGATCTACCATAGATTGAAGCATTTGTGTTGCTGTAATAACATATGTATTCGTTCGATTACATTCACGAATCATCATTTTTTGTAAAAGCGGAATAATTTGATACGGCAATTCCACTCCTAAATCCCCCCTTGCAATCATAATTCCATCTGCTTCTTTACATATATCTTGAAAATTCTCGATTGCTTCCATCGTTTCTATTTTTGCAATTAAACTTGGGGACGTTTCTTTATGCTCTTGTATAAAATTTCGTATTTCCTTTATATGACTAGGTTTTCGTACGAAAGAACACGCGATAAAATTAACATCCTCTTTTAAAAGAAATTGAATGTCTTTTTTATCTTTCTCTGTAATAGCCGGTAAACTAACTGTCGCACCTGGTAAATTCACCCCCTTATGAGATGAGATATTACCACCTGTTTTGATCTTTGTTTCTATTTTTTCCTTACTTACCTTTTCAACAATTAATTCAACCTCTCCATCATTAATCAAAATTCTACTGTCTACTTTCACATCATTCGCAATACCTACATAATCCACACTTGCTTCTGTATTACTCCCTATGACTGGTTGCGTATGTAAAAGAAAAGAATCCCCGGCCTTAAGTGAAATTTGATCTTCCTTCATTTCACCTAATCTTATTTTAGGACCTTGCACATCACCTAAAATTTTAATAGAGTCATCTAAAGATTTCACTAAACGAATGATGTCTTTATGACTTTCATGCGTGCCATGTGATAAATTTAGCCGAACAATTTTCATACCATTCTTTATTAACTGCACTAACGTTTCTTTATTATTACTTGCTGGTCCTATTGTACACACTCGATCAATTGTCATTCTTGCCACCATCCTTTTCAGATAGGTTTCCCACAAAAATTTAAAAATAACATAGGGAATACAATAACAGCTTTAAACTTTACAAACGAAATAATCCTACATACAAACGTAGAATTGCTTCGTATATGATTGATTTATACCGTGTTTCGTTTTTACCGTTAATGCTCTCCTTTACTATCTTTTCTTTTTCCGCCGCTACAATTAATGAATACATAATCCGATTGTTTTGTATTACATTCGATGCGATGCTTCTAACTCTCTTTCATTACCACCCTACTTTTCATTCATGTGCTCTTCTAAAAGTGTAAATCTACATTTACATGAATTTCATATTGGTAACCCTATTTCCATGTTCGCTAAGCAGTTAAAGCTATATTCAAATTATTAAAATGAAGATAGGTTAAATCAAAAGTAAAAGAAAAGTTAAGTATCGGATAGGTTGTTGAGAGTTTCGAATTTTTCGTATATTGTATGAGTTGAGTTCGAACTCAAAAATTAAAAAAGGTGGGAAAATTAGTGAATATGAAAAAATCTTTAGCGGTGACAACTTTAGGGTTAGCGGTTTTAGGTTTTGGTTTTACTAATAACGCAAGTGCCTCAGAGGTGGGTGCTGCAGACAAGCAGCCTGTTTTAGTTGACTTTGATACAATTCAATCAGCAAAAACATCCAATGTTTCTAGTTTGACTGTTGCAGCTGCACCTAAGAATGATTCTAACATTAGCGTCTATACTCCCTTTTTTGGTAACCCATATGCAGTTGCTAAATCGAAATCAACTACGACCGAAGACTATATTTATGCAAAAGCAAGGACTTTCAATGGCGATGGCTCATTAGTGAATACGAAAAGTAATAATGCAAAAAAATCATCTTATGTAAGTGCTACAGCGACCAACACAAGCGTTTATTATGGAGATGATTACGCTATTGGTAATCATACCTATAAATTAAATGGTTATAATGATGTGAATCACGAAACAAAAGCTTCCTGGTAAGAAAGAGAAAAAAGATATGCATCTTGCATATCTTTTTTCTCTTATATTTTAAATATATTGAGGTGTTATTTATGAAAAATATATATATCATTATCGGTTTTTTACTTATTTCTTTCTTTACAATGTATGTTTTGTTCCATACTTCAATTATACAACCTTATACACCTTCCAAAGAAAATAAGAGAGAGAAACAAACCAATACTATTTCATACGGCTTGAAGGATAATCAAGGCCAACATATTAACAACGGTAGTGAAATTACTAGTGAGAATAATACAATTAACGTATCGTTATCCTTTATACATAATATTGACGAAGACCGAAAGTATGGATTAATTGTTCTAGAAGATTACGTACAAAAACCTTTCAAAATAGAAAATACTGTAAATGAACTATCACACTACTCTTTCGATATGAAACCAAATAGTTCGATTACTACGAAAATCTCTTTACACACTTCTCCTAACGCAAGCGAATTAGCCTTTTTAATTATTAAAAAACCTGAATATAAGTTAAAAGATAATGACTTACATAAAGCGTCTATACTAGAAGAGATTTTAAGTATGCGATATTCAATACATCATCCTGATAAAGAAAGTGAAACATTAAAGTCTACCCCTATACAGCCAAATACTATTTTAAAAGATGGTCTTTATGAGCCATTATTTGTTACGAGCAATGAAGAGAAATTACAAACGGTATTTTCTGAAAAGGAAGGTGAAACATTAACTCTATCTAACGGAAATGAAACAAAAGATGAAATACCTTATGCAATCGTGGCCTTTAAAGATTGGGAACAAGTTGAATTATTCCATAATAAAAACGTCGCTTATACTACAGTGGCACCAGAAACGAGACAAACTTTTACTTTCACACTACCTACAGTGGAACAGGAAAGTAATTTTCAACTAGTCGCATTCCCATTTCCTTATAAAGTTAGTGAAGATCATTATGTCAGTCAACAAGCATACGGTTCATTTCGTATCGTAATTGAAAATAAAAAATAAATATGTTCCCACTATATACAATTACAACAACGTAAAAAGCCTACTCACACAAGTAGGCTTTTTCATACTACGATAACTTCGTCAATAACTGATTTAAATCTTTTTTCGTTTTCGTCGTTAATGACTTCATTTTCGTAATGTCGATCTTTTCTTTTTCCGCTCCTACAATTAACGGATACATACTTTGACCGATTGTTTTAGAATCCGTCGGATGTGATGCTTCTAACTCTTTTTCAATGACATCCCACTTCTCATTAATTTGTTTTCCAAGTTTATTTACTGTTTCTAATTTAGGGTTAGCAGCTAATTGCTTGTCTAAGCTTTCAATTAATGTAACGACTTCTTTTACGTTCGTTTTCACAGCAACATTTTTCTTCGAATCTTTAGTAGTCTTTCCACTTGTCGTTTGGTCTGTCGTTTTGCCGCTAGTTGATTGATCTGTTGCTTTGCCACTAGTAGTTTGCTCATTCGTTTTTCCTGTCGTTTCTTTTTCTTTTGTCGTTTTGCCGTTATTTTCTGTTCCAGATGATTCTTTTGTATTTTTTGCATCCTTATCTGTTTTTTCATTTGAAGAAGTATTTGTGTCTTTTTCAGTATCTTTCGTTGTTTTTGACGCTTCATCTGTACTTGTCGTTTTTGTTTCTCCTTCATTTTGTGCTGTTACTTGTTCTTTCTTTTCTGCCTCTTTATCTGCGGATGGACTACAAGCTGCCATAGTAAGCATTGTACCAATTGTTATCGATGCGATAGCGACCTTTTTCATTTTCATATAAATCCCCCTATGTTTACTTAATTTATCCTCCCCTTTACGATTCTATTTCCCCTTAAAAAATCCCTTTTCATACGAATCACCATCTTTCCGACAGTAATCTTCATAATAATACGTACAAAAACTGATAAACCGATTTGAATATTCGAGTTTCTTCTACTTCATTTTCCTCTCTGCTGTAAAAGAAAAAGAGTATATTGTCACATCAAGAATTACTATCCTCATATGACAATATACTCTCCTATCAAATTTTTCTCTTTCTTGACATTTTATTTATACAAAAAAATATAAATATCTTAATTTTTTTGTTTCTCAACAATTGTTAACATAATATTTTTATGAGAAACCACCATTCGAATGAATAACTTGCCCAGTAATCCACTTCGCTTCTTCACTTACTAAAAAAGATATTAGGCGCGCAGCATCCAATGATTCTCCAACTCTACCTTGCGGGAATTTCCATACTAAATAATGTTCTAATTCCTCTGTAATCCACCCCGTATTCGTCGGTCCTGGATCAACGGCATTAACGGTAATCCCCTTCTCCATCGCAACTGGTGCTACTGATTTTGTAAATGCTTCAATTGCCCCTTTCGTTGCCACATATGCTAGTTCATCTGGCATTGGACCTAATGACTGCCCTGAAGTAAGATTAATAATACTTCCACTCTGCTTGTATGCATAATGTTTTATAAATAATGAACTTAATAACATAGTTGCCCGAACATTCACTGTATAATGTTTATCTAACTGTTCTACATTTAATTCCTCAATTCTCGTATGAGTAGCATACGCTGCATTATTAATTAAAATAGATGGATCACCTAATCGTTCTGATACCATATAAAACAAACGATTTGGTGAATAAGACTGTGATAAATTGATTTCTGCCATTTCACATCGAACACCGTAACTTTCAATCTCCTTCTTCAACAAAAAGGGCTCTTGATCATTCATTCCCCATGGCATCGCTTTATCATACCGAGACCAGTATGTGAAAAAAATGTCTATCCCTTTTTGAGCAAGCACCTTGCATACAGCTGCACCAATTCCATTCAGACGGGTTGCCCCTGTTACAATTGCTATTTTCTTCACCTTTTCTCCTCCATCTATGGATAAATCCCCTGCACGAATACAGAGGATCTACCTTCTTAATTAATATTTGACAATATACGTTCTGCACCTAATTTTAAAATTTTAATAAAGATATAATTTACAATCGTAAACATTGCAAATAAAACGATAAACATAACCCAAAGTCCGACTTGAAGGAAGAAGTATAATACACTTACTCCGGCTACAATAATTAAAGCTATTAAAATATTAGCTAAAAAATTCCACAAAGTTGTATATCGACTTTTAAATAATTTCTGCTCTGTATCCCAATGAATATCTGCAGTTTGTGCGTCCCAGCGTGTTCCAATTAAATTAATTAATAACAACCCGTTCGCACTTAGTAAAAACCACAGTATCATGAAGACTGGAGAAATTCCAGCTACAACTGCCATCGTAATACCAAATACTGCTAAAATAATCACATTAATTAACCAAGCAGTGATCGCTTTCGCAAAAAAGATATCCGAAGCTTTTACTGGTAAATATCGATTCACAAACCATGAGCTTCCATCACGTGAAAATGACGTCGTTGCAATGACGTTACTACCCATCAAAAATAACGATGCACAAAGACCAACACCGATTGCAAACCCCGTTGTTTCTGGATTGTTAATATACTCTGTAATAAACTTTAAATTCCCATCTTGTACAAATAAAATAAAGAACAACATAATCGGCATAACGAAAGTTTGTACGATACAATTTAAGAAAAATTGTGGTGTACGGAATAACGTTTTAAATTCTTTTTTCACATACGCTTTCAAATGTGAACTTTGTACGGTTGATTTCTGTAAACCTTCTGCTGAAATGACCTCTTTTTTTGCTGTACTCGTTGAAAGTCCAATAACCCCTTTTAAATATGTACGCTCTGCAATGTAATAAAACAGCACAAAGAAGACAAATGAAATAAGGGCAAAGATCATTACATATAAAGGTCCCTTCCAATTTGCACTTTCTACTAATGCCACTGCTCCAAAATATGTAGTTGGAAAATAATTTGTCATTTGTACTATAAGAGAAGATTGATTATTTACAAGATATTCCGCAGCCCCGTCTCCAGAAAACGCACTTTTATTTCTCCACTGCATAAATACGTTAATTCCTACAATAAATAGTATACTTACGATTCCAATAAATATATTTCCTCGATCTTTATTTTTTGCTATATTTGTATACCTCATGATTACTGTCATCAGTAACGAAGCTAATACTAACGGGACGATCGGGAAAAGTAAGTAAATAAAAATCATATATATGTAATATGTAATAAATGCGTCACTTTTTAAACCGTACGTAATGAAGATTGGTAATAAAATGAATGAACTCATTACGTATTGTGTAATTAATACCGTTAAAAATTTTGCCGAAATAATTTGCGCTGGTTTTAATGGTAACGGCAATAACATTTCAATATCATTGCTGTAGTAAAATACAGTTAAAATGTTCGTTATACTCATTAAAAATACCCATATACTCGCAATCGCAAGTCCCATTGCAATAATCATTCCTGGGTCTTGCCCTAATTGTTTCATACCTTCATACATTCCGTGCGTCATCGAACCAAATATTAAAAAACCAACAAATAAAATAGCTGCAAATGAAAATACATATGCCCATCGCTTCTTCTTATCTGTTATGAAATCTGCATAATTTAATTTCAATAATACTTTCGTTAACGTCCAAATTTTACTCATTGCCCGTCATCTCCAAGAACATTTTTTCAAGTGATTCATTGGATTTAAAATGATCTCTCATTTCATTTAAATTTCCTTTAAACTGCAAATTCCCCTTATTAATAATAGCAACCCGGTCACATATTTTTTCCGCGACTTCTAATACGTGTGTAGAGAAAAATACAATCTTTCCTTTATCCGCATGCTCTCTCATCATTTCTTTTAAAATATAGGCAGATTTCGGATCAAGCCCTGTTAACGGTTCATCTAAAATCCATACATCTGGCTCATGCACGAGCACACCAATAATAACAATCTTTTGTCTCATACCGTGTGAATAACTTTGAATTTGATCAGATAAAGCATTATAAAGGTCAAATTTCTTCGCTAAAGACTCTATTCGTTCTTGGCGTACTTCTTTCGGCACTTCATACATATCTGCCATAAAGTTTAAATATTCAATTCCCTTTAATCGTAAAAACATATCTGGGCTATCTGGAACATAACCAAACGTCTTCTTCGCTTCCATCGGCTCTTTCATAATATTTTTGCCGTTAATAGTAATAGTCCCTTTGTCCACTCCATGAATACCAGTAATCATCTTAATTGTCGTTGATTTACCAGCACCATTCGGTCCTAAAAACCCAAAGATTTCTCCGCTAGGCACAGATAAACTTAAATCTTTTACTGCATAGGTAGACCCATTATAACTTTTTGACACATTCGTAATTTCAATCATTACATCCAATCCTTTCCTTAATTACCAAATAACTATATTGATATTATAGCATACTTCTATTTTAAGATTTTTACATTTTTCAGTTTATTTAACCTTTAAAATAAATGTACACCCCTAATCCAACAATTAAAACGACGGCTAATATAATATAAATTATCGTAAGACGTTTAATATTTCCTTTTGTCGCTTTACTATAATTCGCATCACCATTTCTCCCAATTAACACCGTCGCAATTACAGTAATCACTACAAGTAATACAACAATCATGATCCAAGTTAGCATTCCTTCCTCCCCCTCCTTACAATCATTTTACAATATTATCCTCTTTATTTCGCAGTATATTTCCTCTTTTTACTATTATTATGAAAAGAATTGGAAAACTATTATTACCATACATTTTTATACGTGATATATTTATAACATAATGTGATTTATTTCTAACATGATAAGGAGGATATATTTATGAAAACAACTTGGATTAAATATTTAGGATTTCTCGGTTTCTCCGGTTTTCTCGGATTTTTTTATGAAAAAGGATTTTTTACTATGTTCTGTTTCTTCTCCTTCTTCACATCGTATAGAACGGTTCAACACGATGAACGGTTTGAACAAATTGTCAATAAATCGTGCCGCAATGCATTTATCGTTACATTACTAACTACCGCTATCATTCTGTTTATTGAAATGTTATTTCCAAACCCTACTTTACAAGAGATTGATATTGCTGTTATTTTCGCTACACTTATTCTTACGTTCGGTTTCTCTATGTTCTTTTACGATAAACCAGTTGATGAAATGGAAGAAGTACCATGGCGTTCGTAACGAAAATAAAAGAATACCGCGCCAAGCTACATATGACACAAGAAGATTTAGCAAAGAGCGTTGGTGTACGCCGTGAAACAATTAGCCATCTTGAAAAAGGAAAGTACAATCCTTCCTTACAACTTGCTCACGATATAGCGAAGGCACTACATAGTACGATTGATGAGATTTTTATTTTTGAGGATTGATTAAAGGCATCCTGTCACCAGAATCACATAAAAAAATACCATCATTCTTTCCAAAAAGAATGACGGTATTTCTCATTGATTATCCATATAAAACTGCATGAAATACGCCTAACAGTAAGTATTGATCCTCTATATAATCATCATCATACACATTCATCTCGATGTAATACATATCTTCCTCAAGACGAATATTCCAATCTGCGATTACATAGCCCTTTCGTAATAACTTTCCAAGCCCAATTGAAGTTTTGTGAACAACATATTCTTCTCTCTTATATGTAAAGGTAAATAAGAAATTTGCGTCTAATAACTTTCCGTCACATACAAGTATTTCATGCTCTGCATCATTATTATCTTTGTACGTTACTAAAATCTTTCTTTGGCGCTGCCTACTTACATCCTTTGCAATGACGCGAATATTATCCTTACTATCCTTTATTTCATAAATGATATTACTACCGATTTTTGGAATGAAGTCTAGTACTCTCATCAACGTATTTTTATAGTAGCCCCGTACTACGCCTACTGGTTTGCTTTCATTATAAACTTCTATTGATATCGTATCCGCTTTACTATCACACGGTCGTTTGTAAGAAAGCTGCATCATTCGCTCTCCTCTTAAGTACTGATCAAACGTCACAGGATATTCTATCGCACGCAGTTCCTTATTTAGCTCATATAAATAACGCCCAACGCTCTCTATTAATGCTGTAGTAGATATACGTTCCTGAAGTTCAAATTGTTGCCAACTGGAATAAATTCTCCACTGATTTTCCTCTTCATAGGAAAAACCAAGAATTATCTCATCACGGTCAGCCGTTTCATAATTCATATGTACGTTCTGCCCGTATTGAACTTGTTCCATCCACTGTCCTAAATAAATGCCGAGCTCTGCAACCTTCATGCATGACTTTTGAAAAAGTACTCTTTCACTCGCGCAAATCGTTACATCTCCTTCGATAAAGCCCTTTGAATAAGCATCATACCGTGACTCATCCTTCTGCGGGAGACTTTTGTCTAACTCAAATAAAAACGTTAACATCCTTTATTCACCTCTAGTTGTTACACTAATCATACATGACATCGCATTACTCTGAGAAACTATTTATATACGTATATTTAATTCACGCATTATAACACGTGAATGACCTTGTATAGTAGCGCTATTTTTTATTCTATATCTTAGTATATGAACTTATATGAGCGATTTTTCTAATATATCTATCGTAACTTACAATATATCAACGATTTTTTCAATATATCTATCGCAACTTACAATATATCAACGATTTTTTCAATATATCGATTTTTCGACAAATATCAGCACAATTAAAATGAAGCTACCTTTTCTTCCGCCACTTCCCCAATTTCTAAAATTTGTAGCAGACTCTCCACTTCATAAGTCGGCTTAACACCCGTCATATTTTCTTTCAAACTCGGATTATACCAACACGTATCAATGCCGTAATCTTCTCCGCCTTTCATATCAGAAGTTAGCGAATCTCCAACCATTAGTACACTTGATTTATCCGTAATCCCAAACTTTTCAAACGCATAATCAAAAATCTCACGTGCTGGTTTTTGATGCCCCACTTCTTCAGAAATAATAATATGTTCAAAGAAGTTACGTAAAGGCGAATTTCCAATTCTCGATTGTTGCACCTTCGTATATCCATTCGTAATAATACCTAGCTTGCAATCTTGCAGATTTTCACATAATTGCACTGCACCTTCAATAAGATGTACTTCTTTCCCTAAGTTTTCAAGGTATACATCACTAAATTGCTGCGCATCTACTTCTATATGATGAAGTGCAAATAATTGTCTAAATCGATCTACTGCTAATTCACTTAGCGTAATCATTTTATTCTCTAAATCTCTCCATAACCCATTACTAATCTCTTTATAACTTGCAAGATAATCATTATACCCTGTAGGCATGCCGAACTGTACAAACGCGTTATGTAATGCGTTTCTTTCCGTTTCAGGGAAATCTAATAATGTATCGTCTACGTCGAATAATATAACTTTGTATTTCATGATGTTCTCCTCAATTCCTATTTTCAAAACTTCATTTTCATAGCTTCATTATAAACTTTTATATATTTCATTATAAAGTGCTTTGACTCGCTCTTTATAGAATACACCTTTATTCTTTATTTTCAAATGTGCTATAAATAAGTTTGCTAGCATGACCGCTGTATCTAGTCTATAAAATAAATTAACAATATGAGGGGTAGCATTAAAGATACTATCATTCTTATATCCATCTTTAAATTCATCCCAACTAACCTCATTTGTTTCAGCTATTCTCATAAGCTCCAATAACGGATGACCAATTAAAGCGTTATCCCAATCAACTATTGCTTTAACTTCTCCATTATACCCAATTAAATTGGCTGGTCGAATGTCCATATGTAATAAACACTTTACATGATTAGCTGTACTAAGAATATGTTCAATTGTTTGTGCATCTGGAAGTTTAATACCACAATTCGTAATTGTATTAAAACCTTCTACTCGTTTCACAATGCGTTCCGCTATATACTTACTAATTGGCTCTTTAATATTCTGCTCGTAATGTAAACCTTCAATTGACATACTATGAAGCTTGCTGACTAACTTCCCTATTTCGTATGCCGAAATTGGCATATGATCCGTAGCCACATAATCCGATATTAAAAAATCAAGTTCGGTAGAAAGATGCAATCTGTGTATACTTGGTACTGGAATACTTTTTGAATGACAATACTTAGAAAGCTCTGCTTCCTTTTGCAACGAAATCCGACTATTAAATAAATCTTCATTTATATTTTCTACTTCTCTTTCCCACGGCACTCGAAATGCTAAAGGTCCCTTTCCTGAATCTCCGCGAAAAACAATATTTTGCACTCCCGTTCCAATCACCTTTAAATCCTGCACAGCTAATTCCTTATATTTTTGACTTAATATTGTTGTTAAACTTTCCCTTAACTCCTCTGCTTTTAAACGTGTATGGATCATTTTATCCCCCGATTCGTAAGTTCTTTTCATCCATTTTCTCCTCAGTGCACAACATCCTCATAAACAAAATTATAGCAACAATAATAAAAGGAGGCTAATCCAAATCAGCCTCCCTTCTTCTTATTTTTCTTCTAACAATAATACTTTCATTTCCTCTAACGACTCTTTCGTAAAGCCAAGAGCTTTTTCAGCGTATACTTCAACTGATCCGTATTGCTTATGGATTCCATCAATCGCAGCTTGTAAATATTCGGCGCGTGCTTCAAACATTGCACCTAATATCGCTCTACTCTCATCGTTTTGTAGTTTTTCACCTAAAAAGGCCATCATTTTTTCATTTAATTTTTCACGGAAACCGTTACTTAGTAAATAATCTTCCATTACTGTTTTTTCTGGCACACCTAATAGAAGTAGTAATAATGCTGATCCAAATCCAGTACGGTCTTTTCCAGCTGTACAGTGGTTTACTAATGGTAAGTTTTCCGGATTTTGTGCAAGTTGTAAGAAGCTCACGAACGCCTCGTTACCACTTACGAAATCTTGGTTCATTTTCACAAGATATTCACCTGGTTTCCCCAACAGAGAAAGGTCACCAACTTGGAAAAACTCATTTATATTTAAGTCTTTCGCCAAGTCTTGCATAACTGGTAAGCATACTTGACGAGCACCTGTAATCTCTGGATTTGGCTTATGCTTCACTTCAAAGTCTGTACGATAATCACAGATTAACTTTAATCCAGATTTCTGTAAATACGCAATATCCCACTCTGTTAGTCCCGCTAATTCTTCAGAACGGTACAATTTGCCCCATTTTACTTTACGGCCTTCTGTCGTTTCATATCCTCCCATATCACGGAAGTTAAACGCTCCTTGTAGTGGCAATCTACGCTCAGCTACTGTCACTGCTTGTCCATTATTTCCTACTAGTCTAAAATATGGGCGTTCATTTTCAATCGGGTTTTCAATAGTGCATGATGATTCCCCGTTTACAGTTACAAGTAATTCTCCATTTTCTTCAATATAATCTGGTGAAGTACTCCAATAAATGCGTACTTCTTCTATATTATTTTCCCACTTTATATGTAACATATTATCTTCATTTCGTTCTACAGTTGCTTGTAGCCAATTCTCTTGCTGCTCCATTCTTTCACCAACGCTTTCTCTTATAATCAAATCTTTCTCTATTGTATTATAGGAATATCTACTTTGTCGTTCTCATTTTTCTTTTTATCTTACAAACAGGCAAAAAGTTCTTTTACTTGTTCATAATTTGTACATGGATTGCCTCGAAATGAGTTCGAGAGAGTACATCATTCATCCTCCTAAAACTTCCTCACATATCGCTCAGTAGAACTAAGCAGCTGACATCCATTCTTCCCAAAAACATCCTTCATCCACTCATTTTGTACATTTGTCTCGCCAATATAATAAGATGCACCTATTTCCTTTAAGACAAACATTGCACCTGTAAAGAATGCTGCTTCGTACCCTTTATTTCGCATATTTGGAGCCATTACGAAATACATAAGTTTCCCTTCTTCTAACGTACCTTTCTCAATATGCGGGATTACAATTCCTATTGGCTCTTCGCTTGCAACTGCTGTTAAACAATGTTCTTTCCATTGCTCACCAATTTCTTGTTCCATCATATGTACAAATTGATTATAGTCGACTTGTTCTTCCGTCATTTCGTTCCAAAAAGAATAAAAAGTATCCTCTCCTACTTCTTCAATCAGCTTAAAATCAATTTCACTTTCTACATCTTCTACTTCATATATATCCTTAAATACAATCATGTTTTCAGTAACATATTCAAATGAATACGTTTCAAAACATTTCTTATACACATCATAATTTGGACTTTTTGAAGAGATCTCAAAATGTAATTTTTCTACCCCCTCTTTTTCAGCCTCAGCAACGCAATATTGCATGATCTCTTTTAATTGCTCTTCTGTAAAAGCCTCTGCATTATTTTCTTTTATCATGATAGAAGAAGCACTTCTTCTTATTTTAAAATGTTTTTCTAACTGTTCTATTGTCGTCATATTCTTCCCTCATCTATGTCATACTCGAATTTCTAATGGTTCTCCTTGCATGAGCAGGATTGTCCTTGAATATATAGAATACTAGAAAAGATCGCATCTTTAAAGTGCGGAGGAGGTTCTCCATTGGATATTACAGCATTGCAACAACAGTTAGAGCTTATACAACAAAATGACTATACGCAACTGCATCATATAAATGTAAATGAGTTAACTTTGAACATGCTTCAGTACATCGGAACGACTGATAGTTACGTTCGTTACCAACTTATATATAAATGTTTTGCGCATTTCATTCATCATGAATTCCTTATGGACGATCAGCTGAAATTACTGTTGCAAACATGTTTAAGTGATGAGTATTTATATTGTGACATTTACTCCCCACATACAGATGGGGTTTTCACACGTTCTTACACTGTTTCTTTAATTGCGTTAATACTTCAATTCGCTAACTCTCACTACTTTTTTACAGAAGAGGATATTGAAGAGATAAAAAATAAACTCATTACATATACAAACTTAGAAATGGACTTTCGAGGATATATCGAAAATAAAGGATGGGCTCATTGTATCGCCCACGTATCTGATGCTTTCACTGAAATTGTTCATAATTCACATACGACTTTTGAGTGGTATGAAGAGCTTATTCATTGTTTATTAAATAAAATCTTCATTCCATCTGATATTTTTCATAATAACGAAGATGAGCGTATTGTTACGCCATTAATATCCATGCTGTATCATGACTTCCAGCAAGCTGAGTTAATTTCAATTATTTATAAAAAAATAAAAAGGCTTCCTCAAATTAGAAAACGCCTTTCGCTTAATGAGTATTGTATTTTATGTGCCAACATTAAAACCTTTTTACGTACATTATTTTTTAGAACAAAAGATGATCATAACTTAGCCTATACAGCACGTAAAACAGAAAAAATGTTAAAAGAACTTCCAAACTATTATTAAATACAAGGAGAAAAATTATGGGTTATATTGAAGACGTAAGAAATCTAGTAGGAAATCATCCACTTATATTAATAGGCTCACACGCCATTATATTAAATGAGAAAAATGAAGTATTACTACAGCTCCGAACAGACTTTAACCGTTGGGGTATTATTGGTGGTGCCTTAGAATATAACGAGACGTTAGAAGATGCTTTAAAACGAGAAGTATTTGAAGAAACTGGGCTTATCATTAAAAATCCAGAACTGTTCCGTACATACTCAGGACCAGATTTTTTTCAAATCTATCCAAACGGCGATCAAGTACACGGTGTACTCGTTGTTTATATTTGCCGAGAATTCCATGGTGAACTTGTATGCGATCAAACGGAATCGAAAGAACTGCGCTTCTTTTCACTTGATGAGTTACCTAGTAATCTTCCTCCTGTTATTGAGACAATCATGACAGATTATCTAAAAAAACAAGGGAACGCTTAACGTTCCCTCTCAAATCCAATCCGTTTTTTAATTTCCACCAAATTCACCTTCGCAATAGCCCCTGCCCTCTCAGCACCTTTTTCTAACGCTTCATATAGTAAATGCGGTCCATTCATATACGTTGCGTATTTTTCCCGAGGTCCTGCTAACTCACGATCTACAACGCGAAATAACTCTTTTTTTACATCGCCCCATCCGATTCCAGTTTCATATTTTTCACGCATTGACTGAATTTCATCTTTTGTCGCAAATTCTTTATAGATTGTAAATAACATTTCTAGTTCTTTCGGTTCATTTGGAAGTGAAGAATCTGTTTTTATTTTTAAAATAAGCTTTCGTAGTTTTTCTCGCTCTGCAAATAACGGGATAACATTCCCATAACTTTTACTCATTTTTCTTCCATCAAGACCAGGTAAAATTGCCCCTTCTTCTTGCACTACATACTCTGGAAGCGTAAATGTCATGCCAAATGTATGATTAAAATACGTCGCAATATCACGAGCAATTTCAATATGCTGAATTTGATCTTTTCCAACAGGTACATGAGTAGCTTGAAATAATAATATATCAGCCGCCATTAAAATCGGGTACGTATATAACCCCATATTCACACCTGCATCAATTTCTAATCCCGCTTCTTTATTTTGCTCTACCTTCGCTTTATATGCATGGGCACGATTCATAAGCCCTTTCGGAGTTAGACAAGCTAATATCCAAGCTAATTCCAAAATCTCTGGCACTTCTGTTTGTCGATAGAAAATAACATCTTCTCCAAGTCCGAGTGATAACCATGTAGCTGCTACCTCTTTTGTATAACTACTGAACTTCTCTGGATCATGCACTGCATTTAACGCATGATAATCAGCTATAAAGTACAATGCTTTTCCTTCATTATTTTTTGACATTTGCAATGCAGGTTTAATTGCACCAATATAATTTCCTAAATGCGGATAACCCGTTGGTTTAATTCCTGTTAACATTATTTTTTCGCTCATACTAACTCCTCCTTTCTCAAAATAAAAAACAAAAAGAGTCTCTCATCCTTAAAAAGGACGAGAGACTCCCGCGGTACCACCTTTATTAGCTATCATTAGCTCACTTCATACTTCGATAACGTGAAGTAACCGTCTTTACCTACTCATTTCAGTTAGAAGCTCCAGAGCCCATTCCATATTCATCCCTTACTGATTCCCACCACATATCAGCTCTCTGAAAAGTTTTGAACATGTACTCTTCTCTTTCATTGCTTTTTCGTTTTTTACAGTTTATCACATTCCCTTTCCAATTAAACCCTAATTTTCTGTTTTATATAGCAGGAATTTCCACCTTAATTGTCTAATAATATATAGGTTTGCAGAAGTAATCAAAACAACTTTGGAGGTTTTTTCATGGTAAAATATATATCCATTTTAGGTTCAACAGGATCCATTGGCACATCTGCATTAGATGTCGTTTCCGCTCATCCTGAACATTTTAAAATCGTCGGTTTAACCGCAAATTATAATATCGATCTTCTCGAAAAACAAATTGAATCGTTTCAGCCTCGTATTGTAAGCGTAGCGACAAAAGAATTAGCGGACACATTACGTTCTCGTATTTCAACAAATACAAAAATTACATATGGAACTGATGGTTTAAATGAAGTATCTACCCATCCTAATACAAATCTTGTATTAAGTTCAGTTGTCGGTGTTTCAGGTTTACTCCCAACAATTGAAGCATTAAAGGCGAAGAAAGATATCGCCATCGCTAACAAAGAAACTTTAGTTGCCGCTGGTCATATCGTAACTGAACTAGCGAAACAAAACGGATGCCGCCTAATTCCAGTCGATAGTGAGCATTCAGCTATTTTCCAATGTTTAAACGGAGAAAATAGTAAAGAGATTGAGAAGTTAATTGTCACAGCTTCTGGCGGCGCTTTTCGTGATAAAACACGTGAAGAAATGAAAACATTACAAGCGAAGGATGCTTTAAAACACCCAAACTGGTTAATGGGAGCAAAACTAACGATAGATTCTGCCACGTTAATGAATAAAGGGTTTGAAGTGATGGAAGCTAAATGGCTGTTCGATATTCCTTATGAAAAAATTGATGTTATGATTCATAAAGAAAGTATCATTCACTCTTTAGTGGAATTTATTGATGGATCAGTCATGGCACAGCTCGGTGCTCCTGATATGAGAATGCCGATTCAATATGCGTTTCACTACCCTACTCGACTACCTTCATCCTATGAAAAATTAAATTTATTAGAAATTGGTAGTTTGCATTTTGAAAAACCAAATTTAGAGAAGTTCCCCTGTCTACAATACGCATTTGAATGTGGCAAAATTGGCGGTACAACTCCAGCCGTATTAAATGCAGCGAACGAAATTGCAAATGCACTATTTCTTAAAAATGAAATTGCATTTTTCGATATCGAAAAAACAATTTACAATACAGTTGAAGCTCATCATAACGTAAAAGATCCTTCACTCGATGCTATATTAGAAGCTGATCAATGGGCACGCCAATACGCAAATCAATTATTAATAAAAAAGAGCTAAAACAGTTTTCTCTGTTTTAGCTCTTTTTTTACGTATTCAATTTTACAAATCTATAACCATG
The DNA here is from genome assembly GCF_016483245.1 of Bacillus cereus group sp. N31. Classification (NCBI taxonomy): domain Bacteria; kingdom Bacillati; phylum Bacillota; class Bacilli; order Caryophanales; family Bacillaceae; genus Bacillus; species Bacillus cereus group sp. N31. Next base: position 166,367 of record NZ_JAEHCH010000004.1, on the reverse strand, counting down.
TGTAACTAACACTTTTAATATCGCATATCCTGGAATTGCTAAAACTATCCCCATAATACCGAATAAGTTACCGGCAGTTAAAATGATAAAGATTATTGTAATTGGATGGATATCTAGCTTTTTCCCCATTACTTGCGGGGAGATAAACTTACCTTCTGCTAATTGCACAACCATCATAACGATAATTACCTTTAAAACCATTCCTGGCGAGTCAATAAATGCGATAATTAACGCTGGAGTTATTGCAATAACTGGACCTACGTACGGAACGATATTTACAATCATCGCTAAAATAGCAAGTAATACCGCATATTTAATACCAATAATAAGATAGCCAATTAATAGCATGATACCGATAAACAAGCTAACGATAATTTGCCCTCTTATATACGAACTAATCGCATAATGCATATCATCTAGTATTCTCATTGCTGCCGGTTGTCTTTGCTCTGAAATAAACTTCAAAAAGTGATTCGGTAATTGTTCACCATCTTTTAATAGATAGAACAATATAAACGGAACCATGACAAAGGTTAAAACAACTTCTGTAAGTGTACTTAAAAATCCAGTTACATTTCCAGTCACTGATGATAATGACTTTGTAAAATCAACTGTATAGTCTTTTACTATATTCGCTACATCAATATTTAAATTCTCCTGAATTTTACCAAGTAAATTACTTTCCCCAAATCTACGTGCTGCTCGTTCGATTTCATGACCGAAATACGGTAAGTTATCTATTAATGCATCAATTTGATCTTTAATAATAGGGATAACCGTTACAACTAAAAACACAAATAATCCTAGTACTATTAAATATATCGAGGCTATCGATACGATTCTTGAAACACCTTTCTTTTCTAAAAGTGAAACGAATGGGTGCAAGATATAAAATAGCACTCCGGCTAATAATACCGGGAAGAATATTGTTTTTAAAAAGACGATAAACGGAGTAAAAACGAAAGAAATTTTTGTTAGCAATAATATGTTAATGAACAATAATGCAAATCCAAGTAACACTGCTAAATAATTTTGTTCCCTAAAAAACTTTTTTAACTTGTCTCTTTTTCTTATATTTACTTTTTCCAATGAAACCACCTCTTTGAATGATGAAAAGCCCTTACTCAGGGCTTTTCATCATTATCTATATCTTTATTTCCTTGCAGCTTTCACTACAAATGATACAATAAGAATTAATACGATTGCTCCTAATAATGCTGGCACGACATGAATTCCACCAAATGATGGCCCAAAAGATCCAAATAATCTACCACCTAACGAAGCACCTAATAAACCTGCGATAATATTTCCGAACATACCGCCTGGGAAATTTTTACCTGTTATAGAACTAGCAATTGCACCTATAATAGCACCAACTATTAATGTGATAATCCATCCCATCTTTAGTCCTCCATTTCTATTATAGTCTGTATGCTCAAATACAAGAGTAGCAAAACTCTTATATAAGATTACAAATTCATTTACACTAACCATATTCTACTATAGAAACAAACGAAAGAGTAATATATGTAAGGAGATACATATATTATATGCAAAAAAGAAAATCTTTGTCAAACTTACCCAAAAATCAATTATATTAATATACCATATTCAAAGGAGGCTTCACTATCTATGATTCTTAAGTTAAATGCCACTTCTTTTGAAGTTGCATCATCCATTTTACAAGTTCAAATTCCATCTTATAAAGTTGAAGCAGATTATTTAAACAGTACTGCAATCCCCCGTTTATATGATACTGTAAACGATATTCAAAATTGCGGTGAAACATTCTATGGATATTTTTCTGAAAATAAACTTGTCGGCTTTATTTCTTTTATGCAAGAAGAACAGCTAATTGATATTCACCGACTAGTTGTATCGCCTGATTTTTTTCAAAAAGGAATTGCAACGAAACTCTTAAGTTATATATTTAACATGTTCCCTTCTTCCATGGCATATATTGTACAAACAGGTAAAGCGAATACCCCTGCTATTGCATTATATAGAAAACATGGCTTCATTGAAGTAACCGATATAACAATTACCGATCGTATGATTCTTACACAACTAAAGAGACAGAAAACATAAAATAGTTTGACTCATTAGTTTATTTATGTTATATTTTACTTTATAATACCTTTTGCTGAGTCCAAATTTTGGAGCGGGGGAACCATTTTTGTAGCAATGCTACTTGGGGCGAATCTTTTTTAAGTAGGGATACTCTCACTTCCCGAGTCCGACAGCTAACCTCGTAAGCGTAATGGGAGAGGAAGGTGCTTTTTGCCTATGTTACACAGTATACCTCCTTAACTATAAAATCTGGAATCGATATCATTTTAGAGACCTATATTTATAGAAAAGGAGAGATGTATTATGTTACGTTTATCTGATCATGCAATAAAAATGATGGAGCAAAGACTTCGACTCGAACAACACCGCACATATCAAGCAAATAAAGTTGTAGATAACTTACATCACAAATACTTTTTCCAACATATTTTTCAACCAAAAAGATAAGTACTGACCTTTAACAAAATACAGCGCACACTAAAAAAAGTGTGCGCTGTATTTTACATTTTCTTGCCTTCACAATAAAGTAGTTGGCACCATCCTAGCTTTATATAAAGAATAATATTTCGTAGATGGTTCAGGCTCTTCTATTCTCTCAATTTTAAATCCCACTCTATTTAACTCATTTATGTATGTACTTATTTTTCTCTTATATAATGTCGCTTGTACATTTTCTCCTTTAAATGTTTCAAACGTAATAGGCATTTCCTCATGATAAGAAGACTTTATAGCAACTTCTTCTGTACCATACTGTAAGTTTGAATATACTGGGTGCTCCCAACTAAAAATAAAACTTCCTCCTGGCTTTACATATGAATAAATCAGTTCCAACGTTTTTCTTAAATCCGAAGTCCAACCTAATGCATAAATGGAATATACAATATCAAAATACCCTTTCGGAATATCTCCTTCCTCTTCCATTGCTCCGCATATTAACTTTAGATTCCAATCCTTTAACGCCTTATTCGCTATTTCAATTTGTGCACTCGAAAGATCAAGCCCCCATAATTCCTCTGCCCCTTGTTCCGCCATATATTACAACGAATGCCCACTTCCACATCCAATATTAAGTACCTTTTTATCTTTAATTGAATCGAACAAATGAATCTCATCTTCAGACGCCGTATACGGTCCATATTTCGGTAAACAATCCATTTGAAAGAAATAAGGTGCAACTGTATCCCAACACTTTTTATTTAAAGCTAACATTTGCGTACCTTTTATATTCTACATTCCCCATCCATTTTACTTTCTCTAATATTAATTACATATCATAACCAGATCGCCCTTTTCTCTTCGCCCGGTAGTTTTTCACTTTCGCAATCGTACCGCATGCTCTTCCTCCTTCTTCTCCAGCATACATACCGCACCATCTTTTACTTCCATTTCGCGAATGATCATAAAATACCCAGCGACAATCCGGACATGCTTTTAACCTTCCCCACACATTTTCTTGAATTGACATTAACACAATGCTTAACACTTTTGTATACACATTCTCTTCATATACCGGTTCATATGTAACACTTTTCATATCTTCCTTTACATGTACATGAAATGGGTATTTCTCTAACCACTTTTGCAATGATTCTCCGCCTTCAATTGCCACCCGAATATCTTCTCGAAAACTTTTTAATTCCTCTATCGTATGAAATGGAAGCTCTTCATGAAAATATTCTTTCATAAAAAGCTTTATATCCTCTTCTGTTTGCAGCAAATCAATTGCTTCTCTCGTATCGTTTGGTATTCTCCATGTATTTAAAAATTCTCGAATATATTCTAATTCATGTGGTGCGTTCTGATTCAATTCCATTCACCTTCTTCTTAAAATTTACTTTTTTCTGACTTTATGTATAATTATAATATAAAATAGTTAACCATTAAATAATTTTACTGGTTACAATATTAGGAGGAGTTCTATGAAAAGTTTCTCAATACCGATACGTTTCATGCTTATTTCTTCATTCTTTATGTCTTTTGGGTATTTTGCAGTATACGCATTTTTAGCTATTTATCTATTAACCTTTCTTCATTTTTCTGCTGTCCAAGTAGGAACAGTATTGACGGTTATGACCATCACATCACGAGTTATCCCATTATTCTCAGGGTTAATTGCTGACAAAATAGGCTATATCATCATGATGATAGCCGGATTATTTTTAAGAGGAATCGGATTTATCGCTTTAGGAATATGCTCTGATTTCTATACAATTTCTATTTCTTCTGCACTTATTGGCTTCGGAACTGCATTTTATGAACCTGCTGCTCGCGCCATATTCGGCTCACAACCAGCTCATATGAGAAAAAATTTATTTACATATTTAAACCTGAGTTTTAATTGCGGTGCAATAATTGGACCAATTGCAGGAGGATTCTTACTCTTACTCGATCCCATCTATGCTTTCTTTCTAACAGGATCACTTATGCTGTTATTCGCTTTTATCTTTTACTTACTTAAAAATCACTTCCAAGTCACTACTGAAAACACATCTATTACATTAGGAATACAGGCTATCTTACAAAACAAGCCTTTTCTTCTGTTTTCATTTATCATGATTTTCTTCTATATTATGTTTACTCAGCTTACTGTCGCACTTCCACTTCATATGAAAAACATTAGTAATAGCAACCAGCTTGCTACACTCGTTATTACGATAAATGCAATAACAGGCGTTATATTTATGGTGTTATTTCGAAAACTATTTCACAAATACAACACGCTGTCGATTATTAAATACGGTATTTTATTAATGGGCATTTCCTTTTTACTCATCCCTTTATTCCAGCACCCATATTGGTTATTTATTTGTGTAATTTTATTTACAATTGGTGAAACACTCGTATTACCTAACGCTGATATTGCTATTGCAAATTACAGTAACGAATCATATACAGCTACTTACTTCGGATTCTATCAACTATCACTCGCATTTGGTTTTATCATCGGTAATTATACCGGTACATCTTTTACATCCAACTTAAACGGAATGTATACACCATGGCTTATTTTCGGCGGAATAGGACTTATTGGTTTTATTTCACTACATATTTTAAATATAAAAAAAGGATTACCTAAGGAGGATATATACCTATGTAATGATACGAAACATCTTTAACAAATTTCAGTCGAGATGGTACCTTTAGACAAACGACCTATAATAAAAAAATTCGACCGTCATGTTTGACAGTCGAATCTTTTTATTCTTCATATTCAAGATGGTTATGTCTTTTACAACCAAATAAATAGCAACCCCCTATATGATAAGTTTCAAATTCTAACCCTGGAACATATCCAGATTTGATACGTTCTATCATTTTTTTATAACAATTATTCTCTTCTGTATATTCCTCAATTAACTCTTTCTTATCTTTTTCTGTCCAGTTTTTTTCTACTTCTTCAGTCTGAACATCTTCTATTTCTGCTGTTTTCGCTTCGATAGATTCCCGTATCACTTCATTTATACGCGTGAAATTATTAGCTTTATATAGAGCATAAACAAATCTACCAATCCAATTGGGGCTTTTCCAAACTTCTTTGTATCCCCTTTCGAACCATTCAATTGCTTCTTTATAGCAATTCAACTCGACATATAAATCTGCTACATGAATTTCTCCTATAAGATCATCAGATTCCCTGTTAAAAGTATCTAACTTCTCTTTCGCTTCTGTCGTTCTCCCTAAATCAATTAAACATTTTACATAGCTATACATGATATAGTCCGAATCCCCTGCAACTCGCAAGAAAAATTCCGAAGCTTTTTCCAGCTCTCCAAGGTTATAATGAGCTACAGCTACATTGTGATATGCTTCATTGGATGGTTGAATGGAAATAGACTTTTGTAATACTTCTTTCGCTTCTTCCCACTTTTTTTGTTTTATGTAAATTTCCCCTAAGATGTTATAAGGAAAGTATGAGGAAGGATTCAACTTAACAACTTCTTTTATTAATTCAAGAGCTCTAGCATCATCCTCTTCCTCATAAAAGTACATCCAAGCAAGATTATTGAGAGATTGCACACCTCTAGATTCATGTACCGCTCGTTGAAATAGTTCCATTGCTTTCTCATATTCATTTTGTTCAAACATTTCAATTGCCTTCTCGTTAATGTTCAAGTAACTACCTCCGAAGTGAATGAATTCATCTATTCCATATTATTATTTTAAAATGTAACAATTTTAATTTCCATAAAAAATAAGTTCACTTCGTATTAAGTTCTTTCTCCTGTCTACATTTCATCATATATTTGGATATCCAATTCGTAATGATTTTAACAACACCGCTTTCGAAAGAAAATATATATCTACTGTAAAAATACTGATTTACAACAATAAGTAAACTTTTCAATCTCTCTTAAACTGGATATACACCCTGTTACATTTTACATATTATGGTATAATTAAAATGAGTACTAGCTAAACATTTACGCTCCACACTAGCAGTCTAGCAATGCCAAAATCAAAAATCACTTGAAATTGGGGGATGTTATGAAAAAGAAATTAATTGTTCTTCTATTCATCGGAATCATATTATCAGGATGTTCAACTATAGCAGAAAATTCTTTAGAAACCGGAAACGGAAGTATGGAATTATTAACACCAACGATTACAACAAAAGATAATGAATTAGAAATTAAGACGGAAGGTATTGATGAAAATAAAGTAACTTTTATTTATGTCGCTAATAAAAAAGTATTGGAACAAAAAATAAAGAATAGTGAATCCTACAAACTTGATATTACAGGTATCAATGATGCTCATAGAACAGACTACAAGCCAAAAGTTCAACTTTTGCAGACTAAGGATGATAATAAAGATGGAGAGATGATAACTTTTAAGCAAGTTAGATATACAGTTAAAAAAAATTAATTTTAGAGTTATTTCATTATAAATGTAACGTACGAAAATATACTTTTAACAGAGGGTAAATGTAAGGGGTGCTAACATGAAAAAACGATGGATTTCTTGGTGGATTGGCAACATATTTTGGATTATCCTTTTTGGAGTGTGGGCAGCTATTATTTGGCTACGAGATGTCGATGGTGCTGGTGTTACTCAAACATCCGAAATTAAATCAATATCACTTATTGTTTTATTAATCGCGTTTATCATACCGATATTTATTCAAGTTATATGGCTAATCATTAATTTGAGGGTTAGTAGAAAAAACAATTATACGATTTAGTTTTTTAAATTAACAGATACATACTTTTTATAAAAAAGAGAGGAATCTAATTCGATTCCTCTCTTTTACATATGTGATTATGCCGTGCTTTTAAAGCCGCACTATTCCCTTTTTACGATGCATGATCGTCTTTCTTCTTCTTCAACAACGCTCTCTTCTTCATCGCCTTCGTTAAATATCCGCCTTTAAACGAACGGATTTCATAAGAAGACATAAACGCTTTCGGTGCAATTTCATTAATAATTTCTAAAAGTTCTTTCTCTCTAGAGCGCTTTGCAACGATATCTAAGCGATAACGTATAGAATTAATTCCTTCACCTTCAAATACTGTAACGCCAAATCCACAGTGACGTAATTCATCTACTAATTCATTACAACGGTCTAGTAAACTAACTTGATACGTAATATATCCAATTGCTAATTTATTCTCTATATAACCGCCTAATAATAGTCCCGCACTAAAGCCGATGACATAGGCAACGATGTTCATCCAATTTGATAAATCTTGAAACACAATCCCTAAACTGACAATGTAAATAGCTCCTTCTAACAATCCTACACCAGCAGCGGATCTTGTTTGATTCTTTACAAGCAAAATCGTTCGGATTGTTAATACTGGAACATATATAATTTGAAGCACAAAAATAAGTAACGCTTGTAACATTGGTATCCACCTCTTTCAAAAAGTCTTTTGTCATGATAACATACATAAGCTTTAGAAATCGATGGGTTTTTAAATTTTTAAAAATTATTTTTCGTACTATTGAAAAACCGAAAAAAGAAGCGTATTATAGTTGTCGTGAATTTGATTCCTGTCATTCACTCGCTTAAATAAAAAAGGAACCCCCATTAGGCCCCTTTTATTATAGCTCTATGTTATTAGAAGCCTTTTCTCTTCGCTTCTCTTCTTCTTTTACTAACTGTATATTTGCATAAGCTAAATTCGCAATCATTAAAAAGTGACCACCTAAAATACCTGTACCAAATGCCCACATTTCCATTTCATGCTCAATTTCATACATAATGATAGCCCCTAAAATTGCAGCTGCAAATCGGTTTAAAACCCCTAATCCAGGAGCCTTTTCTTTCATTACAATACTTCTTCCTAGTTTCTCCACCCTGCGAGCTAATAACCAAAGACAGTATGCACTTACAGCTAATCCAATACCGAACCCTGTCACTTGTTTTCCAAACGGAGTAATCGTCCACATAAGTAGTAAACCACTAAAGATCGCATACAATTGTAATCGATATACACGTAAGGCTTCTTGAATCAAAATATCCGCTCCTAATTCCTCATTTTTTATGCTTTAGAAGAAAAGCAGCAACTTACACAGTTGCTGCTTTCTCTTCTTCTTGTTCTTGTTCCATTTTACGAATTTCAACACGTTTAATTTGGTAAGCGTCTTTTTCTAACACTTTAAATTCATAACCTTCTGCTTCAACATGTTGTCCTTCTTCAATTTCATGATTTTGCATCATAATCCATCCACCGATTGTATCCACATCTTCTTCTTCAATGTGTAATCCAAACAGATCTTTTACTTCTGAAATAAGCACTTTTCCATCGACAATTTTATGGTACTCGTTCACATGTTGAATTGGTGGTGCTTCATCTTCATCATATTCGTCACGAATTTCGCCGACGATTTCCTCCAAAATGTCTTCAAGCGTTACAATTCCAGCTGTTCCTCCGTACTCATCATATAAAACAGCCATCGGAATTCGCTTCTTCTGCATTTGTAGTAATAAATCGTGAATTGGAGTTGTTTCCATCACTTCAATAATCGGACGCATATACGAGCGAATTGACGATAAATCTTTTTGATCCTCGGTCATATATCGAATAAAGAAATCTTTTACATTGACCATACCGATAATATCATCTTTATCTTCTCCAAAAATCGGATAACGTGTATATCGCTCATTTTGGATTACTTTCATGTGTTGTTCTACTGAATCTTCAAGGTAGAAACCAACGATTTCTGTTCGCGGTACCATAATCTCTTTTGCAATACGATTATCAAATTCAAATATATTATTTACATACTTGTATTCAGCTTGATTAATTTCGCCACTTTCATAGCTATCTGAAAGAATAAGACGCAATTCTTCTTCTGTATGAGCTACTTCATGTTCAGAAGCTGGTTTCAAACCGAATAAACCAGTTATAATACGAGCTGAACCGTTCAATACCCAAATAAATGGATACATGATTTTATAGAACATCATTAACGGCGTTGCCAATAACAACGTTACTTTTTCAGCCTTTTGAATTGCCAACGTTTTCGGAGCTAACTCCCCAACTACAACGTGTAAATATGTCATTAGCATAAAAGCAAGACCAAAAGTTAATACTGATGAGATAGAAGGGTTTATGTTCCATTTCTCAAATAACGGGTGTAATAACTTTTCGATTGTCGGTTCACCTAACCAACCTAATCCCATAGCTGTAACTGTAATACCTAATTGACAAGCAGATAAATATTCATCTAAATTTGTTGTTACCTTTTTCGCTGCTAAAGCACCGCGTTTCCCTTCCGCAACAAGCTGATCAATACGACTTGAACGTACTTTTACAATCGCAAACTCTGCTGCTACGAAAAATCCAGTAAATGCGATTAAAATCGCAACCATGACTAAATTAAATATTTCCAATGAATCCCCTTAGTTAAAAAACTAAGGTGTCCACCTCCTGTATACTATAATGTTTTCTTATTTGTTCGTTAGAAAACATAGCCCGATACAAAAATTAAAGAGGTCGGATTTCACTTATTCTATAATAATAGAGCAAGTGTCTGTATTAAAGCTGTCGTTTGACATGATAAAGATTTCGATATTTTTTCACGTTGTGAATCAGTCAATCCATCTAAAAGCGGCTTTAACTCTGTTAACTCTGCTTCTAATCGATGAATATGGTCTGTCACTTCATTCACTTGTTTCGAAACGTGTTCATTGATACCGAGCAGCTTCTTGTTCTCCTCGATTTTCTCTTTAATCTCACAAAGCGGCATATGCATTTCTTTGCACTTCTCAATAAATTGTAATGTCTCAAATGCTGTTTCGTCGTAATAGCGATAATTAGATTGAGATCGCTCCGCTTTCAAGATACCTAGATTCGTATAATAATCAATCGTTCGTTTCGACACGTGAGCCATGAGAGCCAACTGTCCGATTCGATACACCTTCCCAACGATCTTCCCCCCTTGTTTATATTACTACCATCATACAACACATAAACTGTACAGTCAAACGTGACGGTTTGTTATTCATAATTTATACAAAATTCCAAGCCCTACCCTATTATTATTCCATACAAGTAATCTACACTAATACAATTACTAAACTATTACTTAATCACTACATTGTCTATACCTTTTAACCTTTCTTATTTAAAAACATATTCTACTAATAATGAATACTTGTATAGGAGATGATTAACATGAGAAAGACACTCATTTCTCATTTTTATAATGAAGAATACTTACTTCCATGGTGGCTTATGCATCACACAAAAATATTTGATCACGGCATATTAATTAATAGAGGTTCTACAGATCGTTCCGTTGAGATTTGTAAATTATTTGCTCCCAACTGGGAAGTACGAAATTCAAGATTCCTTGATTTTGACCCCACTAATACTGATATGGAAGTGATGGAAATCGAAAGAGAAGTTTCAAGTTGGAAGATGGTATTAAATACTACGGAATTTCTTTGTTGTAACAATGTAGAAGAATTTTTCTCTTCACTTCATACGCTAGGTCAAAATATGTATGCGATTAGAATGATTGTCATGATTGATAAGCATGATTACAATTATTCAAAACTAAGATATTCCATTCCTTTAGTAGAACAACGATATCACGGGCTCTTCCCTTATAAACCAGAAATCAGCTGTGCCTGGAGATTTATACACAATCACCTTGATGGCGCATATTTACCTGGCCGACATTTTACTCGGCATCAACATCTCGTTTATAACTCCCCTTCATTTATTATTAAATTTTATTTTAGCCCTTGGAACGAACATGCAAAGGCAAGAAAATTACAAATAACACCTACCCTTTCAAAAAAGGGCATTCGAATGGGACTTCAAACACATTATGGTCAGTCCCCTGAGCAACTCGAAACTCGATTTTTAGAGCTTAGTAACATAACACAAGATCTACGTAATCACCCTGAATATCAACAATTATTCCCTAAATTTAAACCTTAATATTTCTCACATCATCATTTTCCACACATTTTTACGCACTTAGTCAAAAACAAAACCATTTGCATACAATATGAATACTGTATATATTATAAATTTTTATTTTAGGAGGAAAAAATGAAAGCTGTTATTCTTGCTGGTGGATACGGGACAAGGATTGGGGAAGAAACACATTTAAAACCGAAACCTATGATTGAAATTGGAACAAAGCCTATTTTATGGCACATTATGAGTTTGTATAGTCATTACGGTATTACTGAATTTATTATTTGCTTAGGCTATAAAGGATATGCAATTAAAGAGTTCTTTCTAAATTACAACCTACACATGTCAGATTTCACGATACATTTAAGGGATAATACAATTACTAGCCATTCTCATCATGTAGAACCGTGGAAAGTTACACTAATCGATACTGGTGTAAATACCGAAACGGGAGGACGAGTGAAAAAGATTCAAAATTTTGTTGGAGATGAACCTTTCTGCCTCACTTATGGCGATGGATTAAGTAACGTAAATATAAAAGAACTTATTGCATTTCATAAAAAACATGGAAAAATGGCAACTGTTACCGCCGTACAACCTCCTGGTAGATTCGGTTCTCTCATTTTAGATAAACAGTCTGTCACATCTTTTCAAGAGAAGCCACTCGGGGATGGCGGATGGGTTAACGGTGGATTTTTCGTTTTAAATCCTGAAGTTTTCAATTACATTAGTGGCGATAAGTCTGTTTTTGAAACAGACACTTTAGTTCAGTTAGTAAACAAAAATGAACTATCAGCATATCAACATACTGGTTTTTGGCATCCGATGGATACATTGCGCGATAAAAATAAATTAGTCGAGCTATGGGAAAGTAATAACGCTCCGTGGAAGGTTTGGTAATATGGCTTCATCATCTTTATGGAATAAGAAAAAAGTATTTATTACAGGGCATACTGGTTTTAAAGGCTCCTGGCTCACCCTTTTTTTAACTTCTTTAGGTGCAGAAGTAGTTGGCTTTTCTTCTCATCCCCCATCCATTCCTAACCTTTTTGAACAAGGTAACGTAGCAAAAGAATGTATAACAATTCATGGCGATATTACTGATTACGATTCTTTATTCCACGCCCTAAAACAACATAATCCAGACATACTATTTCATTTAGCAGCCCAGCCAATCGTCACCACTTCATATAAAAATCCTATCGAAACATTTAAAACGAATGTTTTAGGCACTGTTCACGTATTAGAAGCGGCAAAACATATAGAAAGTATACGTGGCATCATTAATGTTACAAGTGATAAATGTTATGAAAATGACGGGAGCGGTAACCGGGCATTCGTGGAAAGCGACCGGCTAGGAGGTTTCGATCCTTATAGTGCTAGCAAAGCTTGCGCTGAAATAGTGGCAACATCCTTTCAAAAATCATTCTTCCGCACTAATACTCAGAAACTTGCCTCAGTAAGAGCAGGTAACGTCATCGGCGGTGGTGATTGGGCAGAAGACCGATTATTCCCAGATGTCATTCGTGCATATTTACAAGATGGTACATTAACTATTAGAAACAAAAACGCTATTCGCCCGTGGCAACACGTATTAGATCCTTTACATGGCTATATCCTTTTAGCTGAAAAACTTTGGACAGACGCTGAATATGCGGAAGCGTGGAATTTCGGTCCAATGAATGAACCTAACAGAACAGTTCATGATGTCATTCAAACTATAATAAAATTATGGAATAAACCACTAACAATCCTCTCTCCTCCTACAAACACGCCTTATGAATCACCTATTTTAACACTCGACAGTACAAAAGCAATAAATAAACTCGGTTGGACACCTAAGTTATCAACAGACCATTCTATCGCTTGGACAGTTGATTGGTACAAAAAATATGCATCTGGTGAAAATATAGAATCTTTCACGCGACAACAAATCGATACATTCAAAAATTTATAAGGGGGCTATAAAATGGAACAGAAAAAATGCCGTTTTTGCCACTCATTACTCACAAATACTTTTTTAGATTTAGGTGTTTCCCCTCTCGCTAATTCATTTGTAGCTCCAGAAAACTCCTATAAAATGGAACCATTTTATCCATTGCACACATTTGTTTGTCACTCTTGTTTACTTGTACAATTAGATGAATTTGAATCTCCGCACAATATTTTTCATGACTATTTATACTTTAGCTCTTACTCATCAAGCTGGCTACTGCATGCTAAGCAATATGTAGAAATGGCAATTAAGCGTTTTAACTTAACAAACCATTCGCAAGTTATCGAAATCGCAAGTAATGATGGATACTTATTACAATACTTTCAAAAAGAAAAGATCGAAACATTAGGCATTGAACCAGCCAAAAACGTAGCAGAAATCGCTATGCAAAAAGGAATTTCTACTGAAGTAAATTTTTTCAGCAATGACTTAGCAAAAAAATTACCACAAGCTGATTTAATTATCGCAAATAACGTATTAGCACACGTTCCGAACTTGCATGATTTTGTCGCCGGTTTAAAAACGTTATTAAAACAAGATGGGACGATAACAATTGAATTCCCGCATTTATTAAACCTCATCTCCTTTAAGCAGTTTGATACGATCTACCATGAGCACTTCTCCTATTTCTCACTTATAAGCCTTCAAAAAATTTTAGCTCATCATCATTTACAAATTGTCGATGTAGAAGAACTCTCAACGCACGGTGGTTCCTTGCGTATTTTTATAAACCATCATAATGCCTCATCCACTATCCACCCCAATGTTACAAAATTAATCCAAAAAGAAGTCGATTACGGGCTAGATACATTAGATTGCTATCTCCTTTTTTCTAAACGCATAGAACAATTAAAAATAAGTATTTTACAGTTTTTTATCGAAGCAAAAGCTTTAAACAAACAAATTATCGGTTACGGTGCGCCAGCTAAAGGAAACACTCTTTTAAATTATTGCGGGATAGGAAAAGAATTTCTAACTTATACAGTAGATAAAAACCCTCACAAACAAAATCTTCTTCTACCAGGAACCCGCATTCCAATAAAATCTCCAGAAGAAATAAAACGTACAAAACCTGATTACATTCTCATACTTCCTTGGAATTTGAAAGATGAAATTATGAAAGAATGCTCTTTCATTCGTGAATGGGGCGGCAAATTTTTAGTAACAATACCAGAAGTTGAGGTAATTGAGCCATGAAAAAAATCCTTGTAACAGGCGGTAGTGGATGGATTGGTAAATACGTTGTACATTCTCTTATTCAAAAGGGCTATGAAGTGCACGCCACTTACAATACAAATAAGCCTTCTCACCTTTCTTGCCATTGGCATAAAGTAAACTTACTTTGCGATGAAGAGGTAAAAAAACTCATTTACGACATGAAACCTAGTTATCTCATTCATTTAGCTTGGGAAGCAGTACCGCCAGCATGCTACGTATCCATTAATAATTACTATTGGCTTACATCCAGCATCTCATTAATTCAACACTTCACAACATGCGGTGGAAAGCGAGTCGTCGTTGCAGGTACTGGCGCAGAATATGAATGGTTTAACGGTGTACTATTTGAAGATTCACCCTTACTTTCCTATAAAACCCCGTATTCATTATGTAAAAACACACTACACTCCTGGCTACAAACGTACGCCGAGCAAACAGGCCTCAGCATGTGTTGGGGCCGCATTTTTCATATGTATGGACCTCACGAACAAGGGAATCGGCTCGTTTCTAACATCATCACTTCCTTATTAAAAAATGAGGAAGCACTATGTACACATGGAAAACAATCAAGAGATTTCCTCCATGTGAGCGACGTCGCTGATGCTCTCGTAACAGTATTAGAACGCAATGTTACAGGCACAATCAATATCGCTTCTGGTCAATCTGTACAAATTAAAGAGTTAGCTTCTATCATCGCTAAAAAGATAGGAAAAGAACATTTAATTAAACTAGGTGCAATCCCTTTCTCTAAAGATGAACCTTTATTTGTCGGGGTTAATGTAGAACGTTTAAAAACTGAAGTAAATTGGAAACCAACATACGATCTAAATACAGGTATCGAAGAAACAATTTTATGGTGGGAATCATCTATACAAAAACATACCGATATGCAGTACTAAAACGTAAATCTTGCGCTCCTCTCGCTAAATCCTTATACCATTCTTCTAATTTTTCCGGCGTAATAATATGGTGCGTACCCATTCCTCCATGCTTACTAGCTTCAGAAAGCGTCGGACCAATTTGTAACTTTCTCTTTCTCATCGCATCGTTCCACGGACTAAACCCAAACCATAATATACAAGCAAGAGGCGGATAGATCATAGATTCATGCGCTGATAAATGTCTTCCAACCGTATAACTTCCGTGTTCATGATTATGAATAAATCTACCTCTTCTCCATAACGGCCAATCTTCTGGTAAATAACCGTGAAATCGCTGTTTCATTAAAGGGATTCCAAAGTTAAGGTCCGGATAATTATAGTTAGGATCATCAACCATAATAAGCCCTTCCAGCCAATACATCCTCCCTCCCAATTCATTTAGTGATTTCCAAAACTGGTTTTTATCTTGCACACAAAGAAACTCGGTCGTATTTAAAATCATTTTCCAACCTTGTACTTCTTGTTCTACCCTCATCACTTCATGATCTGTCGCATATGCATCAAACTCTGGATTTGTAGAATCTCGCACTTCCCAATGCGGTGCGAATTTTTTACAAATCTCAACCGAACGATCTGTTGAACCTTTATTAATTAAAATGCCATGATCAAACAGTTTCGTATGATGCATAAGCCACCACGGTAATAAATACTCTTCATTGTAAAAATGAGAAATAACAGTTGTAGTTATAACAATCTCCTCCACTTTCTCTATTAATCTACTTTTTCATCCTACTCTTAATATACTTATCAAGTATGTAATTGGTTTCTTTTATTTTAAAAATATGTTTTTCTACCATATACTATGCTTTCTTAGACAACCACCATTTCCATTTTCTAAAGAAACATCCCAATAAACTGAAAATTAAGTTATAATATCATTATAAAATTACGAAGGAGGAATGCACGCATGTACTACAACACTTCATTCGAAAACGATCAACCAGTAGGCCGTCTATAAACTAAGACGGGCATTCATATAACACATGCACTATGCCTCGTCTTAGGGAACTCATAATACCCTAAAAATAGACGGAGGTACTTTACATGAAACAAACAATTTTAGGAGCTATATGTTTATCACTAGCAGCAAGTATATGGGGCGGTATGTACGTTGTTAGTAAATACGTACTCGACTTTATCCCACCGCTGACACTCGTTTGGTTACGCTTTATTATCGCTTTCGTTGTTTTATATGCATTTTTGAAAATAACAGAGAAAAAGCAAAAGAAAAAAGTGACCATTCGCAAAAAAGATTGGCTATTATTCGCTTGGATTGGATTTATCGGATACTTCATTTCGATCACTTGTCAATTTATCGGAACAAAATTATCCGACGCTCATACAGGATCTTTAGTAACATCTGCTACACCTGCATTTATGGTTATATTTGCAGCAATCATTTTAAAAGAAAAACTAACCGCTCGTAGACTGTTATCTACTATAATAGCGACAATCGGTGTTATTATCGTAATCGGATGGGATATTGAAATTGGCTCCTATTTTATCGGAACAATTATATTAGTCGGGGCTGCTATTACGTGGGCTTTACTATCTATTTATGTGAAGATTGCTTCAGCCAAATTTTCATCTTTAGTTATTACAACGTACGCCATATTCTTTTCACTCTTTTTCATTACACCTTTTATGCTATGGGAATTCCAATCAAGCCCTATTGAACATATAAACATGTATGTACTATTAGGCGTAATTTATTTAGGAATCGCCTCAACGGCAGGTGCCTTTTTCCTTTGGAATAAAGGATTAGAATTAATGGACGCAAGCATTGGCTCGTTATTTTTCTTCTTCCAACCTATCGTCGGATCGTTACTTGGCTGGCTCTTATTAAACGAGACATTAAATAGTAACTTTTTTATTGGTGGTATTCTTATTATATGTGGCGTTTTTATTACTACTTTTGAAAAGAAATGAAAAACAGGCAGAGATTAAATATCTCTGCCTGTTCGTATATACTCTTTACGCACTCCAATGCGATGGACGGGACAATAATTTCGGCAATTTCGTATGTTTGTCCCCTCTCGCCGCATTGACTTGAACTTGCGTCAGAAAAATACTATTTGTAAAATCAGCCCCGCGAATATCTGCATCTCGCAAATCTGCTCCGATGAGATCCGCCCCGCGTAAATCTGCTCCATTTAAGTTAGCCGCAATTAAATAAGCACCCCTTAAATTCGCGCCTTGTAAATTTTTCTTTTTCAGGTTTGCTCCCATAAGATCTGCTCCGCGGTGAATGATTCGTTTCTTACGCGTCGCATTCATTTCCTTCCAAACTAGCTCACTCGTTTCTAAAAGTAAAACATTTACTTCTGCACGGTGTAATGGAATATTTACTTTCATTAACTCGTCCGCATTTAAATTCGAAAGTCGCTCTGTCTCTTCAATCGCTTTACTTAGTTCTTTATGAATTGGCTGCGTCGCCTTTAATAGAATCGCCTCATTCAAATACCAAAGCATTTCATGGAGCTGATGCATAACCGGAAAAGCATCATACATTTTTCTCGCATGCTTAGCATCTTTCCGCCAATCAATCCCTTTAAAGGTAACTTGAGAAATCTTCTGCCCAGCACCGAAACATTCAAATACTGTACAACCTTTATAACCTTTTCCTCTAAGATTTTTATGTATACTACATTTAAAATCTGATTGTAAATTGGAACATGGTTTACCACCATCTTTATTCACTGCAAAATCTACCGATGCTGCGAACGGTAACGCCACGCAACATAGACCGAAGCATTTTTCGCAGTTTGCTTTTAAATGATCGTTATGATTAGTCAAAATGTATACCCCCTGTTGTCTTTTGACTATTTCATAATATTCCAACTGCACAAAATAATCAATTTTAAAATAAATTGGCATCTTTCATTTCAAATCACAACTTTATCATTCGATTTCCTTTCAATTGAAAAAGACTAATTCTATCTAATGAATTATAATTAAATTATAAATTTTCAAACAAAAAGGAGAATTACTATGGCACTAGAAATGAAAACAAACTGTCAAATTTGCGATCAATCGCTGGAGCAAGATTCTGAAGCTTACATTTGCGTGTATGAATGTACGTTTTGTGCACCATGTACAGAAGAAAGACATAACGTTTGTCCAAACTGCGGCGGCGAGTTAGTACGTAGACCGAAAAAGAAACAGTAAAAAGCAAAGCGATATCGCTTTGCTTTTTTTGTTTTCTTGATATATAAAATTATATCAGCGATTTTTCAAATATATCGAACATAGCTTAAACATTTAAAAATTTAACACAAACAGGCTCTGGCACAACAACATCAGATTGTAAAAGAGTTAACTTTCCTGTAGATTCATTTCTTGAAAATAACACAAGATTATGCGACTTTTCATTTGTAGCAACAAGAAATTTTTCAGTAGGATCTAATACAAAGTCTCTTGGCCAATTTCCTTCTGTAGATGTATGTTCAACAAATGTAAGCTCACCTGAATTTTGATCCACACTGAAAACAGCAATACTATTATGGCCACGATTACCTGCATATACAAAACGGCCGTCAGAAGAAATATGAATCGCACTTCCTTGACTATTTTCATCAAACTCTGCTGGAATAGTAGAAATATACTGTAATTCTGTAAAGGTCCCTTCTTCCGCATTATATGTTAATACGATAACCTCTGAACTCAGCTCCGTCATCACATACGCATACTTTCCATTCGGATGAAAAGTAATATGTCTCGGCCCACTTCCTGGATTTACAGATAAGCTATTCACTTCTGTTAATGCACTACCTTTTGTTTCATACGTAATTATTTTATCTATCCCTAAATCAACGCCCACTACATATTTTTCATCAGGAGTATATCCCGCGTAATGTGCATGTGGTTTTTCTTGTCTTTCTTTATTCGGACCTGAACCTTCATGCGCCATAATAGATGAAGCAGGATTTACAGTTCCATTTTCTTCATTTATTTCAAAAGACTCAATCGTTCCTTTATGATAATTTGCTGTAACTACTGTATGACTCCCACTATCAATGCTCACATGACAAGGAGAAGCCCCTTCTACTACTTGTCTGTTTTCTGCCTTTAACTCTCCAGTTTTACTATCAATTGAATAAGCAGCTACACCACCAGATTCTCCTTCCTTAACAACGGAATAGAGATATTCATTATTTCGGTTAATCGTTACATATGTAGGGTTATCCAGCTTAGCCACAAGTGTTACATTACTAATTTTTTTTGCTTCTGTGTCTAAAGTAAACTTATATATTCCCTCACTATTTTCTTTCGTATAAGTTCCAACATATCCAATAAACGCTTTGTTATCCTTCATTTTCATAACCCTCTCTCCCTATATTTTTCGTTCATCATACTTCTTAAAATATTTTATGTTGAAAGAGTATCCTAAAAAATCGTAGTACCTCTTTATACGTTACCATATTTTCTTAGTAAATAGCTTTTAAACCCACTTTTTTTGATACGCTGCTATACTTTCATATTCTTCTTCCAAGTGACGGGACAGACGAATATAGATTGGTGTTAAATCTTTATATTTTTCCACACTTTCAATGTTTGGTTCATGGTGGAAATTCGCACCTACCATTTCAGAAACTACATGTAACGTATCTACTTCACCTAAACTATATAAACCGAGGATTGCAGCTCCTAAGCAAGAGCTTTCGAAACTTTCAGGAACATATACGTCTTGATGAAAAATATCCGCCATCATCTGTCTCCAAAGTTCTGACCTTGCAAAACCGCCTGTTGCTTGAATTTTTTTCGGTTCGCCAATTAGCTCTTTTAAAGCGAGAAGAACGGTATATAAGTTATAAATTACTCCTTCTAATACAGCACGAATAAGATGTTCTTTCTTATGATGTAATCCGAGTCCAAAAAAAGATCCTCGCGCATTCGCATTCCATAAAGGAGCTCTTTCCCCTGCTAAATACGGATGAAATAATAAACCGTCAGATCCAGGATTTACTTTTGCTGCTATTTCAGTAAGCACTTCATATGGATCTTTCCCTAAACGCTTCGCAAGCTCAATCTCCGAAGTGCCTAATTGATCACGAGCCCATCTGAAAATCATACCACCGTTATTAACTGGTCCACCGATTACCCAATGGTCTTCAGTTAAGGCATAACAAAAAATTCTACCTTTTGGATCTGTCACAGGACAATTTGTTACAGCACGTATCGCACCGCTTGTACCAATTGTAACAGCCACAACCCCAGGATCTATTGCATTTACGCCTAAATTCGATAGCACTCCATCACTCGCTCCTACTACAAAGGGCGTAGAAACAAGTACATTCATCTCTTTTGCAAGTTCTTCATCTAATCCTATTAAGCTGTGCGTCGTTGGAACAAGTTTAGAAAGCTTTTCATCTGAAATCCCTGCAACACGAAGAGCTTCCTCATCCCATTTTAAAGATTTCAAATTGAACATTCCTGTTGCTGATGCTATAGAATAATCAATTACATATTCTTTATATAATTTATAAAACACATATTCTTTAATAGAAATGAATTTATAACTTTTTGCAAACAATTCTGCCTGCTCATTCTGTAACCAAACTAATTTCGAAAGTGGTGACATAGGATGAATTGGTGTTCCAGTACGCAAATAAATTTCATGACCATTCATATCACTCTTTATTTTCTCTGCCCAGCTTGCACTTCTATTATCTGCCCAAGTGATACATCTCGTTAACGGTTTTCCCTTCTCATCTACAGCAATGATACTATGCATTGCCGAACTAAAAGAGACACAAAGAATATCATTTGGCTGTACACTACTTGATCGTACAGTTTCTTTAATCGTATTTATTACTGCATGAAAAATTTCTTCTGGGTCTTGTTCTGCTATTTCAGGCGTAGGAGAATATAAAGGATATTCAATTCCATGACTTGTAATAACAGATCCATCAGTAGAAAATAGAACTGATTTTGTACTAGTTGTCCCAATGTCTACACCAATCATATATTTTGAGCTCACCATTTCTTCCTCCTAACAAAAAATCCCTACAGTATCCTAATAATATAAGAACCATAAAAATACATTTATTTTATCTATTCATAACGTTATGTGCTAAAGTTATCTCTCTAAATTCATATAAAAGTATCCTTATTTTAAACAAACATATCGAGTAGTAAAACGCCTCCAAAAGCGATAAATGAAAGTAACGTTTCTAATACTGTCCATGTTTTAAATGTTTCTTTCACTGTTAAACCTAGGTATTCTTTGACCATCCAAAAACCAGCATCGTTTACGTGTGAAAACATTAATGCTCCTGCACCTGTTGCAATAACGAGTAACTCTAAGTTCACACCTGTTGTATTTTCAACGATTGGCGAAACGATACCCGCTGCTGTTGTTAAAGCGACTGTCGCTGACCCTGTCGCAATTCGAATTAATCCAGCTACTATAAATGCTAATACAATTGGAGATAGAGCTAAATGTTCAGACATTTGAGCAATAGCATTCCCTACGCCACTATCGATAAGAATTTGCTTAAATCCGCCGCCAGCACCAATAATCGCAACAATAGAACCGATTGGTAATAAGCTATCTTCTGTTACCTTCTTAATAGCCTTTTTATCGATACCTTGACGAAATCCAAGAAAATAGAAAGCTGCAAAACATGCAATCAAAAGCGCAATGATAGGACTACCGATTAATGTGACAATCTTCATTAAAGTATTAGAAAGCGGAACATAAGGAGCTGCTGCTGCTAACACCATTAACATAACGGGTAACAATATAACTAAAAATGAAACTCCTATTCCTGGTAATTTCGTTGATTTTGTATTTACACGTATCAATTCTGGTTCATTTTCAGGAATTACACGTTTGTGAATCCATTTAGCGAATATAGGACCTGCAATAATCGCTGCAAAAAATGTAATAATGAGTGAATAAAGAAGTACCTTCCCAAGGTTCGCTTTATAAATACCAATTGCAACGATTGCCCCTGGATGCGGAGGAACAAGGCCGTGTACGACAGATAACCCAGCAATTGCTGGTAATGCTATCAATAAAATATTTTGTCTCGTTGTTTTATGAATAGAAATTACTAACGGCAATAATATTAAAATGCCTACTTCAAAAAACACCGGAATTCCAATAATAAAACCTGCAATTAACATCGCCCATGGTAAGTTTTTTATTCCAAAGGATTTAATAAAGAACTCTGCCACCTGCATTCCAGCACCTGACTCTGCCATCATTTTCCCTAGAATTGTACCTAATACTAAAATACCTACTAAATGCCCGAGAACACTTCCGACTCCCGTTTCATAAGCGCTCACTATTTTATCCATTGGCATTCCAGACATAATTGCTAAAAACAAACTTGCAATCGTTAAACTAATAAACGCATGCCATCTCCACCACGATACTCCTAAAATAACAATTACAATTGATAATAATGTAATCATTAAAAGGTACATATTCATACTCAGTTCCACCCCTCTATGTAAACCCTTTCAAAATTACTATACAATTAAGAGAACTTATATAGTTCTTTCTTGAGTAAGAGATATTTTCACATAATAATGATTTATATAAAAAGAATCTCCCTTATCAGAGATACACGTTAACTACTCTCTCTAATAAGGGGATTTCTCTTTAATAATTATAATGTTATTGTGATACATGCTTCATGCGAGCAAATTTTCCTTCTTCAAAAGTGAATGACACTTTCTTCTCTTACTGTTTTCACGTAGTAAGACTCCTAACTCAGGATCCAAGTTAAACGATGAAGTTACCTAGGAATCTGTCCTCTCATGAAAAGCAATTTTCGGAAAGCCTCCTTCACTTTCATATATTATAATTTAGGTGCTTTCGCCCAATCTGCAGCGAACTTTTCAATACCTTGATCTGTTAATGGATGCATAGCAAGTTGTTCAATTACTTTATAAGGGATTGTTGCAATGTGAGCACCTGCCATCGCTACACGAGTTACATGATCTGGGTGTCTGACAGAAGCTGCAATAATTTGTGTATCTAATTGATGAATATCGAATAGCTCAGCAATTTTCGCAACTAAGAGCACACCATCTTCAGAAATATCATCTAAACGTCCTAAAAATGGAGAAACATACGTTGCACCTGCTCGAGCAGCTAAAAGTGCTTGGTTCACCGTGAAGATAAGTGTAACGTTCGTTTTCACACCTTTTTCAGTAAGATAGCGACAAGCTTCTAATCCTGCTAGCGTCATTGGAAGTTTTATCGTGACGTTTTTATCGCCACCGTTAATTTTAATTAATTCTTCTGCTTGAGCAATCATTTCTTCAGCTGTAACAGCATCTGGCGTTACTTCTGCCGAAACAGACTCAACTTTAGGTACTGCCTGACAAATTTCTGCGATACGGTCTTCAAACTTAACGCCCTCTTTTGCTACTAAAGAAGGATTCGTTGTAACACCAGCTAAAACTCCAAGTTTATATGCTTTTTTTATGTCCTCAAGATTTGCAGTATCAATAAAAAATTTCATGATCAATTCCCTCCAGTTTTTAAACGTTGATGAGTTACATGTTTAATATGCTTATCCCGTAAAAGCCCGATTGGTGTGAAATAAAGCCCCTACTTATTAAAGTTTCACTTTATTTCTTTTCTACAGCATGTCCGCCAAATTCATTGCGCAGAGCTGCTACTACTTTTCCTGTAAATGTATCATTGTCTAATGAGCGATAGCGCATTAATAACGACATTGCGATAACAGGAGTTGCTGTTTGAAGATCTAATGCTGTTTCTACTGTCCATTTTCCTTCACCAGAAGAATGCATAACACCCTTAATTTCATCCAGTTTTGCATCTTTAGAAAATGCATTTTCTGTTAATTCCATTAACCATGAACGGATTACTGAACCGTTGTTCCATACTTTTGATACTTTTTCATAATCGTAGTCAAATTCACTTTTCTCTAGGATCTCAAATCCTTCACCAATAGCAGCCATCATACCGTATTCAATTCCGTTGTGAACCATTTTTAAGAAGTGACCACTACCAGCTTTTCCGGCATATAAGAATCCATTTTCTACAGCAGTATCGCGGAAGATAGGTTCAACGATGTCCCAAGCTTCTTGATCTCCTCCGATCATGTAACAAGCACCATTACGAGCGCCTTCCATTCCGCCAGAAGTTCCTGCATCCATAAAGTGAATGCCATCTTTCTTTAATTGCTCATATCGGCGAATAGACTCTTTATAATGTGAATTACCCGCTTCAATTAAAATATCTCCTTTTGAAAGCAATGGTGTAACCTCATCAATAACAGAATCAACAACAGCGTGTGGTACCATTACCCAAAGAATTCTTGGTGATTGTAATGACTGAACAAGTTCACTTAAACTAGATGTACCTGTAGCCCCATACTCTTTCATTTCTTCTACTGCGCTCGTATTTAAATCAAATGCTGCTACCTCGTGTTTATGATCCATTAAATTTTTCCCTAAATTTAATCCCATTTTACCTAAACCAATTAATCCTACTTGCATAATATAATTCCTCCTCAAATCATCTTTTATTAAAAATCTATATCACTACGATTTTGAATACCTTTCAGCACTGATAAGTTGATCTGTCCAGAAAGGTATTCACAGTCATAGCTTAAGAATTCAATACATTTTTTGTAATTTGAACAACATTTTCTGTCGTAAATCCAAATAGATTCATGACTTCAGCCCCAGTTCCTGAAGCTCCAAATGTTTCAATCGATAATATTTTTCCTTCTTGTCCTACATAACGCTCCCAACCGAGAGATACACCCATCTCAAGAGATACTCGTTTCGTTACAGAAGACGGAAGAACGGATTCTTTATATTCTTTCGATTGGTGATCGAATAGCTCCCAGCTTGGCATTGCAACGATACGAACAGAGACATTGTCTTCTTCTAGTTTCGCTTTTGCACTAGCAGCTAAGGATACTTCAGAACCTGTCGCAATTAAAATCACATCCGGATTTTCATTCGTTTGTGCTAATACGTAAGCGCCTTTAGAAAGATTCTCTATGTTCGCTTTCGTTTCATGAAACACCGGTAAATTTTGACGGCTGAGTACTAAAACGACTGGACCATCCGTTTGCTGTAAAGCATAAGCCCACGCACTTGCTGTTTCATTTGCATCTGATGGGCGGATAACTGTTAAACCAGGAATTGCCCGAAGAGCTGCTAAATGTTCAATAGGTTCATGCGTTGGACCATCTTCTCCTACAGCAATCGAATCATGTGTAAATACGTACGTAACAGGTAACTTTTGCAATGCAGCGAGTCGAATAGATGGACGAAGGTAATCATTAAATACAAAGAATGTACTCACGAACGGTTTTACTCCTCCATGAAGTGCCAGTCCATTCGCTGCCGCGCCCATTGCATGTTCACGTACACCGAAATATATATTTCGGCCAGCATACGATTCTACCGCATACACTGCTTCACCTTTTATATCTGTCATCGTAGAATGAGAAAGATCTGCACTTCCACCGAAAATAGAAGGAATCGATTTCACATAATGATTAATAGCTTCCCCACTTGCAACACGAGTTGAAATCGTTTTTTCAGTATCGAAGGATAAAATGTCTTTCGCTTCGATTAAAACTTCACCTGTAATCGCTTTTTCTAATTCATCTGCTAGTGCAGGGTTTGACTCTCTGTATAAGTTGAACTGCTCATTCCAGCCATGTTCTTTTTCAATACCTTTTTGTTTCAGTTCATTAAAATGAGCTGTTACTTCTTCAGGTACAAAAAAGTCTTCTTCATAATGCCAACCATACACTTGTTTTGTCGCTGTCGCTTCTTCTAATCCAAGCGGGTTACCATGTGCTTTGTTCGTTCCAGCAACTTTTGGACTTCCGTAACCTATAATGGTTCTAATTTCTATAAGAGTAGGTTGGTCCGTATTGTCTTTCGCTAATTGAATCGCTTTTGTAATCGCATCAACATCGTTTCCATCTTCAACTCTTACATATTGCCAATGTGCAGATTCTACCCTTTTCTGCATATCTTCAGAGAAAGCAATGTTTAATTCACCATCAAGTGAAATTTCATTTGAATCATACAGCACAATTAACTTGCCAAGTTTCATATGTCCTGCCATTGACATCGCTTCATAAGCGACACCTTCCATTAAATCACCGTCTCCAACTAAAGCGTACGTATTGTGATCTATAATAGAGTGACCATCCTTATTAAACTTCGCTGCTAAATGCGCTTCTGCCATTGCCATTCCGACAGCATTGGCAATCCCTTGCCCTAACGGTCCTGTAGTTGCTTCAACTCCTGAAGTGTGACCAAACTCAGGATGTCCTGGCGTTTTACTATTTAATTTTCTGAAGTTTTTCAAGTCATCAATTGAAACGTCATATCCAGCTAAATGAAGTAGGCTATATAATAAGCTAGATCCATGTCCCGCCGATAAAACGAAGCGATCACGGTTAAACCATTTTGGATGATTAGGATTATGATTTAAATGATTCGCCCATAATGCATAAGCCATTGGCGCTGCTCCCATCGGAAGACCTGGATGACCTGAATTTGCCGCATTAATAGCATCAATTGATAACGTACGAATTGTATTCACTGCTAATTGATTTATGTTTTGTGTCATAGTAATCGTCCCCCTAAATGCTTTCATGAAAGAAAGTACTTATTTTTTCGTTTCTTGATCTAACCACCATTTAAATTCACTTTCTTGCAATAGTTCATTAGACGCATCTGGACCATATGAACCCGACTCATATTCATGAAGTGGTAATAAGTTTTCTTCGAATGCTTCAAGAATTGGTTGTACCCATTCCCATGACAATTCAACTTCTCTCCAATGTGCAAAGAATGTAGCGTCTCCACTCACAGCATCATGAATGAGTCTTTCATACGCTTCAGGTACTCCCACATCCGCTTGCTCACAAGTAAAGTTAATACGCATCGGTTCAATTTCTCCATTTTTCAATGGATTTTTACTATTTAACTGTAATGAAACGTTCTCACCTGGGCTAATTTCAATTATTAACAAGTTAGGTGCTGCATTTGGATTACTATCTTGATATTGCTGTTTTAACGTATTTTTAAATTCGATTACAATACGAGTAGACTTTTCTTTCATTCGTTTGCCTGTTCGTATATAAAAGGGAACGCCAGTCCAAAATGGATTATCGATCCACAAGCGAGCAGCAACAAATGTGTCTATGTTAGAAGAAGGATTTACTCCTGGCTCCTCTTTATATGCTACAACTTGTTGACCGTTTATCTCACCTGCACCATATTGTCCGCGAATGATATGGTTTTGAACGTCTTCTTTTTTCACTTTACGAAGCGTCTCCATTACCTTTCGCTTTTCCTCTCGAATTTCACATGCATTAACCTTTTCCGGCAAATTCATAGCAGTCATCATTAATATTTGTAACATATGATTTTGAACCATATCTCGAATGGCTCCTGCCTGATCATAATATCCTGCCCTTTCTTCAACCCCAACTGTTTCACTCGCTGTAATTTGTACATTCGCTATATGTTCTTTATTCCAAATCGATTGGAGAACAGGATTTGCAAATTCTAGTGCTTCAAGGTTTTGAATCATCGGCTTACCTAAATAATGATCAATACGGTATATCTCGTCTTCTTCAAACGTGCGACTAAGCTTATCATTCAGCTCACGAGCAGATGTAAGGTCGTGCCCGAACGGTTTCTCAATCATTAGGCGTTTCCATCCATCCGTTTTATCAAGTCCGCTTTCCTTAATATTTAAAGCGATTGTCTCGAAAAATTCAGGAGCAACGGAAAGATAGAACATTCTATTTCCTTTTATATGTAGTTCTTCTTCCCTTTCACGAACGACTTGTAATAATCTCTCATAGTCTTCCGGCTTACTCACATCTAATGGACAATAGCGAAAATTATCTAAAAAACCTTCGAGCTCTGAAGTCCCTTCTTCTCTATGACGAGAAAACGTCTCTATTGATTCTTTTATTCTTTTTTGAAAATCTACATGAGATACTTCACGTCTCCCAAGCCCGATAACAGATATTTGCTTTGGAAGCTTTTGATCTCTATATAAGTTATATAGTGCGGGGTAAATTTTGCGTTTCGCTAAGTCCCCTGTCGCTCCAAATAAAACAAAGGTCATTGATTCCAATTTCAGTCCCCCTCTTGTTGTATAATCCTGGTCAATATATTAAAAATGAATTGTACAGAAGCTCATGTTTTTATAAAAAACAAAGAGTTATCAAATTCCAATTCTTTTTATACCTTTCGCCTTCTAATTGTCCCCAATATTAATAGTGGCAATTCAAAGCGTTTCTACTACAACGTACTTATTTATAGAATTTAACGAAATATTTTATATTTGATTACTTTTAGTAATTAAATAATATTATGTCTAGTATATTAACTACATAAATTATTATCGTCAATAAATATGTCTTAAATTACATACTATTTATTTCGTAATACTTTTCTAAGTTTATCCTGAGTTACCATTCATTTTCAAAGATAATGATCGATATAATAAATATCAGTTTCATCAAAATCTTCAATTAATTTTTCGTTAAACTCGTGAACAGACGTTACATGATAACCAAAAGGCTTCTCTATAATAAAACGGTTCAATCCTTTTGTAGCCCACAATCCACTTTCCTTAATATTTAAAGCAATGACATCAAATACTTCTGGTATAACAGATAGGTAAAACATGCGGTTTTCAGGAATGTTTAATTCTGTTTCACGTCTCTTTACAAGACGCAACAAATCTTGATAGTCCTCTATATTCGCTGTATTTAATTGACAATAACGAAATGTGCTAATAAATTCTTCTACTCCTGATTCGTCATCAGTAGCTCTTCTAGAAAATGTAGCAAGGGATTGTTCTACCTTTGTTTGAAATTCCACATCTGACATTACCCTTCTGCCAATACCGATAATCGAAATAGATTGCGGTATATGTTGATTACTAAATAGTTTGTATAAAGCAGGGTAAATTTTGCGTTTCGCTAAATCCCCTGTCGCTCCGAATAAAGTGAAACTTTATTCAGCCCTCACCAATCGGGCTTTTACGAGCAGCCCAACTCCCACCTAACTTCTTTGCTTTCGCTGAATTTTGAGGTGGGGGTCTTACTGCCTGTGAATGCGGGATAAGCGTAATGAATAAATCATGCTGCAAAAATAACATCTACCCTTTCTTCAAAAAGCTTTACAGTAGTTTTTAGAAGTACGTTACATTATTTCATTTCATGCACTTTCCTCTTCTTTATATAAAATTCTCACTAACCAAATTCAAAATATTATACTTATTTTTCGTACTTTGCTATGCTATAACCACAAACAGGAGGTATAAACTATGAAAGCACAAATTATCCATTCTTTTGGGGATTCATCTGTATTTCAATTAGAAGAAGTTTCAAAACCAAAACTTTTACCAGGTCATGTTCTAATCGATGTAAAAGCAACAAGTGTAAATCCAATCGATACAAAAATGCGTAGTGGTGCCGTTTCAGCAGTCGCTCCTGAGTTTCCAGCTATATTACACGGCGATGTAGCTGGTATTGTTATTGAAGTAGGAGAAGGTATTTCGAAATTCAAATCAGGGGATGAAGTATACGGATGTGCCGGAGGTTTTAAAGAAACTGGAGGTGCACTTGCAGAATTTATGCTTGCTGATGCACGATTAATTGCTCACAAACCTAACAATTTAACAATGGAAGAAGCTGCTGCTCTACCATTAGTTGCAATTACAGCTTGGGAATCTTTATTTGATCGTGCAAATATTAAACCTGGTCAAAATGTTCTCATTCATGGAGCTACTGGTGGCGTAGGACACGTAGCCATTCAACTAGCTAAATGGGCAGGCGCTAAAATTTTTACAACCGCTTCTCAGCAGAGCAAAATGGAAATAGCCCATCGTCTAGGAGCCGATATAGCTATTAATTATAAAGAAGTATCTGTTCAAGAATATGTGCAAAAACATACGAATGGAAACGGATTTGAAGCTATATTTGATACAGTAGGTGGCAAGAATCTTGATCATTCTTTTGAAGCTGCTGCGGTCAATGGCACTGTCGTAACAATTGCAGCTCGTTCAACCCATGACCTCTCTCCTTTACACGCAAAAGGACTCTCTCTGCACGTTACTTTTATGGCATTAAAAATATTACATACTGATAAGCGTAATGATTGCGGAGAAATCTTAACGAAAATAACGCAAATTGTAGAAGAAGGAAAACTTCGCCCATTGCTAGATTCGAAAACTTTCACGTTTGATGAAGTTGCCCAAGCACATGAATATTTGGAATCGAATAAAGCAATAGGAAAAATAGTGTTAAAAAACGTTTGGTAATTTTGACTCGATAAAAACAACTTATTAGTTATCCTAATTACCAATTAACATGAGATAATGATACATAAAATAAAATGCCATGCGTAACAAAAACCTTGCAGAGAAATTCTACAAGGTTTTTGTCTATATATTTAAATAAAGAATCATATTAAAATAAAAGGTTTACAATTCATCATAGTAGTCTTAAATATAAGCTGCTTTAAAGGCTTGTTGGACAGCTTGTACTTCTAATGAGTCTTTACCATATAAGTTCGTTGCTACACGAATACAAGCTTCTTTTAATTCTTTAAAGTCAGAAGTCATATTTAATTCATCCGTATTTGCATAATAGAAAATATCAAACATTTTATCTTCTCCAATGCCATGTACGTTTACTCCATTATGGTTTCCACCACTAGCAATCAAGTAAGCTACTTTATTAATAATGCTAGAGTTCGTGTGTACACCACCATGATCGTGGTCAGCATCAATAGGTAAGTTATTATAATGTCTATAGTCCTCCGGATATCTAGAAGAGATAGATGATGGGTTTTTCATATCTCTAAAAATACGACCTGATTGTTCTCCCATTGTCCAATTGAACTTTCCGTTATTGGCATACTTTTCAACTGCTACTCCTAAAATATCAGATAGAGCCTCATTAATTGCACCAGCTTCTCCTGCATACTCAAGTCCAGACTCATTTCTTGTAACCGCGTGTGTAAATTCATGTCCTGCCACATCAAATGCTCTAACAATTGGATCTCCGTATACTAGCATAGCTCCATTACTAAATGCATTAAACCACTGCTTAGGATTTCCTTTATTCGTACCATTTGTGTTCCAACCATGAACGACAGAAATTACTTTTTGTCCGTTATTATCAAAGCTGTTACGGCCATATTTTTCTTGATAAAAATCATATACTTTCGTTGCTAAATAATGGGCACTAACTGCTTTAGGATCAGTAAAATTTGTAGAATTACTTGTTACTAAATCATCGAGATAACCCCATACATTTCTTCTATAATTATTATAATCTTTATAATTAGCAGTATATGTTTCAATTCCCTTACCACGAGAATAATCTGCAAGCATGTACGTTCCATCACTTCGCTGCGTAATTCCAAACGTACGATTAATACCTAAGTCATCTTTTCCTGTACCTGTTAATTTCGAAGGATCTTGTGCTTTATTTGCTGTCGCAGATTGGACAATACTACTATCTACTTGTATACCCAATTTTTGAACGAGTTCTTTTAATAGATTACCCCCAAAAGCATCAATTAATACCGTACCAGATACATATTCAGGTGTAGATGCACTAAAAGTAATTTGATATGCGTTTGTAGCTTTATTTGTATTTTCATCTACATATACCACTTGTTTAATTTCTGGTTCTTCAATAAATATGAGATCATTTCCATAGATGTTGAAAAGCTGTTTCTTTGCATCCTCTTCTGATAAAGTAATAGGTTGTTTCAAATCTTCCTGTTGTTGTAGATCTTGGGCACTATCCCCCGAAACGCTCGTAAGTACACCATCATCATTTATATGTGCTGTTAGTTGATATCCGTATACATCACTTCCTTCATACGTTTGTTGAAGACGTACCAATGTAGTACCATCATAAGATTTACGACTTTGCGTAACATTATAATTAACTTTGGATTCCGTATTAACTTGCTTTGATGATAATGCTTGTTCTGTTTTTCCTTTTAGTGCATCCTTTGCTACATTTTCTGCCGAATTTTGAGAAGGTGCTGTTAAATTACCTGTTCGGAACGTATCTTCCTTTGTTTCCACTTTTAAATCTTCTGTTTCCGCATGCACTCCTCCATAGGGCATAATCGCCGATAACACCACTCCTGTAGTTAAACCTACCTTTACGAAATTATTCATATTCTTACTCCTTTATAATCTTATTATTAAGTTAAATAAATGTTTATCTACTGTTTATGAATTGTGCTTCCTCATAATATGGATAGATTCCATTCATTTCTCAAAAATTACTCATTATATAAACTATCTTTATACTTATTCATATACAGTATTTTTTGTGGTTCTGATAACATATTTATTGCCATCCACACATTCTTTTTCATTTCTAATTTTTGCATTGGTATCTCTTTTAAAACAGGATTACTTATAATTGCTTCCATTTCTTCATCAATTCTTTGCATAAGATTTTCTTCCGGATTATTTTGCAAATAAGTATTTTTCAATCCCCATTTTGTCATTATAAATTCATTTGTTTTATTCATAGGATTCATAATAGTAGCTTTACTAGTTAATCGTTTTTTAATTTCATCATGATAGATTTTAATTCTATATCCTTCTTTTAGTGGAACTGTATCTTTTACAATCGTTACATTTGTTCCTTCCATTTCCTTCGTATAAATTTTTTCCCCCTTATTATTAAACACCTCTATTGATGCGTATTTTTCACCTGCATAATAGCTATGAGGCGTTTTAGTAGTAACCGTAAAAACAGCTTGATCTTGCTCTAAGTCTGTATTTAATTCGGCAAACTGGTCATCTCCTAATCCTAGGAATTGAATCGTTTCATTTACCAACTTACTCACTTTCATTTCGTTAATATCAATGGTTAGACTATTATCTTTTTCCTTTATATAGGTATAATACGAACTGAAATGGTACATACTATCCGTTTTTCCACCTGAAATCTCAACTGTATAAACTCCATTTGGTACGTCTTGTAAATTGATATCTGTTTTTTCAATTGTTTTCTCTTGAATAACTTTATTCCCTTCTTTTAATTTAATTTTTCCTCCTTTCAATGTATCTATTTCATTTGTATTTAAATGGATATGCAAATTCCCTTTTAGCCCAAGTGAAGCAATTTGCTGATTTGTAACTATTTCAAAGTTGGAGTTTATCGGAATCTCAGGATCAACTAGTGCTCTTGCTTTAACTAATTGTGATTCAGGCACTATATAAGCTAAAGAAGTAACAGCCGGATAACCTTTCGCCCTATTAATCTCTATTTGTTTATTATTAAGTTTAAAGCCCCATCTTTCAAAGACAGGTGTAAAATCAACTTGTCCATTCTCACTATAATACTGATTCATTAAATCTGGTAAAGAATGGTCACCTTTTTTGAAAGCTGTATTGCTAGCTATTTTTCGATAACCTTGATACATTTTCGCAAAAGCTTCATCGCCAGCTTTTTGTTTCGCCATCGTTAAAAGAATAAGTTTTTGTCGTAAATCTAAGTCATCATAATTTTTATTTTCTTTCATTAAAGAATTGTATAAATTCCGTTCTACTTGTTCCTTCTTCCCAAAATTAAACAACCAACCAACTTGATCTGCTTTTTTGCCGTATTTACTATATTGATATTGAACACCAAATAGATTATTAGAAACTTCTCCTGTAAATATTCCTTGATTATCAAAACCAGCTTGGTATCCATGGGCAATTTCATGTAAAGTTCCCCAACTAAGTTTATCTAACCACATCTTTGTACTATCTGTACTATTCGCTGTCCAATTTGCGCCATAATAGGCACCGCCAGCACCGGATATATCTGCTTTTAAGAAATAACGATTTTGACTTTTTCTATTTTCAACAGTTGAGCCATCTAAACCAATAATTGAATCATATATCACAAAAATATCTTCATAATACGCAATTAACTCATCTAACGATTGAAAATCTTTTAAAGATCTTACTAACTCTGTATCTTTTTTAGGTACAAATAATTGAAAACTCTTCCCTTGAATTAATGCATACTCTCCATCAAATTGATCCCATGTGCTAAAAAATTGAGATACACTTCCTTGTTGTTTATAAATTGGAAGAGGTTTCGTAGCACTTTCATACCCTACTTGGTACTCCAGTATAGCGCGCTCTTCACCATACGGAGTATCTATGAAAGGAACTAAAGGCGTATCACCTTGAATAGTGACCCATTCATTTCCTACTTGTATGGACTTTTCATTTTTTGAGTCATTAGATAATAAGCGTAATGTTAATTTGTCTTTAAAATAAAGATTCGTTTGTCTTACCTTTAATGGTGTATTTCTCTGCAAAATAAATCCTAAATCTTGTCGATCGTGATATTTCCCCTTACCTATGCCCGCCTGAAATATCCAAGTAGGCTCTTCTAAACTAGTAATTTTTTTTACATTTGTTCGTTCATCAGCATGTAAGTGTATATTTCCTATGAGGAAAAACATTGTATACATTATGCCTATAACAAGTAATTTTTTCATTTGCATATCTCCTTTTCTATTTTTTATATACAAAATACAATAAAACAAATTCCTCCTTCGTTACTTAAAACTGTAGTCCATAAGTTATTTCCCAGTGTAATTATTATAGTTACATTAATTCATGATTATCAATCATTAGATATATGTAATTTTACATATACAAATATTTAACATTTAATAATAAAATATCTTTGCCTATACTCCTTTATCACTTTCAAAAATTAATCAAAAAAACACGAAGACTTAAATGTCTTCGTGTTTTTTTTTAATATATATCGTTACACTTGTGATTGAATTAATAACTAGAATCTTTTTACTCATTCCTTATGAATAATGTTTATTATTTATGAAATTTCACACGCTCTTCAAGCGGTTGGAATTCTTTTTCACCTGGTGCAGCTGTTGGATTACCAAATGGCATTTGTGCAATTAGTTTCCAATTAGCAGGAACATTCCATTCTTGTTTTACCTCATCATCAATTAATGGATTATAATGTTGCAAAGATGCCCCTAATCCCTCTGCTTCTAAACCTGTCCACACGACTAATTGGTGCATACCTGATGCTTGGTGTGACCAAATTGGGAAGTTTTCAGCATATGCAGCAAATTTTTCTTGAAGCGATTTAACGATAGCCTCATCTTCAAAGAATAATACTGTTCCATAACCAGCTTTAAAAGAATCCATTTTTTGTTGCGTTCCTGAAAAATCTCCATCTCCAACTACTTTTCTTAATGTTTCAGTTGTAATATCCCATAATTTATCATGAGCTTCACCAAATAATACAACTAATCGCGCAGTTTGAGAATTGAAAGCTGATGGAGTATGTTTCACAGTAAACTCCACGATTTCTTTAATTTTTTCATCTGATACTTGTACCTCTTTATTAATTCCATAGTAAGTACGTCTTTCTTTCAGTGCGGTATAGAAATCTTTTGTCATAATTCATTTCCTCCTAATTTTTAATATTCTTCAAAATGATACATTGCGAAGATAATATGGGTTTAAATGAGTTCATTTTTGAATCATTGAACTCCATAACACCAATTGCTAGTCATTCTGAATCTAACTAAACTGCTTCATTTAAACCACTTTAGTTTACTAAAAAAACATTTTATAACATCGTTGAGACAATCTAGTGATCATTCGGTACTATTTTACCCATTCTCTATTCATGTATCCTGCTTGTTTCATATTTACACAAATATGAAAATAACCTTAAATTGCTGGTCAAAAAAGCCAGGTAGCATGAATAACACATTACCTGGATTTTTACAGTTTTAATTTAAATTCAGCTAAACATTACCAATGAATAGTATTAAAAACTATACCCGTCACTTATTTAATGATTAACATCTTATAAATTACATGTCAAACTTTAATACTGTTTTAACATCCATACTCTTACAGCAAACAAACAATAAAAAACACAAAAACGAACAGGAATGTGTTCGTTTTTGTCTCTATATTTAACAATTGAATTTACTTTTATTATTGATTCAAATGATGTTTAACTGCTCTTATTACCAATTCGTGATCTTCTTCTGGCGGCAATCCTGAAACTGTTATCATTCCAATAACTCCTACGTTTTTTACTCTGATAGGAAAGCACCCACCAAACGCAGCATATTCCGAAGTATCTAAAAGATATTTTTCATTATATGAGATTCCAGTTATTTCACTTTGTATCTGCATATAATAAGAGCTATGATCATGCAGGGAAACAACTCGTTTTTTACGCTCAATCCATTTCGTATTTTCCGCATTTGTCCCTGTCATCTTAAAATGAAATAATTGCACACCGTTTTTTGTTATATCAACAGCAATCAATTTCCCCTCTCGCTTTGCTGTTTCAGCGATAAATAAACCTAGTTGCAAGGCATCTTCATTTGTAAAAGAGGAAAATTGAAGTGTTTCCTCCTCTTTTAAAATTTGTTTACTAATTTCATTCAAATTTGAAGTACTCATATCTTTAACCTCCATAATCGTTTTATGCCACTCTGGCATTTTTTCGAAATTATTAGGCCATATAGTACAACCTTTTAATCAATCTGATTCTAAATAAACTGCTGTAACATCGTTGGTAAATAGTAGTACCGTAAAGCTTGTTTTCTTCTTACTGGTGCTATTATGAATGATATTCAAAGTTATAAAAAGTACGCACTTTAAAGTGCTATTTTACTTATCCCTATCTTACAGAGACTATTATGAAATATATTTAACATCTTAAAAATGTATGTACTAAAGAATAATATTTTTCATATCAAACTTTTTTGCTCAATGGCTGTAATTTAAATTCATCAAATTTTTGTATCAAGACAAACGAAAAATAAAAGAATCTAGCGGATACTAGATTCTTTTCTGATTAAAAAACACTCTTATATTTCTCGTGTGTTGTTACAAAAGACATAGAATAGAACTTCTACTAAAAGCTCATTTTAATTACAGTAAAAGATTGGTGAAACGAATACATTACACCACCTAAAAATAGGAGGCAACAAAAATGAGTGAAAAAACAGCAAGCTTTTCACAAGTAAATCACGTCGGAATTACAGTAAGTAATTTAGAAAAATCTATCGTTTTTTATGAAGCATTAACAGGTAAGAAAGTATCAAACATCGATGAAATTGGTGGAAAACGAATGGCGCAAACTCAAGGACTTGATGATACTCGTATTAAATATACCAACCTTCACTTAAACAATTTGAATATCGACATTCTAGAATACGTTGTCCCTAAATCAGATAAAGCATCTTACTCAAATGACCAAATTAGTGCAATTCATCTTTGTTTTGAAGTAGAAGATATCGATGCTGCTGTAGAACGTCTAAAAGCAATTGGAGTAGAACCAGATGGAGATCCAATTGTCTTTCAAGAAGAAGACGGCTTGAAATCTGGATTTGGTACAGGCGTTGCCTACTTCCGTGATCCAGATGGTACTAATTTAGAACTAATTGCTCCAAAAGGTCCATTCAGACGTGAATAATTAAAATATATTAATACCGAAAAAGCCACCTAATATATGAAAGATGGCTTTTTGTCGCTAAGTTGATAGATTGAATAAAAAAGGACAAACTCTCCAACTTGAGAAGTTTGTCCAAAAAGTTTTTCGTGTCCACTATTTTCACACTAAAACTAACAATCGTGAATTAGAATAATGACTTAATACTTGCTAAAACAGTAAGTACACCTACAATAATAACAAATACGTTACTCATTTTCCCTTTGTATTTAGCTAGTACTGGTACTTTATTGATTGCATACATCGGTAATAGACATAAGATAGCAGCAACTAATGGACCGCTTAGAGAATCAATAAGTCCAAGAATACTTGGATTTGTATAAGCAACAAACCAACATGATAATACAACAAAAGTAAGGACGATTGTCTTAATTGTTTTTTCTTCTATATCTTTTCCACGTGATTTACCGAACTTAATAATCATGTCACGCATTACTTCAAATGCTCCGATATAATGGCCAAGGAAAGATTTTGTAATAGCCACAAAAGCAATGATTGGAGCTGCAATCGTGATTACAGGTGAATTAAGCTCATTAGCAAGATATGAAAGGATTGATAAGTTTTGCTCTTTTGCCATTTTTAAATCCTCTGGAGTCAAGCTTAATGTACTACTCCAAACGAAGAACATAACTACAGCGAATGTCATGATATAACAAACTTTTTGTATTTGCGCACATTTAGCATCAGTAGCTTCTATTCCATACGTAGCTCTCTGTTTCACAACAAATGATGAAATCATAGGTGAATGATTAAATGAGAATACGATGATTGGTAGAATCATTAATATCGTTCCAAAATAGCCTGTACCTGTTGAAGCAGTAGAAACAGCTGAAAAACTAAGCATTGACGTATTCCACTGTGGAATTAAAGATATTGCGATAAAAAGTAGAGAAGCTATGAAAGGATACACTAGCATACTCATTACCTTTACAGTAATATCTTGACCAAAATTCAGTATAGCGATAAGACCAAGAACTAATACAAGTGATAAAATAGCCCTTGGAGGTTCTGGCATGTGCAATTGATGCACGATAAAACTACTTGCAGTATTTGTAAGCGCAACCGAATACATTAGTACGATTGTATAAATTGAACCGAAATATACGATGTTAAAAATGATACTCGCTTTATTTCCGAAATACTCTCTAATTGTACCTGTGATCCCCTCATCAGCAGAATTAGAAGCGTATATCATTTTAGCAAGTGCCCTATGTGAGTAATACATAACTGGATATGCAAGCAATGTAATTAGTAGTAATGATAATAAACCACCTGAACCTGCATTAATCGGTAAAAAGAGCACCCCTGCTCCAATTGCAGTTCCAAATAGGCTCAATGCCCATGTAGTATCCTGCTTATGCCACTTTTTCGGATCTGCATATTGCTCATTTTTTAGTGCGGTATTTTCAGCTTGAACTTCTATTTTCTTTGCAGTATTCCCGTTCATATAATAACTCCCCCTTGTATCCTATTCTTACGTCTCTCTTTATAGCTAACGAACATCTTCCTTTTTTGGAAAATGAATTCCTTACAAGTTGCCCCACATTGCATGTCCTTCATCATAATAAATCCAAATTGAAACATTCGCTAGTTAGCGTCCTAATATAATTGTTAGCGTTAACAAAAAAGTTTACTCGTAGTATCCGCTCTTTATATAAAGAACCCTTAAGAGAACAATATAGAATAGACTTCATAAATACGTTGCAACATTTCTAATAACAGTGTATTACTTTAGTGGTTTCTCTTTTTTTACTTATAACAGTAATTTCAGCTAAACCGGCCTCTCTTCATTTATGAGGCATTTCTTTCTCAATTCTACACATCACTTTAATAACTTCGGCAGCATTTATGGTATTGATTACACAAGCCACTGAAGCACTTTACATACATTTCCGCCTCTAATCACACACCTTTCTTACTAGTAATCGCATTTTTTATATTTTCTCCAGAGATAATAAAATTTCTCTCGACGCCCTCATTATAACGTGTATATTTATAAAATTAATATTTTTATATTTTCAGATTTTTTACCAGGAAAAATTTTCAATATATAATGAATTTCAGCCATAATGCAGTAATTTTTTCCATTATTTTAAGATATACCAGTTACTTAATACATTCCACCTCATACACTAAAACTATTGTAATAAATAATTAATGAATATATTTCCAAAATAGAAAAATAAATTTTGGGATATATATTATTAATATCGAATTTATATACATTTATTGGAAAGGTATATCTCTTTTCCACCAAAGTTTTCTATAAGAAATGAACTCATTTTTCGGACAATACGTTTTTTAACTTGATGACAATAAGGAAACCCGCTAGCATTTTACAAAAACTACGCTAAGCCGAAAAATATAATAAGCCCCCCATATGGAAGGCTTATTTACAAAATAATCATTGTCTATTTTTATTGATTCTCTTCGTCTCTTTTATACTCCAAAATATCACCTGGTTGACAATTCAAAGTCTTACATATCGCTTCTAATGTTGAAAAACGAACCGCTTTTGCTTTCCCGTTTTTCAAAATAGAAAGATTTGCCATCGTAATCCCAACCCTCTCTGAAAGCTCCGTTACGCTCATTTTTCGTTTTGCTAACATCACATCAATATTAATAATGATTGCCATATCCTCCACCTCAGACCGTTAAATCATTTTCTGATTTTATATTAATAGCTTCTTGTAAAAGTCTTTGTAGAACAGCAGCAAAAACGGCAATTACCATAGAGGCGAAAATAATAACCAATCCAATTGGTATAAAACTTGGAGGGTCAACTCTTGCCGCCATAAGATAGTAGAGTGGCATACCTAGCAAGTACAAGGTACTAATCGTGAGGGCACTGTATTTAATATTCTTTAAAGCCTTTACCGATAATTCCGAGAACGCTTCGTTCTTATCAATATAGCTTAAAAGTTTAAATGCTTGATACAGAGCAAGGTAAAAAGGTATCGCTGCCGCGTACATATCGATTAAAACGAGAGATTTCATATAAGCAATATTTGGATACAATTCTCCAGCAAAATCCCCAATCTCAGGCACCAAAAATATGCACAATACAAGGACTAGGATTCCTATAAAAATAATAGCTAGCTTTAAAAAGAGTGTCGTAACTTGTTTCATAAAAGCACCTCGCTTATTTAATAACAAAATGATTTTATCACATTATTTATTGTTTAACAATAAATATTAGTTGTTTTTTATTATATTATTATTGTTAATAAAATATCCTTTTCATTTCAACAAAAATAAAAAGCATTTCTCATTACAAAGAAATGCTTTTACTTTAAAATATTAATTTTATAAATCATGTTATTGAATTTCTCCTGAACTCCCTAATTTAATGGGTTTTTTTCACACAAAACAATTGATTTTATCACAACTAAAGATTCCAAAAGAAATTATATTTAATATAATTTTTAAACTCCCCCATTCACTAGCTCGTTTATCGAATTTAATTTTGAAGAAAGCTTGATAAACCATTCTTCATCCCCTGTTAATAATGCAAGGTCTATAAGATAAAGGATTTGTTCCTTGTTTATTGCTTTTGATTCAGGGAGTTTTTTTACGTGTTTACTTAAAAAGGACATTGTTCTACTTATTGTATCCCTGTTGTCACATTTAACAACATTAACC
This sequence comes from Bacillus cereus group sp. N31, assembly GCF_016483245.1. Classification (NCBI taxonomy): domain Bacteria; kingdom Bacillati; phylum Bacillota; class Bacilli; order Caryophanales; family Bacillaceae; genus Bacillus; species Bacillus cereus group sp. N31. The sequence continues at coordinate 124,573 of NZ_JAEHCH010000004.1, read as the reverse complement.
TTAACTACTTCCCCTACATGATCAAATGATTCAATATAACCAAGTATTAATTCACCCTCTACTGATATTCCTCGAACCCAATCTCCTACTTTTAAAACAGGATTATTTGACATCATACTTTTTCACCTTCCTAGAAATGATTTTAGTATTAATTTATTAGGATTCATTCCTCGTTTTTTAGAGACGACAAACAAGATACACAAAACAACTCGAACTGTAATGTTTTTCATTACATTTAGACATTAAGAACTCCACGGCTATATAGAAATTAAGCCGTTTATCGTTCTTGATTGATTAGATCGACTACTTCTTTCATCGTATAGTTCTTTAAATATTCACCTAGATGTTCTTCAGCACCTAAGAAAATAGTGAAAAGAACTTTTCGCATATTCGAACCCACAATACACTGGTCATTCGATTCTGGACATTTAGGTTGCAAAGCACCTTCTGAGGTTATTTGATAAATATGCCAGAGATTAACTTCACTTAAATCTCGAGCGAAAATAAAACCTCCACCAATTCCCTCTTTTGATTGTATAAACTTATGTTTTTTTAACAAACTTAGCACTTTGCGAATGCGTACTGGATGAACACCTGCACTTTCTGAAATAGCATTGCTTGTTGACATCCGGTCTGGCTGTAGTGCTAAATAAGTTAAACTGTGAATGGCCAAGGTAAAGTCACTGTTCATGGTCTTCCTCCTACGATATAAATTGCTAATCACTTTTCAACTTACTGTAACTATAAATATTACAGATAGGTTTGTCAAACGTTAAGATTTATAAATAATTTTTACTATGAAGAAATACATTCATTTATATTCTATACGAGCTCACCGATGTCTATTAGTTACATTTATCTTTTTGAACTACCTATTATCATTTATGTTTTTTAAGTCTAAAAATAATTTTAAAAATCCCACTGTTTCTTGACTTGTTCTTCTGCCAACTGTTTAATTTTTGTCCAGATTGTATCTTTGCTCACAATAACATTTGTTTGATAATTTCTATTTTTATAATTCACTGTAACGCATACTTCAATCATCTCTTGCTTCCTCCTTTCAAAAATTCCCTTTAAGAAATATTACTTATTAATTAGCCAACTTTTGCAATTCTATGTTCAGAACTGTTCGAACGCTACGTGGTAAAAATTTACGAATTTCTTCCTCGTTAAAACCAATCTGCAATCTTTTTTCATCCAACATTATTGGGCGGCGCAACATTTGAGGATACTCAATTATTAATTTATAAAATTCATTAAGCGAAAGCGCCTCGATATTTATATTTAGTTCCTGAAAAATTTTGGATCTAGTTGAAATAATTTCAGTAGCCCCTTCTTCAGTTAAACGAAGAATTGATTTAAGTTCATCGACTGTAAGAGAGTTTGATACGATATTTTTTTCGGTATAATCAATTTGATTCTCTTCAAGCCATGCTTTTGCTTTTCGGCATGAACCACAGCTTGCTGTCGTATATAAAATCACCATATTTTATTCACTCCTTTAATGTTCTTTATCAAACGTACAATTATTTTAAATATGGATTACTGAAATGTATTAAAAAAAATTACAGTTTAGAATCAAATTCACGTAATGTTATTTATTCGACAATGTTTAATTTATCTCAACTATCCGTTTCCTTTTAAAATGATGCTTTCATACAATTACTGTATCTACATTTTACAGACGATGACAACTTACTTCTTAAAACTATACTGTAATTTTAAACTTTACAGTTAGATTAATCAACTGTTAAGTCTTGGATTAAATCTATCAACGTAACAAATCGTTTTCTTTTGTGTGAATGTCCCCATAGTTATTATTCTCACCAATTTCAAATGCCCTTCAAAGTATATTATACTCATTTCTTGCTTACATGTGCTATTATGGAATATATTTAGCACAATAAATAGTACGCACTTTAAAGTATTATAGGTACTAAAAAGTAACATATAAACTTTCTAGTCATGTTCTGTTTACTCCTCTCTTACATTGGTTATTATGAACGATATTTAGCACAATAAATAGTACGCACTTTAAAGTGTTATAGGTACTAAAAAGTAACATATAAACTTTCTAGTCATGTTCTGTTTACTCCTCTCTTACATTGGTTATTATGAACGATATTTAGCACAATAAATAGTACGCACTTTAAAGTGTTATAGGCACTAAAAAGAAATAATTTTAGTATTCAAACGTATGTAGGCCCAAAACTGTCATCTAAATTCATCAAAGGAGTTTTTTTATGAAAACATATAATATTCCTGTAGAAGCGACTTTAGAAGTTATTGGTGGAAAGTGGAAAGTTGTTATCCTTTGTCATTTAAAAAAAGGAACAAAAAGAACGAGTGAATTAAAACGTTTAATGCCTGGTATTACACAAAAAATGTTAACACAGCAATTACGTGAACTGGAAGAAGACGATGTAATCCAAAGAAAAGTATATGATCAAGTACCACCGAAAGTAGAGTATTCTTTAACAGATTACGGTTCGTCTTTAGGAGCCATACTCGATTCCCTCTGCGCTTGGGGAGAAGGTCATCTTGAAAAAAACGGGAACACATCCATGCTTATTACAGCTGATGAATAATAAAGTGAAACTTTAATCAGTGGGGGGGCAGCCCGCCCCCACCTAACCTCTTTGCTTTCGCTGAATTTTGAGGTGGGAGTCTCACTGCCCTCAAATAGCGGGATACCTATTCCTCTATATGTGTAAATTCTATCGAAGACATAAAAAAACGGTTGAGCCACTACTTGTCTCAACCGTTTTTTTATGTCTCTTTATAACTTTTTGCGGAAATAACTGTTTCAAATTCAAAGGTTTCTGGTAGATGATCGGCATAAGAGTACTCGAATGTGCGTCCATCCGTTAAGTAGGCCACTTGTTCAACTCTCATTAGGAAATCTTGATTTGTTAAGTTCATAAACTGCTTTTCTCGATCATCTGGTCGAACTCCTTTAACCCTGACAACGGATGTCCCTACTTCAAGACCAAGTTTATTTTGAATGTGTGAGTATATCGATTCCTCTAAAACGGAAGCTTCAACACCTGGGATGACCGAAATCGGCATCCACGTATGCTCCATAATCGTCGGAATGCCGTGGATGATTCGAAGGCGGATGATTTTATAGACGAAATCACCGATTAAAACTCCCAATTTTTCAGCAACAATTTCATCGGCACCGACAATCGTAAACTCGATAATTTTACTTTCTACCTCACTGCCGTAAACAGCTTTCGTACCTGTTAAAGTTTGAATCATTCGTGCCTTTTCCTGTTGACGCCAATCTTGAACCACGGTTCCACTTCCGCGCCTGCGGATGATGTAGCCGTCTCTGACTAACAAATCCAGCGCTTTTTTAATAGTAAGTGCTGAAACGCTAAATTCTTCAGCAAGGACGGGGCTACTCGGGATTTTTTCGTTAATTTTATATTCGCTGTCTAAAATTTGCTGTTTAATTTTTTGGTAAATGCCGAGGTATTTTACTTGTGTTGATCCACTTGCCATTTCCATGCCTCCTTTATACTGTATTCCCTCTTCTATTCATTCAAATGTAAAGCCTCAAGTTTGTAAACAGAAGGTGATGGAGCAGCAAATCCGTTTTCCAAGATTTCAATATTCGTTACTGCTTCTTCGTCTTTCACAAGTTTTGGTGCACCATTTACGATTGTTTCATACGCTGCATCATAGAAACGACCGTAATCACCAAGCGGCGTTTTAATTTGTTTTTCAATCCAATCACCGTTTGCGTTACGATATTTAGCAATTCCATAGTACATCGGTGAATCTTCACCAAATCCTGCACTCTCAGGCATAATACCCGCTTTCAGATCATTTTCCTGCTGATCTTCACCGTATTTAATAAATGAACCATTTGTTCCATGAACGATAAAGCGTGGATAATCTTTCGCTACAACATGGTTTGTTTTCAATTTAATTTTCAGCTGATTGCCGTAATGTAGACCAACATCGAAATAATTATCAACCGCACCTTCCACTTCATTATTACGAATATCGTATGTCACCGTATCCGGACGGCCGAATAGTGAAATCATACGGTCCATCGTATGAATACCTAAACTGTAAAATGAACCTTCTTCTTTTAGACCTTCGTGAGTGATTGAACCAGGACGAAAATAATCAATATGTGATTCGACCTCAACAATATCACCGAGGAATCCTTGTTCCACAACTTGCTTCACAGCTAAGAAATCACCATCAAAACGACGGTTTTGATAAGGCATAACTACTACACCTTTCTCTCGTCCTAAAGCTAATAATTCTTTCGCATGTTCAACTGTATCGCAAAATGGTTTTTCAACGATAACTGATTTCCCAGCAAGTATAACTTTTTTCGCCAATTCGTAGTGGGTATGCGCTGGCGTACAGATTGTCACTACTTGAATTTCTTCATCATTCAACAATTCGTCCAAATCAGTAGTGAAATAAACACCTTTTTCCGCATATGGAGCCGCTAATTCTTCATTAATTTGGCGTGCAAAAATTGTTTTTACTTTTATATTTTTACGTGTGTTTACATAAGGTAAGTGATAACGGTTAGCTGATTTCCCAAATCCGATAAAGCCCATTGTTAATGTCATGTTCTTCAACTTCCTTGCTCATAAATTTTCGTTTCTATATTTATTATATATTTTTATGATATAAAGTATATAGTTTTATTTTTGAAATTATATATTAAGTAAAAAGTCAGGATAAAAATCATTTCGATTTTCATCCTGACTTTTTACTATTTTTGTGTAATACCAAACATTAATTTTTTTAATTCGCACGTTCTCTATTTGTCTTTCTTTAAATGACAAAGAATAACTACTTTCCACGAATAATTTCTAAAGTTTCCTCCACAGGAATAGTGTGTGTCTTCATGTAAAAACCCCTTTAATAATTTTATAAAACAAATAAGCTAAAATATTTTAATATTACTTTTAAGTATCTATAGCACTTTAAAGTACGTACTTTTCATTATGTAAAATACATTTCATAATAGCATTTGTAAGAGTTGCATAAGTAATTCAGTAGTAAATATTACCTATGTTATCTTTTAGGTATCCATCGTACTTTAAAGTACTTACTTTTTTAACTGTTTCAATACTTTTATCATGCATTTTGCCGGACGATGAAATGGCATGTTTTAATTTTCACATCCATTCACAATGATTAATTAATTTTTAAATACATTTTAGGAGGATATTTATAATGAGTAAATTACTAAAAGAAAAAATCGGTTTTGGTACAGCACCACTAGGGAATATGTACCGTAATATCCCAGAAGAAGAAGCAATCGCTACAGTAGATGCAGCTTGGGAGAATGGCGTTCGTTACTTTGATACAGCTCCACTTTATGGTTCTGGTTTAGCGGAAATTCGTCTTGGTGAAGCACTTTCAAAAAGAAATCGTGATGATTACTTTTTAAGCACAAAAGTCGGTCGAACTATTTCAGAAGAACTGGAAGATCCATCTGCACGTGATCTAGGTGAAAAAGGCGGACTCTTCGAATTTGGCCGTAAAAATAAAATGATCAATGATTATAGCGCAGATGCAACACTTCGTTCTATTGAGCAAAGTTTGAAACGTTTAAAAACAGATCGTCTAGACTTTGTTTTCATTCATGATTTAGCACAAGACTTTTATGGCGACGAGTGGATTTCACAATTTGAAACGGCTCGTACAGGGGCATTCCGTGCGCTAACACGTTTACGTGAAGAAGGAGTCATTAAAGGTTGGGGACTTGGAGTAAACAAAGTAGAATCAATTGAACTTATGCTTGATTTGGAAGAAGCAAAACCAAATATCTCCTTGTTAGCTGGTCGTTATTCACTATTAGACCACGAGCGTGCCTTGCAACGAGTAATGCCTGCAGCTGTTAAGCATAATATGGATATTGTTGTTGGTGGCCCATACAGCTCAGGTATTCTTGCTGGAGGTGCTCACTTCGAATATCAAAAAGCATCACCAGAAATTATTGCAAAAGTTGAGAAAATCAAAGCTCTTGCAAATCGTCATGAAATCAGCATTAAAGCTGCTGCTTTACAGTTTTCATTGGCTAACCCAGCGGTTGCTGCCGTTGTTCCTGGTGCAAGTAAACCGGAACGAATTGCAGAAGACCAAAATGCATTAAACACAGTAATTCCAGCAACATTCTGGGAAGAAATGCGCAAACAAAAACTAGTAGCACCTAATGCACCACTACCAATCAACGTAAAATAAAGTGAAACTTTAATCTGTGGGGCGGTTTATCCCCTACTGATTATTTCCCCGCAAATAGCGAGTTAAAAAGGAGCATAATAAATATGGCACATACTACTACATCTATGACAATTTTCGGTTCCCCTGAACAAGTATGGCAATTAATCGGAGGTTTCAACTCCCTTCCAGACTGGTTACCTTATATACCTAGCAGTAAATTAACTGAAGGCGGTCGTGTACGTCACCTAGCTAATCCAGATGGTGATACGATTATAGAACGCTTAGAAGTATTCAATGAGAAAGAACGCTACTACACGTATTCAATCATGAATTCACCATTCCCAGTCACTAATTATCTATCTACAATCCAGGTGAAAGAAGGTGCTGAAAGTAACACATCGTTAGTAGAGTGGTCTGGCACTTTCACCCCTGTAGAGGTTAGTGATGAAGAGGCAATAAATCTGTTTCATAGCATCTACAGCGATGGACTGAAAGCATTGCAGCAAGCATTTCTAGATTGACTACTAAAAACAATGAAAAGCAAAGCGATATCGCTTTGCTTTTTTATAAAATCCCTTTTAACTTTTCACCAATCAACTTCGCTACATACTCATACCCTTCTGGTCCAAAGTGTAGCCCATCTCTTTCATCATTTTCTACAAATGTTTTATAATTCCGTTCTTGAATCATTTCAGCATACAAATTTAGAAAATAGCTTCCTGTTCCTTTCGCCACTTCCTCTACCACGTCTGCATACTGACCGAGCACTTTATTTGTTCTATTATGCTGTCTTTCTTCATCAACTGGTGCAGGACTAATAAGCAGTACTTTACCTGACGAAATATGGTTCACAATCTTCTCTAAATTTTCTTTGTATGCTTGTAATGACCCTTGTGAAAAAGAAACTGCATCATTCGTGCCAAGAAAAACTGTTACGAAATCTGGTTTATGTGATAATACATCTTCTTCAATCCTATTTAACGCATCGGATGTATTATCACCTGGAACACCTGCATTCACCACTTCCCAATTTGAGAATATCCTTTGTAACCTTGGTGTTAATCTAGGTGTACCATCAAAAAATACATCATCAGCTGTAATACTATCACCGAAGCATACTAACGTTTTCATTAGACTTGCTCTCCTTTTACGTATGAAATAACTTTCCTTCTACCGCCTTAATATATCTTTCAGCAGAACGTTCCACTGCCTCATTTGCATTCTCTTTTACTACGCGATGAAAAGCGTTGTATAAACGATTAAACTGTAACGGCTTCACTCGATTCACCATTTCTTCCACTTTTCTCGCTGGTAATGGAATTAAGTTTGGATAGCTGTACATAAAACTTACCCATCGCTCATCCGCTACAACTTGAATAATATCACCTGTTAACAAAATTCCTTTTCCATCATTACCTTCTTCCCAATGTAAGACAGACCCACCTTTAAAATGACCTCCTAAACGATGAATGACCAATCCATCAGCTAATTGTAAAGACTCACCAGACCAATAAATAATACGACTACTCGGGCGCATCACCCACTCTTTATCATCTTCGTGTATATAAATTGGTACATCAAATGTCTCTGCCCATTCTACTTGCGTTGAATAATAATGAGGATGAGACAATGCAATTGCATCTAATCCGCCAAGCTCTTTTATTTTCGCAATTGTCATTTCATCTAAATAAGTAATGCAGTCCCATAGTAATCGATATGATTCTATTTTCACCACAAATGCTGTTTGACCGATCGCAAACCCTGGTTTTGTCGTAATACTATAAAGCCCGTTTTCTTCTTCGATTATTTCATTTTTATATGTATCACTTATTTGCAAGTTTTCTAAAGTCGTCCAAGACTGCCCTTTCGGATTCACATATTGCCTTTCTTCATCACAAATATGACAACTCACCGGTTCCTCTACACTCGCTGCATACTGCACACCACACGTTGTACAAACGAAATTTTTCATCATAATTCCCCCTATCCCTATATTTTTATTAAGCTGATTTTTGTTGATACTGATCTGTTTTTTTATTTTCAATTAATAAACTTATATAAGTAAGTAAATAAACAGCTGTAACCGACAATGGAATCACCGTAAATCCTTTTTCTGCAAACAGAATCCCGCAAACTGACGTCACGAATACAGTCCCTACTGACAATAGACCATAACTTTTGCTTTCATAAATCCATACGTACGGGATAAAATGAACACCTATTAACATTGCTACTACAAAAGGTAACCATTCTGGAAATTGAAAATAGGCAAGTAATACAAGCGGAATATTCAATACATTTATCCCACCAATTAATCCTGCCAAAATCCCTAACGGATTTCCTTTCGCAAACATATCAATTTTCAATATAGCAGCTATCATTAAGCCGAAAGGAAACACACATCCCATACCGATTAAATATACCCACACCACTTGTTTTTCAGAAAGAACAAAGCCCGTTATACTCATAACTATCCAAAATAAAACACCAGCTAATATAATCGGTAATCCTCTCTTCGTTTTTATCGCTAAATCCTTTTTTGCTTCTGAAAAATTCATTTTACTATCCCCCAAAAAATATTTGTGCTATAAAGTAGTCTCAACCTCGCCCATCCAATAACGCCAAGCTGCTAAATAATCTTCTAAATCTTTCGGGTGGTGTCTTAAACACGTATCTATCCGCAAATATAAACCTATGACCATTTCTTCATATAAATTACGGTCTTCTCTATGAAATACACTTTGTTTCATCACATAATCAATTGCTTCTTTCGTTAAATCTTCCGGAGTTGAACAAAACGCGTAAATTAAATCGTATATAGGATCTCCTAATACTGGTAAAGGATCAATTACTCCATGTAACCTATTCTCTTGAACTATAAAATTATGGAATCCGAAATCGCCATGTAATAAAAATGGCTCATCTATTCCAGCCCCTCTATTCGGACTATTTGCTAACTTAAAAACAAGTCTACATTCTTCATCACTTATGTACGACTTTACATTTTCGTGAGCTTCCATCACAGTTACTGTTAAAAATTCATTCCAAGATTGAACCGTACTGTCCTTCCATCCCCAGCCACTCACCTTTGGAACTTTTTCATACTTATTGATAACATCCTTTACAAGTTTGCACAGTATACTTCGTTTATGGCCAGATTTGCACGAAGTAGTCCCCTCAAGAAATGAATAAACAATATATCGACTTAACGGATCCTTATATAAAAGCTTTGGAAACGCATCATTCTTTTTATAAAACTGAAGAAAATAAGCTTCTTCACGTATTACATCCGATTCATTCAGTTTTACAACGTATTGTTCATCCAACAAATATATCGTACTTGTCGTTCCCCCGTTCAAACCTTTCATGTTTTTTGGATAATGTAAAATAACCTTCTCTTTAACTAGTTGTGCAGCGATTATTGAAATGTCCATTCCCTCACCCTTACACTCTGAATATTCCCTTAATTCAAAAGGAAACTTTACTATTATTTGACAGACATAAGGGGATTCCTCCCAACCATCTTAATATAACAAATGACACTTTCATTACTTCATCATATAATTCATTCCATTTATGATATTGCGATGCGATTTCTTTATTCCAAATGATCTTCATTTAATCTAGTAATTTCTATTGCACGATCTCTCTCTTGTAATTTACGAGCCAAACTTTCTACACCAAACACTTCTGTAAATGTGTGGCTACCTACTATTAAGTTGATACCTTTAAATTTTGCATGTTGCACTGTATATAATGTTTTTTCTCCTGTTATATACGTATCACAACCTTTTTCTAATGCTCGCTCAATCAAATTTGTATTGTTACCTGCACCGGTTAAAATCGCAATCCGTTTTATTGGTTTATCGTGATTCCTCCAGCTCTTCACTTTCTCTTCCATTCTTTCTTCAAGTTTTTCAACCAAGTTTGAAAATGCAATCGCTTCTTCAAATTCTCCTATTCCAGGTAATTCCTCTTCCTCATACGTAGAGTATTCTAGAATTGTATCTATCCCCATTTCCTTAAATAATGACGTACACGTACCAAATTCAACAAAATCTAACGGCAAATGAATCCAAAAATGATTCATTTCATATTGTTTTAATTTCTCAATACAAGCCTCTTCCATGCCAAACAAAAAACTCCAAGGAGCATGATGTGTAACTATCATATCGACTCCATTTTTATACGCTTCCTCAATCGTCTCTAGTGTCAAATTTGTTGTGTAACCGATTTTATGAAACTCCTCTTTACTTATATGAGTATAACCATATTCATCATCGCCGTATTTATGAAGATGCTCTCCAAATAGCGATTTTATATGTTCGTTAAACTGCGTTATATTCATTTTCATTTCTCCTTTCATTTACTTTTATATTTCATAAATAAGGAAATACTAAATAACAACGTTACATACATATAGGAGGACAATATGAAACCTGAATTTTTAAAAGCTGTACATGATGCGATTGGAAATGTCGAACACATTCATATAGAAGAAAGTGGCGCAGACAGTTTACTTATTCACCACGATGATGCGCAGCAATTAAAACAAGTTGCTGAGACTTTAGAAAATAATAATTTTCGCTCCGCTTTAAGAACAACGGGAAATGCTTCATATATTGAAGTGTTGAATAGATAAGGAGAAGTCCCGGTTATATGCCGGGCTTTTTCTAACCCTCATTAAAAATTTTATAATAAAGCTCTATCTCCGTTTTCAACAAACAATTATTTCTCCAAAATATCCTCTTCATCTTTTCATTCGAGGTATGTGTGCTCCCAATATAATAAGTAGCACCCATTTCCTTTAACATATGTAGAGATTGAAGATGTAGTTGGGAAGCAATTCCTTTCCCGCGACAATAAGGCATTACCCCAAAATAAAATAACCGTCCTTCACTTTCTATTCCAGATTCTATATGCGGTATGGACATACCAATTGGCTCATTTTTATCATAAAAAACAATACATGACTTTTCCCAGCCCTTACCTAACTCTGTTTGCACTGAATAAAAATGCTCATCGATAGTTAAAATTGAAGTTTGATTTCCTGAATTCAACATACATTGCTTCCAAATGTATTTAAATTCTTTTTCTGATAATGTTTCTTCTATTGAACAATATGTATATTGTTTTTCAAGCGCCTCTACATTGTTTAACCCTCTACACACTTCTATTTTTGCTGCGTGCAAAGAAAAACCTGCATCAAGTAACACTCTCGCACTTGAGTTATAACCATTAAACCTTTTGTTTAATACAATACTCGCTCTTTTTAACTCCCAGTTAAAACAAACCTCTTCAAATCTACATATCTTCTCTGTATAAGTTTGTACATCATAAAGAACATCCTCTTCTATTTCTTCAATTGTCACTGCATTTGGTAAGCCATTTAATACTTTTTTAGAGGGACCAAATAGATTCTGAATGATTGTAAGATCGTATATCACCACTTTAATTCACCCACACCTGGCTCAATAAACTTCCCTGAAACATCCTCATTTGAACCTATTACCCAATCATATATATTTTTTGCTCCTTCAGCCGAAGTCATATTCGCATCAAAAGCACCAATGTCAGTCTTTAATTTTCCAGGGTGAATGGCAGTTACACGAATTCCTTTATCCTCAAACTCTTGTTGTAAGCAGAGTGTTAACATATTTTGTGCAGCTTTAGCAATTCGATAAGAATACGAAAACTGTCCTTGTGGAAACTCTTTGTTCGCCATTTTATGCAATGAACCTAATCGAGAGGACACATTTATGATTCTCGGATAATCCGATTTAGCTAAAGCCACATATGTACCTTTTACAGCTCGAATTACACCTAAACAATGAATATTAAATACGTCCGTTAATTCTTCTGAATTCGTATGTAAAACCTCAGTCTCCTTTCCAGTAATTCCAGCGTTATTTATAACTAGATCAATATACTCTGTATATTCCTCAAGCTGTTTCTTAATTTGCTCCGTACTCTCATCAGCCGATAAGTCTGCCAATATAGGAAAACATCTACAACTAAACATTTGCTTCAATTGCGTTACCGCAACCTTAGTTCTAACTAACGGATAAACAATATGCCCATTTTCATGAAATACTTTTACTAACTGTAACCCTAACCCGCGATTTCCACCTGTAATTAGAACCCTCATATATCCATCTCCTTATTTTTAAAATAAATAAGAAAATCCCCCCACTTATCCTTCTCCAAAGAAAACGCCTCTCTCTTGCATTCAAAAGAAAAACCTGCTCTTTCCGCAAGACGAACAGATGGCTCATTATCAACACGTATATGTAACTCGATTCTATGAAAATGAAGACGATTAAAAAATAACGAGATCGCAGCTTTCACACTTTCCATGCCATATCCATTTTTCCAATATTGATTATGTATGGAATATCCCATCATCGCCCACTGATAGTCCATACGTGAAATTTTTATAAGCTCTAGCTTACCAATATTAGCTCCGTCTTCTTTACGAAAAATACCTAATACATACATCTCATCTCGATGTGCTGCTTCATCAAAGCCTCTTATCCATTCCGTGAACCATTCTTTTGTTGATGATGCCATAACTTGATAACCATCGTCATATTTATACTGCGATGGTAACCTCTTATTAAATCCATCTAACCAACTTTCATAATCATCATTTTGAAACGGACGGATCAGGAGTCTCTCTGTCTCTACCTGTAATAGCGGCATCTTCATTTACATCTCTTCCCTTGATTAATATTTGAATATTCTTTATTATCTTACACAAAATACAAAATCTAGTAAATTATTATGTTTTTGATAAACAAGGCTCTGTTAAACTAGAATGTTGATTTTTGAGAAATACAAAAAGGAAACCCGGTTCTGAAAGGTTTCCTTTTGTCATCACACTACCATACTTATCTGTGATTTAAAACGTTGTATTCTGTCTTTAATATTCCATAAACATCAACATCTTCATATGTATTTAATAAAAGTCTATTTTGTCTCAATGTGCCTTCTTTACGTAAACCCGACTTCTCTAACACTTTAATCGACGATCTATTTCTGGAAATGGCAGATGCCCAAATTTTGTTTAGACCTAATTCGATAAAGCCAAATTGAATCATTCTGTTTACAGCCTCGGTTGCAAAACCTTTACCCCAATAATTCTTACCAATCCAATAACCAAGCTCACCTCTATTGTTACCCTTGTCAATTCTTAGTGTAATTGTACCTACAATTTCTCTTGATTCTTTAGAAACGATTCCTACGGGATATTCGATTCCTTGCTTTATAAGTTCTGGTTGCATATCAACCCAATTTTGCGCGAACTCCAATTTATATGGGTGTGGAAGCCCAAGAATATTGGCTAATTCCTTGTCATTAGCCAATTCTTTAATTCTAAATACATCATCATTGGTAAAAGGTTCTATACATAAATGCTCAGATTCTAATTTTATAGCCATATTTTCTCCCCCTTGTACTGAAATTAGTTAGCTCCCTTTATTTTCAATATTACACCAAAAAACACAAAAAAATTTTAAATATTTATAATATCTACTAACAGAACCATAAACAAAAAATCCAGTTATGCGTTGTACATAACTGGATTCCTCATCATCTAATAGTTTTTTATTTTACAAGTACATTTTCTCTTAATTCTCTCTTCAACACTTTCCCTAAAGCGTTTTTCGGTAACTCTTCTACGAATACAACTTCTGGTATTTTATAACTTGCTAATTTCTCCTTACAATACTGAATAATACTTTCTTCTGTTAATGCTGTTTCGCTATTCTTTACAAGATAAGCTCTTGGAATCTCCCCCCAAAAGTCATCCATAACTCCAACTACTGCAACTTCTAAAACACCATGTATTTCATGAATAACATCTTCTACTTGATCTGGATATACGTTGTCACCACCGCGTATAATAACATCTTTATATCTTCCCATAATATGCAAGAATCCATCGTCATCTATCATGCCAGCATCGCCCATGTTAAACCAATTATCTTTTACTACCTTCTTTGTCGCCTTTTCATTATTCCAATACCCTTTAAACATGTATGGACTTCTTACATGTATCTCTCCAACTTCATTTGTTGTTAGTTCATGTCCTGTTTCTGGGTGAACAATTTTTAACTCTACATGTTTTAGTGTTTTCCCTACAGAAGACATCTTTTCTTTTCCCATCATTGGATGCCATGAAGTTACAACCCAACCTTCTGTACTACCATAGCCTTGCACCATATAGATTCCTTTTTCCAAATATTTTTGAATGAGCGTTTCTGGCACTTTTGTTCCACCGCTTTGTGCTACTTTAAAGGTTGAAATGTTACGTTCTTTTTTATTTAGTTCATCAAGCATGTAGCTATAAACAGCCGGGAATGCAAGCATCGTAGTAATTTTCTCTTCTTCAATCTTATCCCAAATAAGAGTAGGATTCGAATCAGCTAAGAAAATCATCGTAACACCATGATAAATGCAATTTAAAATAGAAAGCACGCCACTCATATGAAACAATGGATGCACGGATAAAAAGCGTTCACCTGCTGGAATTTCTCTTTGTCCCGCAACCTCAGCAAAATAGTGATGTAAGTTTTTATGACCAATTACACATGCTTTTGCCTGTCCAGTCGTTCCTGAAGTAAATAAATAAATTGCATCATCATCTTCATGAACTTCTACGTTCGGTTCTGTCATTGGCTGTTCTTGTAATTTTAATTCAAATGAACCGAAGCCTTCTTTTGTCGTTTCAATTACATAAGGAATTTCTTTAACAGCATCAACCTTTAATAAAAATTCACTAAACTCTTCATCAATAACTAGCACTTTTAATTTTGCTTCTTTTACAATCGTTTCTAATTCATAAACAGTAAGCTGATGATTTAGCGGAATAAATACCGCTCCAATTTTTAAACTTGCCATCATAATGCTTGGAAACGGGTGATTATTTTTGCATAAGATTCCTATACGATCCCCTCTTTGCACACCGTTATGTAACAAATAATGCGCAAACTGATTTACTCGTTCATTATACTGCTGAAATGAATATCTTTTCTCTCCGCCTACAAGCGCTTCCAAATTTGGTGATTGCATTGCTCTCTTTTGTAATAATTGTCGCATCGTTCTCAAGTAAAACTCTCCTTTATATATGTTAGGGTTTTTATTTTATCAGATTAACTATTAATTTACTAAAGATTACACTTAGTGAATTTAAAATGAATAAAGTGAAACTTTAATCAGCCCTCACCAATCGGGCTTTTGCAGGCAGCCCAAATCTCACCTAACTCCCTCGTATTCGCTGACTTTTGAGGTAGGAGTCCTGCTGTCCACAAATAGCGGGATTTAAAAATAGCCATCTACTTATCAAGTAAATGGCTATTTCTCCTTATATATTAGAATACTTCTTATTCATCACATATTGCACATACTCAGGCGCACTATTATTAATCTCTTCATCACTTAGCTTATATTCTGCACCATATAAATAAAACGAAGGTATAAATTCCATTCCCGTGTATAAGCTTGTAGCGTGAAATGGTTTCGTCAACTCAGCCATTGTGATCCCGCTATTTTCATAGTCTGTTTCTAATCCACCTATAGAAATAGCTACACCAAACTCTTTTCCCTTCACTTTATCCCCTTTAGATCCGTAAGCAAATCCATATGTTAATACATCGTCAAACCATTTTTTTAATAGTGGTGGTGAGCTGTACCAGTAGAATGGAAATTGAAATATATATCGGTCGTGTTCTACTAATAGCTTTTGTTCCTCTTCAACATTAAACTCCCAATTTGGTGCCGCTTTATATAGTTCATGCACCGTAATTTCATCAGAATGTTTCTCAAGTTCTTCTACCCATCTTTTATTAATTCGAGACTTTTCAATATCAGGATGTGCTACAATTACAAGTGTTTTCATATATTTTCTTCCCCCTTATAAATAATTCAAACCCTTTAGTATTAGTATGGATGAGTCACATATAATTGAAAAGTACGTACTTTCAGGTACTATAGGAACCTTGAGGTACCTTTGGAGGTGTTTTATGAATCAAAATGATGACTGCCCAATTGCAACGACACTCGATGTAATCGGCGGAAAATGGAAAGTTTATATTTTATGTGTTTTGATGGATGGAAAAATGCGAACAAATGAAATTAAACGAGAAATTCCAAACCTTACACAAAAGGTTCTTACACAGCAACTTCGGCAACTTGAAGCTGATGGGATTATCCATCGTACCGTATATCAAGAAGTACCACCAAAGGTTGAGTACACACTAAGTGAACACGGAAAATCTTTAATGCATATTATGAATGAACTATTTGAATGGGGAAAAGATCATCAGATGAAAAGATTAAATGACTAAAAGAATTCTACCTACCTTGTTACATCTTCTATACAAAGAATTCTTTTGAAATTTTGTAATAGGAGTATTGTCACATAACTATTAAGTTAAGAAAATAGATTACCCCCATTTGATATAGATTCATACTTTTAAGAGTTAATAAAGAAGAAAAATAGAATTATGGGGGCACAATCTTTCTTAACGTTCCAGAAGAGAATTCATGATATTAACAAAATTTGATTTGCTTACTGGCTCAGCATGCCCTACTACACAAATATCAAAATCAAATCCTTCCGTCGCTGTAATTAAAGACCTTAATTTTTCTTTATCTAAGTGGCAATTATTATAATAATCCACTCCAACAGCATCGCCAATAAATAATACTTTTTCTTGAGGTACAAATATGCAAACAGAATCGTCACTATGCGGAGAGATTACATGATGTAATTGTGCAACAATACCTCCTAAATCAATTTCCATATAACCGTTGAAGGAAATATCGGAAGTCACTACTCCTATTTCAGATAACAAAGGATACTCTATACGTATACAAGTATCTACAAATTCAATCTCAACCTCTGCTACTCTCTTTTTCATTTCAGAATCTGTCCATTCCCACATAGCCAATTCTGCTAATTTATCATTCGTTCTTTTGTGGGCAATTGTAATTCCTTCCACTGCATGCATCCCCAAAATATGATCCCAGTGCCAATGTAGAATCACAATTCTTTCCAGTTTCCTTAATCCTTCATTACGCACAGCTTCATTAAACAATTCAACATGATCTTTAGAGTTACCTGAGTCTACCATTAAAGAACACTTTTCTCCATACCTAAAATATTAAAGACTGTCTTTTTCTCTTAACAGTGGAACTTTCACCCGTTTTTCTGTAGGAGGATAAACAAGCGAAGCAGGATCACTTGAGTTGGAAGCTTTTGATACAATCCGATATAGGTTTCGTGAATTTCGTGTGTTTATCCTGGTTGTAGCTGGAATGGATTTGGAAATTGTTACAGAAAAAAGAACCGACATTCTTACAAATCTGGAAAATCAAAAATGGTTGTTTATGAAACTTTCTATATTTATGCTTAAAGTTGGTGCTACTTCTTTATTGCACTAGATAGTAATGTAATTTATAATACGTTTAAATGATTAAATTCTTAAACGGAAGGTAATGTTAACGAAATGAACTGTAATGATAAAGTAATGCATATTTTAGAAAATTTAAGACCATGTTTCCAAGGGTTGGGAGATCCAACTCGTCAGCAAATTGTATCGCTTTTAATTGATAAAGATAGCTTGAATGTGACGCAAATTGCGGAGCATATTCCCATGTCAAGACCTACTGTATCTCATCATTTGAAAATATTGAAACAATCAGGGTTACTTCGAGTTCAGAAAAAAGGCACTGAAATGTATTATTGTCTTGAATTTAATGAAACAATAAATCTTTTAAAAGAACTTGTTTCTTTAGTTGAAGATGAATGTAAGAATTAGATACTCATTTATAGTTTAGGGACACCTTTTGTCCCTTTTTTTAGCGACATTATGTTGAAGTGTTTGAGTTTTTAATCATTTAAACTTATAATCTCATACTAATTAAAATGGAGGTTTCAGATGAATAAGAAAACAGTATTAATTGTTGGTGGGTATGGTGTTGTTGGTAGTCAAATTGCTCAAATTTTACATGATCGACATCCTGATTTGGAAATTAGATTAGGAGGAAGAACCTTAGGGAAAACGTTACCTTTTGAATCAGAGAGAGTAAAAATAGTCAATATAGACAACACAACAGATGATCCTTTAAGAAATTTGGATGATAATTTCACAGTAGTTGTTAATGCGGTTAATGACCCGCAAGATAGACTACTTCTATCTGCAGTTCGAAAAAAATCTCCATTTGTTGACATTACTCGTTGGACTGAACGCTTTAAGAGTTCTATTGATCGATTAAAAAATGTTGAGGTCCAATCCCCTGTTGTATTAGCTTCAGGGTGGATGGGAGGGACAGCAGCCCTTTTTGCTAAAATTTATTCAAAAGATCTTCAAGAGGTTACGGTTGATATCAACGCACTATATTCTCTTCAAGACAAAGCAGGGCCAAATTCAACAGCATATATGGACCGGTTAACTATTCCATTTGAAGTTAAAGCTCGAGAGGGAATGCGACAGGCTTATCCAATGACTGATCCAATCAAAGTCCGCTTTCCTAACGGTTATATAACCAAATGTTATCGTTTGGATACTCCTGATCACGTAACCCTGCCAGAATCAATTCATGCTGTTTCGGCTAACTTTCGTATTGCTTTTGATAGTAAAATATCTACATATGGACTGGTCTCTCTGGTGAATACAGGGATTTGGAAAATGATTAGCGGAGAAAAATTTACCGATTTGCGGAAAAATATTCTCTATAAACCCGGAAGAGGAAGTGCACATAACATAGTTATTCACCTTAAAGGTTATGATGCTACTGGTGTATTGCATAGTCGATGTGTGAACATATCAGATCCGTTAGGACAGACACATCTTACCGCTTTAGGAGCAGCTGTCCAAGCAGAGAACATTTTACAAGCATCTGATATTGTGGTTCCGGATTCTGAAATTTACTTTCCGGAAAACCTATTAGATTTGGGTGTGAATCCATCTGCAATTTTAGATTTTTATAGGGAATATGGGGTTACTATTACGAAAGAAAATATATAAAAGGTACCGTTCTATTCGTGGTAGTACTCATATGGCTATCAAGCTAAAAAATACAACTATATCAAAAATGAGAGAATGTGCATCTTCATGTGAAAATGTACATTCTCTCGTTTTGCAGTGTTATAAAATTATTAGGCTGATAGGCATGGGCAGTATCCCCCAAAACAAAAAATTCTTTTGGGAGATTTATTTTGTTAGCTTCATAGTCATTATGCATCGTCACATCACTATGAAGCTAACAAAACGCTGACTTCTCAAAAAAACTAACTGTAGGGAAAGAAAATTACATATTCTTATAAATATAGCTCTTGTATAAAACTCTTAAAAATTATAACCACAGAACTACTTTCGTAGCATCTTCTTAATTTTGAAGTCTAGAAAGTCAGCATTTAAACTAAGCTTGCTAATATCGCTTTTGTACGATTGTCCGTTACCTCATAATAAATTTCTAATCCTTTTCGAGTACCTGTTACGATTTTAGCAGCCTTTAGTTTGGATAAATGTTGACTAATTGTACTTTGGGGCATTTGTAAATTCCCATACATTGTTGTTACATTCGTAGCGCCTTTTGCAAGCATTATTTTTACTAAGGATAAACGGACAGGATGTGCCAATACCTTTAATACTTCAGCGATTTCTACATACATTTCTTTTTTTTCTTTCATGTTTCTTTCTCCCCTTTTATATAAATATTAATGATATCCATATATATAATTCGAAAGCATATACGTTTTTGTGTCCGTCATTTTAAAAAAATATAAAAAAACTTTAGCCCGAAAACAAAGGAGTGTCTTAACATAACGTTTCACTATCAGTAATGAATAGAAATCTCGTTGTGGAAGCAGAAGGTTTTATGTTACTACTCTAAATTCAACTAGCTAAAATCAATGAAAAAGAGAGCAGATAATCTGTTCTCTTATGATGCCTCCTTATGTTCCGTGGAATGTTTAACACTCCCCATTCTCTTTAGTTTATTCCACCCTACTGCTACTCCTCGAATCGATGAGAATATAGATTTAATGACAACATACGTCATAAATTGACGATAAATAAAGCGTTGTAAAATTAACCATGCTAATGGTTTTGGATTCTCTTTCTCTAATTTAAATGCAAATAGTGAAGCGAGAAGATCTATGACAAAGAATACAAGATAAAATCCTAATACTTTTAGCGGATTGCTACCAAAAAGCCCCATAATCATTAATATATCTGCTAAAGGTGCAATAAATTGCAGAACATATTGGAATAACCACATATTGGGCAATGCAATAAATCCTAATGCTTTATGTTTGGAATGAAACAGCGCTTTTCGATGTTTCCAAAGACATTGGAGTGTACCGTATGACCAACGATATCGTTGTTTAATGAGACTTTTCACATCTTCAGGTGACTCCGTAAAAGCATATGCTTTTTCTTCATATACAATTCTATGTCCTTGACGTAAAAATGTAATAGTAAGATCCGTATCTTCTGCCAATGTGTCTTCGCTTAAATAACCAGATTCAACTACATTCTTTTTACTCCATGCTCCAATCGCTCCAGGAACAACTGTAATACAATTTAACTCATCAAAAGCTCTACGTTCTAAGTTAAATCCTGTAATATACTCAACATGTTGCCAAGTAGTCAATAAATTCCGTCTATTTCCAACTTTAACATTCCCTGAAACTGCCGCTACATTATGATCTTCAAAGTGTCTAATCATTAAAGAAATAGCATCTTGTGCAATAATAGTATCCGCATCTAACGTAACAATGATTTCTCCTCGTGATTGCTGAAACCCTAAATTCATTGCCGATGATTTCCCGCCGTTTTCTTTCTGAATTAAACGAACTTTAGGATGCTTATAAAATATTTCTTCCATTACTTTTGACGTACCATCTTTCGATCCGTCATCCACAACAATAACTTCAAACTCTCTATAATCACTATCCAAAATGGAGCGAATCGTCTTAGCTATCACCTTTTCTTCATTATATGCTGCTATGACAACAGTAACGAAAGGTTGATAAGAAGAATTAGTAAATAAGCGAGCGCTTACTGTCTTTTTCTGCTTGTATGCAAAATAAATTAAAAATAGGAATCGAAAAATACCTAATCCAATAGCAATATAAAAAATCGTTGTTAATATATGCTTTGCATATCCCGCTCCTGAAAAGACAGCTTTATTGTAAAGTAAATATTGTTTACCCTCAGAAGAAACAGGTGGCATAACTTCATCGCGTTCTTTATTCATTAAATCTGAAATTGTTACAAAACTATATCCATGCTTTTTAAGGTCTTTAATAATGATCGGTAGCGCCTCTACCGTATGGGTACGATTCCCTCCTGCATCATGAAGAAGAAGAATATTTCCCTCTCCCTTATAAATCGGATTAAGAGTACGCTTTACCAATTCATTTGTTGATGGCGTCGCCCAGTCCTCAGGATCAACTTTTTCTGCCACCATTGTATAGTTCATATTTTGCGCACGCAAAATAGGCATTATTTCATTTGATGAATCTGGATTAGCATCCGCTTCATATGGTGGCCTAAATAAAACAGTAGAATGTCCAGTTATTTCTTGAATTAGACGTTGCGTTGTATTCAGCTCTACTTTTGTTCGTAGTAAAGACGTATTAGCTACGTTAGGATGCTTGAAGGTATGATTACCTATTTCATGTCCTTCATCGTATATTCTTTTCACAATACTAGCATTGAGTTGCGCGTTTTCACCAAGTACAAAAAAAGCTGCTTTTATATTATTCTCTTTTAATATATCTAGAATTTCCGGTGTGTATTTAGGATCTGGTCCATCATCAAATGTTAATACTACTTGTTTTCCTTTTGGTTTTCCATAACGTTGCACTTCGTATGCAGATGGTAATGATTGATATACTTCATCTGTAAGATAACCATTTTTACCTGCTTTATAATCTCTTAATCCATTTTGTCTTTCATTCTCAATCTGTAAAATTTCACCTTGTCCTGAATAATTCACTTCATCTAAACTAGCAATTTTATGTAATGCATCAGGATTATTTTGTACTTCAATCGGATTTTTTAAAACTTTCCATATAGTAGGATCTTCTGCTCCTAATCTCCATAGTGCAAACCCCTTTGCATTGTTGTTCATTGCGATTTTCACTTGATTATAAAGAGTAACACTATCTAAGAACCAAGCAGTATGTTCTTTCCCTTCTGTTTTATATCGAAAATAAGGGTTTCCACTCATCTTATCCCATTGAATTTTTATATTTGAATCGTGAGCCATTGCCATAACTTCTGAAAAAGTTAAAGACTTCGCAGTCTCTTTACTATTTACTTCCCAATCATATCCATAGTTACCGAAAGCAACTATAAGTTTCTCAGACGGTATATCTAGTTCATTGAGCGTATGTTCGAACCATTTATTTGAAGCAATTGGTCCTGGCGCCCCTGCACCATAGTGCTCGTCATACATCATTACAATCATTCGATCTATTACTTTGGCTAACGCACCATAATCGAAAACTGTATCATTAGCAGGGACATCTTGCGTAACGAGCAAATGATGTTTATGAAAGACCGTAGTAAGTTCCTGCATGAATTTTGTTAAGTTTTCTCTATCGCTCTCGGGTATTGCCTCAAAGTCAATATTAATACCCGAAAATCGATTCTTTTCAACTTGCTTTACTAAATCATTAATAAACTTTGTCTTTACATCATCTGGGGAATTCAGTAACTTATGAACAAGTCCACTATCAGGGCCCGAAGCTTCCTTTGTATAGTTAGTAAGTAAAGGCATAATTTTCACTTGATTTTTTTCTGCTAACTTTACTATCTCAGGTTTCATCTCACTACGAATTGTTAAGTCTGCTTTTAAGTGATACCATTCTGGTACTAATGTGGTTAATGAATCGATATTCTCTTTTAAAGAAGCTGTACTATTTTCATCCCAGTTTACATAAAAACCATAAACTTCTTTAGAGTTTTTACTATCGTTCGACGTATTAACCAAATTTTTATTATCCTTCGTTTCGGTACTTGGTTTGAATTCTTCCTTCTTTAACTGCTGATCACTAAGTTTTTGATTAATAGGTACAAGTTTATTATCTTGTTGTACAGCGGTATTCATATTTGGAATTTCTGGCGTTGAAAAAATACTTTGAAAGAAAAAATAAAATACAATACTTAAGCTAACTATTGCGATACATAGCAACCAACTAAAAGCTATGTTTCTTCTTCCTTTCGGATCATAAAAAACAGGCTTTACTTTATCTTTCTCTTGTTGAATTTTTTTCTTCATTATACCTTTTACATACCCCTTCTTAATAGAAATATAGAATAATAAATCCTTTTAGCTTTGAAATAAATCTCTCACTTCCATTTTTTATGGATTCTTCTTTTCATTCCCTTACTGATGTCCTCTATTTTCTTGCTGAGACCCTCTTCCGTTGTTCCCTTGCTGATTTTCATTATTTCCTTGTTGAGACCCTCTTCCGTTGTTCCCTTGCTGATTCCCATTATTTCCTTGTTGAGACCCTCTTCCGTTATTCCCTTGCTGATTCCCATTATTTCCTTGTTGAGACCCTCTTCCGTTATTCTCTTGTTGATTTCCATTATTTCCTTGCTGAGATCCTCTACCATTACTTTCTTTTATTTGCTTCGATGGCTGTTCCTCGGTTTTCTTTTGTTCTTTCTGCTCTGGCTTCTCGTATTTTTTTTCTTTTACAGAAGACAAGTCCGCTGATGCATCAGGAGATGACTTTGGTTGCGATTGCACCTCTTCTTCGTTTTCCACTTGATTAGACGGCAAGGCAGGTGGAGTAAGCGCTTTTTTCTTCTCTTCCTCTTGCTTTATATAGACACCTGTGCCAATTCCTGCTTTCCTAGCATTCTCTCGCACTTCCAACGTACTGCTTTGATATACGACTGTAACATGTTTTATTTCATATTCTTTCTTTAATTCCTTCATTTCCTTTTCCAACTGTGGTTGTAACGCCTTATCTTTTGTAACAGCTGTTAGCATCACTTGTTTATCATTCGTTAAATAATTATCTTCTTGACTTTGCTTTATAATAGTACGTATTACGTCTTGCAACTGTTTATTTTCCCACCGTTTTATTTCTTTTAAAATACGCCTTCCATCATCATTACAAGCTTGCAAATCTATAACACGAAGATCCTTTGTTACACTCACCTCTAAACTTGGATTTATATCAACTGAGACATAAGCAAATACTTTTTCTTCCGGTTGGTTGTAGAAAAATAACAACGCGCATAGAAAACAAGCAACAAGTAATGATGCAGGCTTTAAGAAAGAAGGCATCGAAAAACGCGATGCTCTTTGCTCTTGCTCATCAAATGAGATTTCCTCCCCAACCATGTAAGAATTCTCTTTTCTTTTACACGTAATAAACTCTCCATTTGGTGTTAAAACCACTACGCTATGTTTTTTTATATCCATTACAATTCCTTTATTCATCATGCTTCCCTCCTCTTATATAATCAAGAATGTATGTATAGTTGTTTGCAAAGATAATACACATTGCAATGATATATTTTCTATGCCTCTCTAACGTTTTACGACTTACCCTAACACGTGGTTCAATATGTTTAAGCGGTAGCTTTTTCTTTCGGAACAGCTCTTCCATCATTTCCTCGTCTTTTATAATTATCTTTACTATTTCTATTAAATGTTCACGCGTATCACGATGCTTAGGAGATTCTTTAGCAAGCTCTGAAAATGTGATTTTAAACTCAGCTAGCACATTTTGAAAATGAAGAATTTCCTCCTTACGGTTACTATTTTCCATCTCTTTCATATACTCCGTAAGCGACACTTGCATTTCTAACATTTCCTCTTGCTTATCTTCTTTTAAAAAGACAAGGTTATGTTTAGACTCCTTGCGTATATAGTCAATTACATCTCTTTTTATAAGAAGATCAGCAAACGCTAAAAAGGATTTTCCTTTTGTATATGAATACTGTTCAATTGCTTCGTTAAATGCAAACAATCCAATGCTATATTCATCATCCTGTTCTGTAATATATCGGCGGCAGACAGATGAGATTGATTTTCTAATAAAAGGCTGATACTGTACGATAAACGCTTCTTTATCTCCTTCGTTGTTTTGTATGTTACATACGATATCTTCTATTTTCGGTTTTCTTAAGATCTTCATTACTAAACTCAACACTTGTAATCTCCCAGCCTCCTTCAAATAGCAAAATGGCCACTAAACAAGTGACCATTTAACCAAATTTTATTAGTACTTTTCTTTGGTCTTGTCTTCTTGCTGTTAGTTATATTTTTCGAGTCTAACTTTTCCCAACGTTTTCTCTCGGCACTAAAGTTAAGTTTGTATTTTTATCTACTTTCTTATTTTCTACCGTTCGTTTTGCTTATTCTTTTTCTATTTTATCTGCAATCCTTAAATAACTCTTCTCTATATCATTGGTAATTTCATCCTTTTATTTCGGATGCCCAACTTAATCTAGTAATTTTTATTAATACTCCGATATTCTTTTATAGTCATTTTTCTTCTATTTATTTTTTCACTATATATATTCGGAGGAATACATAGTTTTATGGGGGTGAAAAAATATTTTTTATAAAAAATAGATATTTATTTCAAAAATAAAAACCATTAATTTGAAGAAGATCTAATCAAATTGATGGTTTTTTTGTAGTATCTATTAAATTCAGTTGTGCTCTCATTATATATTAGACAATCAACTGTTCTCACTATTTCAAGCGTTACCTTTCTTGATTATCATAATATGTCTTATCTGCAGATTTTCTATCATTTCCTTTTAGATAAGCTAATATTACTTTTGGGTTTTTAAGTAAGGCCCAGTCTCCATATGTATCAAATCTCCTGCATGAAGTTATCATTCCATTTTTAATAGTACCGAATTTCTTATTATTTTTCTTTCCCCATTCTTTTAACCGTTTAGCGAAATCTGCATCTTCTGCCATAAGCATGTTTTCATTAAATCCGTTGATTGCCATAAAGTCTTTTTTATAGCACCAAAAAATCCCTACAGATATAGCTCCGTACTTAAAAAGTAAGGGGATTATTATTAACATTGCAGAGAGAAATATTCCTAAAGATATTCTTTCAAACTTCCCATTCACCCCACCACCAATATATTTACCTGAAGCTAAATATTTATCTACATTAGACAACATAGACTCTGTCATTATCGTATCAGCGTCTATAGTAACGATTATTTCTCCACTAGCCATTTTAGCCCCTGCATTTCGAATTTTAGATAAATTTTTATCGTTATTTTTCAATGTAATACAATTATAAGATTTTGCTATTTCCTCTGTTTTATCTGTGCAACGATTTAAAACAACTATAACTTCCGTTTGCTCTTTATATGCCTCTGATGCCTTTGCAATTGAATCCAAACATTTTCTAATGTACTTTTCTTCATTATGTGCAGGGATTATAATAGAAAATTTCACATCTTTTTTCAAATTGACTCCTGAAGATTCGTTTGTCTCAGTCATAATATCCCCCTTATTTTATAAGGTAAATACCTACTATACATAAATTATATTAATATTTATTAGGTTATATTATAGAAACTGAAGGTAAAGAGGCTCTTACTGTCGACGTTCAAAAGCAAGACGTACAGCAAGACCTGTCAAGACGCTTGCCATAAGCCAACGTTGCACTCGTAGCCACGTTGGGCGTGTGCCAAACCATTTGGCAACTTTACTTGCTGTAAATACAATTAGGAGGTTGACGATAAAGCTAACAGTAATTTGCGTAAGGCCCAAAACTGCACCTTGTAGAAGCAACGATCCCTTCTCAGGATCTTCAAATTGAGGTAGCAGTGATACATACAAAATTGCAATCTTTGGATTCAGAAGATTGGTCATGAGTCCCATTAGAAATAATTTCCGTGGTGGTTCATTAGAAATAGTACGAGGTTCCATAATAGATGTAGCACCAGGTTTAATCGAATTCCAAGCTAGCCAAAGTAAATAAGCGGCACCTGCCCACTTTACTGCTTCATAGACAGCAGGAACAGCAAGGAAAAGAACTGTAAGTCCAAACATTGTTGCGATTATATAAATTACAAATCCGAGCATAATGCCCAAGAGAGAAATAAATCCTGCCATACGTCCTTGCGTAATGGAACGAGAGATGAGATAAATCATATTAGGACCAGGTGAACAAACCATGCTAAGTGAAACAAGTGCAAAAGCTAGCAAAGTACTAAAGCTGACCATGAATCTTCCCCCTTTACGTTACATAAAATTTCCTATTGTACATTTTATCATGATTGAGGGGAGAAAAGATTAATATAAACCGATGCAGCTAAGTAATATTATCGAATCGAGTATAGTGTAATCACATATTTCTCATTCTCTTAAGTAAGGACTAAAAGTAACCTTTCCATAGAGCTACTAAAACTACTACGAATAAAGAAAAGCAACATGTAATAATTCGAATCCACTTTTGTATATCACCAAAATACCTTTCTATAAATATAGCGTTGATAGTAAGCATAAGAAATAAAACAAAGAAAGGCAGCGAGGTATAGGTCCATTTTTATCTTCATGGCTGGAATTATACTCCTTACCAAACTTCTAAATGAAATGTATAGCTGAGTAGTTACCTTATTTTTCAAAAAGACATTCTGATTATTTCTTTTTCACTTCTTCTACAAATTCCCATGTCTCTCCGTTATCTTTTGATTGATAAAGTGCACTACTATCGCCATTGTAGTCTCCATCTGCCCTTGTCCAACTAACATATTAAAAACCCCATCTTTCTCATATGGCATACTAGGAGAATCAAAAGGACTTATTGTGGACTGTGTATGATCTAATTTCACTTCATGCGGCGGATATTCTACCTTTTTGAAAGATACTCCCCCATCATCTGTGCGATATAACTCTCCTTCATTACCAGAAGGCCTAATTGCTCCTAAAAACCCAAGTTTATCATTTATAAAAGTGATTCCTGATACACTACCAATCCCCCCATTAAATGGGTCTGGATTGATAACCTCCCATGTTTTCCCTTCATCACTAGTCTTGCTTAATGAATAAAAGGCGCTCCCTAATGCTTTATCCGTCATATTTAGCTTATAACCAACTTCTTTTGATAGGAAAAACTGTTCTTTTTCATTCTTTAAATCTTGTTGTTTCTTCTCTTTAAGCCTATCTTCATTTGGAGGCGTCTTTGATTTACTCCAACTTGCGTCACTTATTAAATTATATCTAGCAGGGACTAGTTCTTGCTCTTTTCCAGGGACAAATATAGATACAGTATATCCAATGATATCAGAAGCTTCTTCTTTAAGACTCTGCCCCTTACCATCCTCAGTAATATTAATAATTCCCTCTGTATTGGATCCCCAATTTCTTTTCCCATAATAAATCAACCCATACTTACTTTCATTCCATTTTCTAACCGTTTGCTTAACTGGAATCGCCTTAACCGTTTTAATTAAAGGTTCTACTAATTTATCATCATTATAATCAGGCTTTGCGTATCCGTCTCGTATTATAGTAATATCTTCTGATTTCTTCTTATTATAAGAGATTAAATAAGTTTCTTCTTTCCCATCAACATTTTTCCCATAAACAAATGTATCAAACGCTGTGATTGTTCCATCTGAATGAAATGTAAGATCAAAATCAGTTGCCATATACAATTTCTTTGGCAAAGGATATTTTTTATTTATATCTTCAAAAATACCTTCTACTCCAGATTTATATATATTATTATGTTTAAGTTTAATTGACCTTTCATGTTTTAACTTTTCTATAAACCATGCCAATTTACCATTGTAATTTATTGCACTTTTATAAATCTGCATCCCATAAAATGATGTAATTGCAACAATAATGATAATAAAAATGGATCTCCATGCTATTGAATTAGTTAATTTTTTAGATTCATATTCTCTATTTTTTATCACCTGCATTGTAGTAAATGTAGTTATGGATATAAAAAGTACTACACATAATAACAAAATGTAAATATTATAATTCATTCTTCCGTACTTACAGTATAAGGCCAACTCATAACAAAAAATCCCGTATACAATTATTAGTATTGGATTTGTTACTAATGACAGAAGTATCCTTTTTGTATTTTCTCTAAATATAGAAACCACTCCTAATTACATGAATTACTGATATTAAGTATACTTTATTGTAAAGTAACAAAAAAGCTATTTAATCTTGCCGCAAAAAAATACAATAGACATCTGTCTATTAAAGCAATTTACAAATCTAGTTGTTTCATAGACAATGGATTTTTGAGTAAATACTAAAGTTGCTTCATTTATATGAATTACAAATCCAAGCATGATGCTCAATAAAAAAAATAAATCCTGCCACACGCCCCTGCGTAATGGAACGAGAAATAAGATAAATCAAAATAGGCCCAGGTGAACAAACCATACTAAGTGAAACAAGCGCACAAGCTAGCAAAGTACTCAAGCTCACCATAAACCTTCCTTCTTTATCTTACATAAAATTTCCTATTGTACATTTTATCATGATTGAGGAGAGAAAAGATTAATATAAACCGATGCAGCTAAGTAATATTATTGGATCGAATGTATTGTAATCACATACTTCTCATTCTCTTAAGTAAGGATTTAAAAGTACCCTATCCATAGCACTACGAATAAAGCAAAGCAACATGTGATATTTCGAACCCACTATTGTATATCACCAAAATACCGGTCTATAAATAAAGCATAAATATAAACCATAAGAAATAGAAAAATGTAAGTAAATGCACCCAATTTATCGTTAAACTTCTCATTTGTAAATGTACTTACATGAAGGAATAGAAAAACAAACGTTACTATGAATAGCTCAAATAGTCTTTTTTTATTCACCCCACCACCACCTTACAGTAATTCCCTTTTATTCCATTTTATCAGAACATACTGTGTAGCAGCATATGAATATTATATTCATGTTAAAAAGGCCAACAATCCAAGACTGTTAGCCTCTACTTCCCATATTCGTACCTTTTATCACTTTACTTCCTAACAACTGGAATCCACATTTCACCAAACACTAAGCCGTTTCTTTTCCCCATCTCAACCGTCGTATTTGGTCCACCAACATAAGCAAACTCATTTGCATCTGGTAAAGCTTGACCGAAGGCGATGCCAGTCAACTTATTACTTAACTCTTCAGCTGTTTTGTCTTCCCCTTTTACTACTAAGTATTCTCCCCTCGGAAACTGGATTACTCTAGATTCTTCTTCTATTTGTGCTTCTGTCATGACACCCGCATAATACATCATTTTGTTATTCACCGCTTCGCTCACAGAAAAAATGTATTCATTTGTCGCTAAAGCTTTTAAAGTGTCCAGCCTTCCATCTTCTTTAACAGCCGACCAAAAGTCTTCCTTTTCTTTATTTATTCCAGCAAAGTCTGTGTATTCACTCTTAATTTCAGTTCCAATACCTAACACAATAAAGCTATCTTTTTCTTCTATAGTATAATTTTTCATATGCAAAACCTTCCTCTTTTTTTATTAATCAAACGATTTATCTTTTCATCTGATACATTTATAATATCTTTAAACCATGTCAAAAAATGATACTGTTTAGGAGACCAAAATGAAAAAAATTGAACGGATTAATACAATTATGCGATATATCAACAACCGCTCCCACTTTACAATTTCTGAAATCATACGAGAATTTAACATATCACGATCGACAGCTATTAGAGACATTAGAGAAATTGAAGCTATGGGAATGCCACTTGTTGCTGAAGTTGGGAGAACGGGTGGATATTTTGTTATGCATAATTCTATCCTGCCCGTTGTTCGCTTTACTGATAATGAAGTGAAAGCTCTTTTTATTGCCTTTATGGCTACGAGGAATCAACAACTTCCCTACCTAAAGAGTCGTCAATCTTTAGCCGAAAAACTACTAGGGCTCATCTCAGAAACCCAGCAGGATGACCTTGTTCTTTTAAATCAACTCTTGCTGTTCCAAGGAACTAATCCTCATAATCCCGATCTACTTGAGCTTTCTGATCTCCCCCATCCTATGTTAGAAAAACTCATTCAAATCCTTCTTTTGGATAACCATTTATTGATTACCATTAAAGAAGATGAAGAAATTAAGTCTTATCCAATTTATCTATTACACCTTTATCAAGAAAAAAGCCATTGGATTATTGAAGGATTTGACTTAAAAGAAGAAAAGAAGTTGATGTTTTCTGTCGATAATCTCATCAATATCGAACCATACAAGACGAATAAAAGGCTCAATAAGAAAAAGATTTTAGAAAAACTAAGTAAGAAGGCTGAAGCAATTAACCTTGTACTTGAACTTGGTCCGACAGCAATTGCACAGTTCAAAAAATACCATCCTTTAAAAATTTCAATATCCTATACTAATCCTTACCAATCCACAGCCATTTTAAAAACTTTTATCAATGTTAATAATCCCGATGAAGTGACGGAAATAATAAATTGGCTGCTTTTTCTAGGGAAGGATATTACAATAAGGGAAATGCCTGAAGAAGTATTAAACGATTTACAAAAGCGATTATGTTTATATTCCCCATAAGCAGTGATCAGTTAAACCTCAAAATATTGAGTTTAAGCGATCGCTACTGAACGAGGCTTTTATGAATAATACAACAAAAAAGGTATGAACTAACTTTTAGTTCATACCTTTTATATTAGAGTTTTCTATAAACACATTAAATTGCTTGTTTAAGATTTGAATGTGGATTTGGTCCATACTTATTCTCACCTTCATCACTTTCAATGATACAAAACACAAGTAGAACCGCTCCTCCAAATGGCACCAAATTTAATAGCTGCCACCATCCTGTTTTTCCACTATCATGTAATCGACGGGCTTCCACTGCCAGAGTAGGAACGATAAAAATTGCTATATATAGCAAGGTAATATTGGCTCTTAAGTAAAAGGCAGACGAAAAATAAGAGGCCAAATATATTAATGACCAAAACGTAACCTTATTAAATAAAGTAAAAATCCAGTACTCTTTTCTCGGAGCTCTCCCGCTAAATTTCGCATAGTTTTTGAGAGTATATAAATACCATTTCATTTGAACCTCTCCCTTTTTCATCCCCTAAACGATTAATATATACATTATATACCTTATAAGTATAAATATAACACATCATAACAATAACCTCTATATTTACACGGAATATTCTGTTTATTAACAGGTCATTTTAGTTAAGTGTTAACATACCATATTTCCAGGCATGTGTATTCGATTTATTATTCTTCTATTTACTTTAAAACTACTACAATTAAGCGAAGTATGAATGAATTATTAAAGCAGAGAAAATCTTCCGAAATAATTTATATATTATTTCGGAAGATTTAATTCACTTACCCTAACTGACGTTTAAATGCTTTACTAGCAAAGAAGTAAGCAATAACCATAATTCCGACGCACCAAGCGAGCGCAATCCAAATATCGTTTCCAACAGTTCCTTCATATAAAAGAGCACGAATCGCATTCACGATTGAAGTTACAGGCTGATTCTCCGCAAACACACGAACAATTTTTGGCATCGTTTCGGTAGGTACGAAAGCCGAACTAATAAATGGAAGAAAAACTAGCGGGTACGAGTAAGCAGTCGCTCCTTCCATAGACTTCGCTTTCAATCCTGGAATGATAGCTAGCCATGTTAGCGCCAGCGTAAACATCCCAAGTATCCCAGCTACCGCGAGCCACTCTAGAATATTAGCACTAGAACGGAAACCCATTAAGAGTGCAACAAGAATAACTACAACGATAGTAAGTACATTAGCAACAAGAGAGGTTAGAACGTGAGCCCACAATATCGATGAGCGCTTAATAGGCATCGTAATGAAACGTGCCATCAGCCCACTCTTTACATCCGTAAAGAGTCGCACAGAAGTGTAAGCTACACCGGATGCGATAGCCATTAGCAAAATTCCCGGCAATAGATAATTAACGTAGTTTTCCGTTCCTGTTTTTATTGCACCGCCAAACACGTAGACAAATAATAGCATCATCATAATCGGCGTAATCGCTACTGTAATAATTGTATCCGGGCTGCGCATAATGTTACGCATTAAACGACCTAGTAATACACCTGTTTTACTTTTCATTTACATCTCCTCCTTTTTGCCAATGATCGCAAGGAATATTTCTTCCAATGTCGGTTGCTTCTCGATATACTCCACTTTTGCCGGTGGGAACATCTCTTTTAGTTCAGCAAGAGTACCTGTCGTAATAATTTTTCCGCCATGCAAAATAGCGATACGGTCTGCTAGTTGTTCGGCTTCTTCCAAGTACTGGGTCGTAAGCAAGATCGTTGTGCCGCTACCGGCAAGTTCCTTGACTGTATCCCACACTTCGATTCGCGCTTCAGGATCAAGTCCAGTCGTTGGTTCGTCAAGAAAAATAACTGCTGGTGCCCCGATCAAACTCATCGCGATATCAAGCCGGCGCTTCATCCCGCCTGAATACTGATCTGCCCTTTGGTTTGCCGCATCAGTCAGGCTAAATCTTGCAAGTAGATTGTCAGCAACTTGAGCGGGATTGGAAACACCACGTAGCCTAGCAATCATTATCAAGTTTTCTCTCCCAGTGAGCATACCGTCTAAAGCTGCGAACTGCCCTGTCAAACTGATACTTTGACGCACATGATCTGGTTGACGCTGTACATCAAATCCGCAAATGCTTACCTCACCGCCATCTTGCTTCATTAGCGTCGAAAGGATGTTGACCGTTGTTGTCTTTCCCGCTCCATTTGACCCTAGCAGCGCGAAAATTTCTCCACGCTGCACCTCAAAATCTACCCCTTTTAAAACTTCCTTGTCTTTAAAGGATTTTTTCAAGCCTTTTATAGAAATCGCTGCATTACTCATACTTTTTTCCTCCCTATAAAAATGTTTTGCGAAGATAAGTTATTTACCTCTATCTATTTAGTACCACCGATACTCTGTATCACTTAGTACCGAGCTAAAAATATAACTGAATAGCTATGGTGGCAATTCATATGTGTAACCAGCTAATCAGTCGGTATTACTTATTCCATTTATTTTTTTCTCAATTTCTTCATAATACTTTCATTCAAATCTTCACGATACTTGGAGACGTAAGTTTTAGCATTTGCCACTAGTTCGTCAGCAAAGGAAGCCACGTCATCCCCAGTAATGTCAAGCACTTGTCTTCCTTCTGCTGCACCAGCTTCAAACAAATCGATTAATTCATACTGTATGTGTAACATATCCATCCCGTTACCCGCTGAGAAATTCCACATGTAGTTTTGAATTTTCTTGAATACAAATTGGTAGTCCTCTGGCAGAGCCTCCACTCGGGCCATCATCATTTTGTACTCTTTTTTATCACCAATTAACTTTTTAAACATTTCTAACATCTTATTTTCCTCCTTTTTTATAAAACCGAACAAGAAATTTTCAAAGTATCGGCCGGAACATTTTATCTTATGAACCTATTTTGACTTCAAGACGTTAATTTTTGACGATACAAAATCCCATTTTTCCCAAAACAATTCAAGCTCCTGGCGGCCTTCTTCATTTAATGAATAAAACTTACGAGGCGGTCCCATATCTGATGGTTTCTTTTCAATATTCACAAGCTTTTTCTTCTCTAATCGTACAAGGATAGTATACACCGTACCTTCCACAACTTCGGTAAACCCAAGATCATTCAGGTGGCGGGTAATCTCATAGCCATACGTTTCACGGCGACTGATGATTTCCAATACACACCCTTCCAGTGAACCTTTCAGCATTTCAGTTAAATTTTCCATGTCCTGATCCTCCTTTACCCCCTATTCTGTCTGACTTATATTCAGTATCACAGAGTACTAAGGCGAATTTTTTACTGAATAGTTTTTGAGTAAAACTACACTATTCAGTATTACTTATTACATCTACATTGTATGACTAAGTAGTTGTGGAGTCAACTTTATTTTCAAAAAAAATAAAAATCCGCTTTACCCTAACTGGATACTGCCTACTTTTTTTGTTGTAAGGACCATCACACTAGCAAAACAGAGCTGATTCAAAGTGTAATTTAAATCAGCTCTGTTTTATTGTTTTCATACCGATATATCTTGTTTTTTCACGATACAAATTGTTTCTCACTACCATTCCCATTGC
Source organism: Bacillus cereus group sp. N31 (assembly GCF_016483245.1). NCBI lineage: Bacteria > Bacillati > Bacillota > Bacilli > Caryophanales > Bacillaceae > Bacillus > Bacillus cereus group sp. N31. Next base: position 89,222 of record NZ_JAEHCH010000004.1, on the reverse strand, counting down.
ATATAAAGTATAAAGGCAATTGCGATCAGAGAAAATTTCCAGAGATTATCCGTACATGATACGAGCCCCTAAAATATAATTCTGTTAGAAATTTGTTCTCTATATTCTCTTTTATTTTATTGCTGATAGTTGATTAGCAACACTACCTAAAAATTTTTCTACCTTTTCTTTTGATGTATCCGGCGCATGATAACCGATCGTAAATGTAAGTCTTCCATTATAAGAGCTTGCTCCCATTGAAAAGAATGGTGCATACATAATAGGTGATGCCATATACCCGTCCTCAGCTTGAATTTGACCAAACTGAATAGGTTCCTCAGCGATCACTCCCAAATTTGTCAGTAATGGCAACGCCATCTCCATCTGTACAGCCTGTTCATATTGCTGATTATACATTTCCTTCACTGTAGATAGCTTCATTTCTGCCAGTAGCTCCATTCCTGCTGCTGAAGAAAGACCTGGATTTTGAGACTTTATTTTATCCATTGATTGTTTAACTCGAACAAGAGTCTGCTTAAATGTTTCATCGTCTTCCATTTTAATCACTGGCATTTCCATACCGGATAAGTTGCAAATAGCACCAGTTGTATTATTAGGCAGATATCGACGTAAATCAATTGTCAAGCCAATCATTTTTTCTGCAGTGCGAGGTTCTGCATACACAGTGAAATGTGATAAAGCTCGGAAGTATGCAGTCATGATTACATCATTCAAGGTAACCTGTTGTGCTTTTGTCCATTGGGTTAAACGTAGAGTTTGCTTATGGCTCAATCGCCGTACGGACATTTGGGGGAATTTATTTTTGTTAGGTTGAGATGGAAAAGACCATAACGATGCCTGTTGTTCTTGGTTAGGACGATACGCACTTTTTATGTCCGATATTCCAGCGTATTTGAATACATGTGATTGATCTCGACAACTCTCATTTCCCTCATCAAATTCCTTTATAATTTGCTTCTTAGACCGTCCCAATGAAAGGTGCGTATATATTGTTCCAAGCAATTTAATATATTCCTTGACTCCTGCACCATCTGAACATAGATGAGACAATTTCACAACTAACATATCTGTTGTAGTGCCCCGTAATAATTTCGTTTGAACCATAGGCCCCTGAATACGATCACCAGGTTCCTTAATAAAATCTATTGCCATTATTTCAAGTTCTTGATTATTTCCTTCTGCAAAAAAGCAAATAGATGAGTTAGTGTCAGATGAATGTTCCTCCCAGTAAGGAATATCATTTTCTACAAACCGGCTGTTCAAAACTGGTTGCAATTGCAACGTTATCCTTACTGATTCTTCAAGTATTTCCTTTGATATACCTACAGGAAAATAAAGAACTGCATTAATTTGTTGGTCTGCAGAATAAAGACCTAATACATAATTCATTCGATCTTGTGGTGTTACTGAATACTTTCTTTTCTCCATAATTCCGTCCCCCTTTAGGACTTTTTGTATAACCCTATTTTCCATATGCTTGTAATTTTTCTAGTCATTTTTCTTCATGAGCTAATAACGCTTATTTTTCGAATTTTTAACGAAATCATCTTCTCCGTATTGGTTTCATTCTTTTTGCAGGTGATATATCCATTATTTTATTGTTATTAACACTGCCTAAACTCCCAATAAAACCAAACAAAAATAAATTAAGTTTACACATACATAAACATTTTATTATAACGTCTATAAATTATCAATACGACAAATAAATCATTTTTATGTCTGTCAATAAAAAACAATATATTCAAGGGCCACTTCATAATAAAAGATTGATGGGCATGTATATGTACCCATATCACTATCAAAATAAGAATGAGAATGAGAATTTTTTCAACAAAAATAAGCTGCAGATATTGATTTTACAGTAAAAAAAGCCCCTCCATTTTGAAAATGAGTAGGGCTATTTCCAATTTGAATTTTATAAAAGAATGATTATCATAAATAATATTTTACTTTTTAGTCTACCTTATTATTTTCAATCCATTTTCCTAATAAATGAATGGATTTTATTCATTTAATTTGAGGTGGTATCGTTGGTTTTTAAAAATAGAAAGCTTATTTTCAAATCAAATGAAAAAGAGGTGAAATTATAGATATTCATGTGGAAATTTCGTTTTGGGGATACTTAAAATCTTAAGGTGATGGGCATGTGAGGTTACACTTTAAAAGCTTTATAAAATTTATAGATATAGCAGATTTTCTTTATTAATAATCATTTGTATGTACGTTTACTCACACACATACAAATGATTTATAAAGCCACAATTAAGTGAAAACATCTTTTCCGTTACGATAACATCATAGCCATGTCTTCTGCTGCATTTGTAATTAGTCTTAAACCAAATGTTTCTTGTAACACATCAAGCACGCCAGGTGAAATAAATTCAGGAGCCTTTGGACCGATGCGAATATCTTGAATCCCAAGACTAAATAGCCCGAGTAAAATGGCAACCGCTTTTTGTTCAAACCATGATAGCACAATACTTACTGGCAATTCATTCACTTCACATTGGAAAGCATCAGCTAATGTAGCTGCTATTTTCACTGTAGAAATGGAATTATTGCACTGTCCTAAATCAATGTAACGAGGAATTTCCGTACCAGGTACAACACCGTAATCCACATCATTAAAGCGGAATTTCCCGCAAGAAGTTGTTAAAATAACCGTTTCTGGTGGAAGTGACGTTGCTAATTCACGATAATATTCTCCGCCTTTTCCCGGTGCATCACAACCGGCGATAACAAAGAAACGCTTTATTTTCCCTTCTTTTACTGCATCAATAATTTCTGGAGCTAATGACAATACTGTATTATGATGAAACCCTGTCACTAACTGTTCTTCCGACTCCATATGTACTTCTGGAAGTTCTAGTGCTTTTTGAATCAATGGTGTAAAATCATCATTTTCAATTTTTTGTACACCTTCTAAACCTGCAATATCATATGAAAAGAATCGATCAGCGTATGATCCTTTAATTGGCATAACACAGTTCGTTGTCGCTAATATGGCACCAGTAAATGTTTCAAAAAGGCGTCTTTGATCATACCATGCCTTGCCGATGTTTCCTTTTAAATGTTTATATTTTTTCAGCTGCGGATATCCGTGTGCTGGTAGCATTTCAGAATGTGTATAAATATTAATGTCTTTTCCTTCTGTTTGCTTTAATAGTTCTTCTAGTGCAAATAAATTATGACCCGTAACTACAATTGCTTTACCTTCTACACGATTTTGTGTAATTTGTACAGGCTCTGGCACACCAAAATGATTCGTATGTGCCTCATCTAATAATTCCATCACCCGTAAAGCTGATTTCCCCACTTTCATAGCCATATCAATATGCTCTTGTTCGTTAAAGTTAGAATTTGTTAATGTCATATATAAAGCTTCTTGTGTTGTAGCATCTACAAATGCATCCGTATACCCTAGCTGAGCAGCATGTGTGCGATAAGCTGCAATTCCTTTTAGCCCAAACACAATCGTATCTTGTAAACTCGCAATCGTTTCATTCTTGCCACACACACCCATTACTTTACATCCGCCTGTTGGCGTTTGTTCACATTGATAACAAAACATATCATCCCACCCTCTCCCAATCATTCATTACACCTTAAGCATAATACCCATTGAAAAAAAGTGATGTGATTTCAATCACAATAATATATAAAGATTTGTGACAGCTCATATTGTTGACATAATATTTTTATTGACACTAAAAAAACATACATTAGTGTGCACACATCTTTCAATACTTTTAAATAGCTAAATAATTAATTTGGAGAAATATATACAACGAAAAAATTTTTGAATTCCTTATACAAATAGTTGCAATTCATCACATATGAAAATAGACATACAAATACGCTATTCTTTCTATCATTCAATAGAAAGAATAGCGTATTTTTCATTTTAAGGAAGTATCATTTTTTATTAAAGTCTTTATTGTAAACCTTTTTATTTACAATACATTTACATTATCTTAACATTACTTACATTATTTATATGATATATTTATATAGAAGCTACTTAAGAAATTTCATATACATTTTATCTTTATGATCTCTTATCTAATCAATAAAAAGATCATGTTATATTTTTATAACAGGGGTGAATTACGATGACTGAAACTTTAAAAACACTTATAATGCTTGATGCTACTTACGTTGTTATAGCAATTATGACAGTACTAGTATTTGTATACTTGGAATTAAAATCTCAGTAATATATGCTGACGTAATCAACAGATTCAGCATTTAAATATAGTTAGAAGAAAGAGAGGAGAAAATTATTTCTCCTCTCTTTTGTATTTCTACAATTTCTTATTTTAATAAATCCAATGTATGTAAAAGTAATCCCCTGTCTCCTACTTCTCCATGACCAGGTACTACCGAACTTATATTTCTATATCGCTTCAGCATATTCTCAATCGATGTGGACCATTCATTTACGTGCGCATCCGCAACATTTCCTAAATCTTTTGCTTCCGCAGATTTCACTAAACAGCCTCCAGCTAAAATTTTATATTGTGGCAACCAAACAACAATATTATCTTCTGTATGTCCTTTCCCTGGATAGAACGTTTCTACTTTTGTATTGCCAAACTTCAAACTCGTAATTGTTTGTAAATCTCCAAGCGGCTCTTCATATCCACTTTTCTTTGCTAGTTCTGCGGTTAATGCTGTACTATGCGCTTTAATGCCTCTTTCTTTCAACGTTTTTATTCCGCCAATTCGATCAGCGTGCGCATGTGTAATAATGACATCCGTTACGCGCTTCTGAAATTTCTTTTCTACCATTTCTATTAGTTCCTTCGTTAATTTGTCATCCCAAGAAGAATCAACAAGTACTAACCCTTTAGCAATATTAAGAACTAGACCGTTCGAAGGAACTGCTTCTCCATTAAAAAAACCTAACTCCGTATGAACCCATACATTCTTGTTTAACTGAGATATTGAAATGGTTCCCGTCTCATTTTTTATTACTGTTTTCTCTACCTTTTGTGATGCTTGTACAGAAGAAATTGTGCTAACAAATTGAATTGTTCCTAGTAAACCTACACATAATCCTACTTTTAACAACGTATTCTTTTTCATGTTATCAACCCTTTCCTTCAAGCTAAATAGTTATTACCTATATTAGACAATTCATCTTAAATGTTTGTTCCATATAAATGAACGCTTTATAATCGCGGCTTATGTAAATACACGCATGGTGCAGTAAAAAAGATCACCCAAATGGATGATCTTTTTTATAATTTATCAACATATTGCTTCGCTTCTAGTAAGGAAAAACCAAAAGCTTCTCTTACTCTCTTAACTGCTGTAACTTTTTTGCCTTCTTCTACAAGCTGGCGTAGTTCTTTATTAATTTCAGGTTCTCTTTCTACAATTCCCATTTCTTTCGTAATTAATTGTAATCTATCTTCAATTCTCTTTAAACGCGCATCATTTTTCTTTTCAATTGTAGCTAATTTTTCAGCGATATAAATGAAACCAAAGGCTACTATCGGTATAACCATCCAGAATTCCATAAATGTTCCCCCTTACTAACTTTCATTTGTTTTATTCCACTAACTTATGTAAATTTTACCACATGAACCATTTACTGTATAATACCACTATATCAAACTGTTAATAAAACCGATTATTTTAAGGGGACACTTTATGAAAAGATTTTTAAATACGTTACTTCAATTTGTAGTTCTTTCAATCGTGCTACATTTATTATTTGATATAGTTATAGTTAGTTGGCTTGTTTTCAATGAACCAATTAAAAACAAACAAATCATCATTTCTTTAATAACAATCTCATGGGTTATGTACATGTACCGAGACAAATTTTTTCAAAAGTTCACTTCAAACTAACTAAAAAAGAAAACACTTCATTGGTGAATGACGAAGTGTTTTCTTTTTTTTACTACTGTATAATAAAAATAATATTCTGTCTTTAAAGAAAGGAGTCACCATGAACTTAAAAATTAGCAATATATACGAGAAAATGAACCAATATTCCGTTGCAGGTTTAAGCCTCGCTGTTATATGTAATGGCAAACTAGATGAAGCGACTGCTCTTGGAACACTTGAAGCTGGAACAACTAGAGCTGTTACTACAAATTCTCTCTTTAATTCTTGTTCTATCAGCAAATTCATCACTACAATGCTCGTACTAACATTATCAGAGCAAGGTATCGTATATTTAGATGAAAACGTAAATGATAAACTCACATCTTGGAACATCCCTACTAATCTATTTACTTCACAAAAAAGCATCACTTTGAGAAACTTATTAAGCCATCAATCTGGACTCATTGATCCACCTAATGGTTTTGAACATTATACACCTGCAAAAGGCTTACCTAATATGTCTGAGCTCCTTTCCGGTAAAACACTATATTGCCCCGTACCTATAGAGGTAACTTATAAACCAGAAAGTGAATTTCACTACTCAGACGCAGGCTTTTGTATAACCGAACTACTACTTGAAGATATTACAGGAAGATCATTTAGTCAGTTATTAGAAGAACACATCTTCCAGCCACTACAAATGAAAAATAGTACACTTTTCTCTCCAAAAGACATAGATAAAACCGATGTTTTTGCTTGCGGACATAATAAAGATAGAACTGTAACAAATGAGAAGTATCCATTTTATCCATTCGCAGCTGCTTCAGGTATTTGGACAACACCAACTGACTTATCAGCTTTAGTTATTGAAATCATTCATTCCTTACAAGGAAAGGGCAAACTAAAACTTTCTCAAAAATTAGTAATAGACATGATTTCTCCTCAAGGTTGCTCAAAATGGACTGGATTAGGTGTTTTTCTAGATGATCCTAATGAAGAATTACAGGTTTATTCACTCGGATGGGGCGTTGGATTTCAATGTATGATGGTTTGTTATCCATACTGCGGGAATGGTGCTGTTATTATGACCAATTCCGATTTAGGTGTTCATCAAATGGAAGGGATCATTGGTGAGGTTGTAAAAACGTTATCCTTATAATGAAAATAAAGAAGCTGTTCCTTCCAGCTTCTTTACCTATATAACATTTTTCGCAACAATTTTTATATGTTCTGGTGCGATAATTTCCGTTATACTTTCTTGGAAATCTTCCCGCAACATTTCTTCCAAATGTTCTAACTGCACTTCAACATGAGTGCATTCTAAATTATGTATATTTAATAGTGCATAATGATCTTTTTTCTTAATTACTAAATATTGATTTTCCTCTGTCACAAGTACAGAACCTAATCGGACTCCTAGTAAGCGTTGATCGTCAAACTTCATAATTACTTCTCCTTCCCTCATATAAACGAAACTACAATGAAAATAATTACATTTATAGAAAAAACTTATTTAGACTATATCATAATTTACTAAAATATAAATATCATTTTCTCTTTTAATAAAAATCCCTATTTTTTCATATATTTCGATACAAAAAACTTTCTCAACATGAAATTAGAATTTTCAGTTTTTAATTCCATAAAAATCTATTATAATAAAGTTAATAAATGTTTGACCTCTCCTAATTCATGTACATATGGATGATCAGTAGTTCTTGCTACTGATCTATTTTTTTGATTTCAGAAAGTACATACGCTGCATCCTTTCCTACACCACAAATAAGTGCGGAACCCCTTTGAGATTGCCATGGTAAACCGATATAATACAATCCTTTTACTGGACTGATTCCCTTTATATGATTAGGAAATCCTTTCTCATTCACTGCCTTTTCTATTTCAATCCATTTATAATCTTGAGCAAAACCAGTTGACCATATAATGCTTTCTGCACTATATGTATCACCATTCTGAAACATAATGTTATTACTTGATACACTTACTACTTTTTCCTGCAGTTTAATTGCTCCACTACGGATAAGTTTCTTACCTTCAAAACCGAAAATGGGATCCTTCCTCTTCTGAAACCATTTTCCCCTCTTAGTATTTACTTCAGCATACAATAAACCTAATTTTTCTAACCAATTAAAAATGTTTTTTCTAAAAAGATGTAACGGTAAAAATGTTAAAGGATGACTGATAGACATCGTAACTTCATGAGTTTTTGCAAGTTCTACTGCTATTTGCATTCCTGAATTTCCGCCACCTACTACTAGTACTCTTCCCTTTGGGATTTGTGATGGTGATTTATATTGTGATGAATGTGCTTGAAAAATATGTGATGAAAGATGTTGTGAAAATGAGGGAATGAATGGCTGCTGAAAACCACCTGATGCGATAATAACTTTTTTTGATTGTAATATTTCTTTAGAAGTATGTAATTCGAATATATCTTTTTCTTTCTTTATTTTTAAAACTTCAGTTTGCAATTGTATCGGCAACTGAAAACGCCCTGCATATTCTTCTAAATAAGTCGCAATTTCATCTTTACTTGGAAATCCATTCCCTTCTCCTTTTAATATCATACTTGGTAAACTACTATATTCCCTCGGTGTGAAGAGCTGTAAAGAATCATATCTGTTTCTCCATGAATCACCAATTCGGTTTCCTGCCTCAAGTAGTAAAAAATTATAGCCTTCTTGCTTCAAGTAATTTCCCATTATTAATCCAGCTTGACCCGCTCCGACGATAATTGCATCTAACATCCTTTTCCTCCTTCTCATTTCACATGAATATATGCTCATTTGTTCATATGTTTTATCATACGATTTATTTTTCAATAATTCAATCTGTTTAACAAAATGAAAAAGAGCAGTTCACTACTTTATGAACTACTCTTCATTCCATTTATTTAATACGTAATTACACTGCACTATCTCTGAAAAATTTATATATTAATCCCTTCCGGTTCTACCATCTCTCCTCATAAAATACGATTCTATTTGAAAACGGATCAATTACAGTTAATTCGATTGTATCCCAAGGTGTTTTTTCTATATTTGGCTTCGAATAAGCATATTCTTTATTCAATAATATAGAATGATAATCCTCTACATTATCTATTTTGACGCGAATCGCACCGCCTGGCGAAGCATCTCCATGATGTTCTGATAAATGCATTACAGCATCATGTAACGAAATTTGTATATATAATGGCATATGTTCCTCATAACGATGTTCCCAATCCATTTTAAATCCTAAAAAATCCAAATAAAATAGCTTTGCTTTTTCAACATCAAAAACTCTAAATATAGGTGTAATCATTTATAATCCTCTCTTATTTATAAACATCTGCCGCCAATTCCCTCAATACATCCACATTCACTACTTCAAAACAACCATTGTTCTTTTTTATAACCTCTTTATCACAAAAAATATTTAATGTGCGCAATAAATGCCGATAACTCGTTCCTAACAATTCAGCTGTTTCCGTTAAATTCCCACTAAATACAATTCGATTTCCGTGCTGCACTGCTCGTTCCCCTGCTGCTAACATGTAACTTGCAAGTCTGTTTTCAAGTGGATATAGTAAATTAATTGTACTATTTTTTGAAAGTCGATTTAACTTATGTGCTAACGATCCGCAAATACATCGTAAAAATTTCGCATCATGAAATAGTTGATTTCTCACTTTCCCTAAAGGCAAACCAACACAATATGAATCTGCCATCACTTGTACGTTTGAAGCAGTCTTTTGAGAATGAATTAACTCAACATCCCCTAGCAGCTGCAAACTATCATAAAAGCATAACAATACAGATTTCCCGTTACTTAACGTATTAAACGCTTTCGCTTTTCCTTCAACAAAAAAATATAAATAATCTATCTCTTCATTTTCTCTACAAATAAACTCATTCTTTTTAAAAAATATAAGTTCCATATACGGTTTCATATCATTACTAAAAAATGAGTCAATATTATTTTGTATCATATACTCTGCTAATTTAATTGAATTACATACTTTCTTCATAGTTCCCCCGCCTTTACAACTCATCCCCATTGTAATCAAAATTTTCTTCTTCCACTATGACATATGTCATAGTAATACACAATTTCAGCATGATACAGTCATTACAAATATGAAAATTAAAGGGGATATTACATTGTATAACTTTCTTTCTGTCTTTATTGGTGTGCTCATCGCCGTTATGCTTCCACTGAACGGGATTTTATCTGAGTTAATTGGTAAGTACACAGCAAGCGTTGTCATTCACCTTGTCGGTTTAATTGCAGTTATTTTCGTTTTAATCATAAACAAAAATAAAATTCGTTTCGATAAAGGCATTCCACTTTTTCTATATAGTGCTGGAGCGATTGGGGTATTCACTGTTCTTTTTAATAATATAAGTTTCTCCGTCCTTGGTGCCTCTATTACGATCGCATTAAGTTTACTTGGTCAATCCATTGCTTCCATCGTTATTGATCATTTCGGCTTATTAGGAATGAAAGTTGCAAAGTTTGAAAAGAAAAAACTAATTGGATTATGTTTCATCTCTTCCGGAATTATAATCATGACAATTTATTAATGGAGGCAAGAAAATGTTATATATTACAATCGCTATTTTAGCTGGTGTTTCTATCGTTGTTGCTAGAATTATTAACGCGAATTTAGCAGCGAAAATTGGAAATTGGGAAGGCACGTTTTTTAATTATATTACTGGATTATTTTTCTCTACATTATTTTTAATTTTCAGTTCAGATTCATTATATATTCCAATGCAGACGTTACAATCTATTCCTATCGCTGTTTACTTAGGCGGATTAGTAGGCGTTATCGTCATTTCATTATCGAACTATATTACTCCTAAAATATCAGCATTTTATTTAACGTTACTCATCTTTATTGGACAATTATTTGCGGGGACTAGCATTGATTTCATCTTGTCCCACGAACTCTCAATGGGCAAAGTTATCGGTGGCATTTTCGTACTAATTGGTCTCACTTACAATTTACTCGTAGATCGCCCGATAAAAACTGTGAAACATAACTACGTTCAGTTATAATACTTTACGCTTACCTATCATATATTAATAGAAACGCTCTTCATACGAAGTAATAGAGAGGAGAATATTCTATTAAGAAAATCATTTTACTGCTCGGTAGTGCATTGATTATTTTTGGAATCGTATGGTTTTTCAACTCTGGTAAATCTATTCAAGATTTCTATACAGCAAATAAACCAAAGAAGAAAGCTACTATCATTTCAACTCAAAGGGACCCAAATGAGCCCCCTGTCTTTTTAGGAAAACAGGAAATAAAAGATATACATGTCGAGTCAATTAAAACAAAAAAGGATATCTTTCTTACAAAAACAGATGAAGTAAAAACGTTTATTAATAGTATGGATACCGCAAAAAAAGGAAAATTAACATTAGATGAAGAAGGATCAGATTTAATAGATTGTGATATGTGGATTACTTTCGAAGATGGAACTTATAAAAAATATTTCATATGGATAGTTGACCATCATAGTAACGAAGTGATGATTGCTCAGCAAGATACTCCTGATGATGTAAACCTTACGTACTATCAATTAAATGAAGATAGCTCAAAAAAGGTTTATAACTTATTTAAAAAAATTATTTAAACGAAAAAGTCATGAGCACGTAAGCCCATGACTTTTTGCACTATATATATTCCGGGAACACTTTACAGCTCTTTTCCTGTTCTATATCATGTCCAAAGAAAACAATTGGGTTCTCTTTGCTAACAATTTCTTTTAAACGCTTAATTGAAGATAAAGCTAATTCCGAATCAACCCCCGCGAACGGCACTTCATCTTCAAAATTCTCTTTCGTATACGATGCATCAATCGTTAATAACACTGGGCCAGTGTTTTCCGTCTCAATGAATAGTGATTGATGCCCTGGAGTATGGCCTGGTGTATGCAATAATTGAACTCCTGGTACGACTTCATAATCGCCTTCAATGATTTTGTAGTTTAAATTCGGCAATATACATTCTTTCATATATTCTTCGCTATGCTGCGCCGCCTCATATTCAGCACGCTGCACAATAATCGGTGTATTTGTAAAAACACCATTTCCCCCTGCATGATCAAAATGCAAGTGAGAACTAATAATATAAATAAGGTCTTCCGGCTCATAACCAACGCGTTTTAAAATATTCACGATTCTATCTTCTTCAGTCATTTTCGGTAAAATCTGCCCTTCAACAAATGTACCATCAAATAAATTTTCATTATTAACCGCACTTTCTGGCATACCTGTATCTACTAAAATTGGCCCTTCTTCTGTCTCCAATAAATAACACCATACTGGTAAGTTTAATAAATTCCCCGGTGTGAGCGTACTATTAACAGAAGAACAATCTAACATACAACGACCAGCTGGTACGAAATAAAGCTTCTTTACCGTCATTATGTATCCACCTTTACATTTCGTTTTGAATAAAACAATACAGTAAAAAATTCTACTTTTTAGAAATAAACTCCTTCTACTCTTTCATTCCAGCATACAAAAAAATGTACTTTTTACATAACAGCATTTCACCATCTATAATAAAGGAGTAAATGATTCTTACTTTAATGGAGGGACTACAAATGAAAGCAATTGGTTTACATGAATACTTACCTATTGAAGAAGAAAACAGTTTAATTGATATTGAAGTTGAAAGACCTGTTGCCGTAGGAAGAGATATACTTGTTAAAATTAACGCGATTTCCGTTAATCCAGTTGATGCAAAAGTTCGCTCTCCGAAAGATAAAAAAGAAGATGTAGCGAAAATACTTGGCTGGGATGCTAGTGGTGTTGTCGTACAAACTGGCGAAGGTTGTACGTTATTTAAAGAAGGCGATGAAGTGTTTTACGCTGGAAGTATTACGAAACAAGGTACATATAGTGAATACCACCTAGTCGATGAAAGAATCGTTGGTAAAAAACCTAAAACTTTAAGTGATACTGAATCTGCCGCAATTCCTTTAACAGCTATTACGGCGTGGGAAGGTTTATTCGAGCGTTTAGGCATTAATTACGCTAAGAAAAGCGAAAATACATTTAAAAACATTTTAATTATCGGCGGAGCTGGTGGTGTCGGTTCAATCGCAATTCAGCTTGCGAAATGGGCTGGATTAAATGTAATCGCAACTGCGTCTCGCGATGAAACGATAGAATGGGTGAAAAACTTTGGAGCTCACCATACAATTAACCATCATAAACCTTTAAAAGAGCAACTACAAAGCCTTGGATTCAACGATGTAGATTATATTTTCTGCTTAAATAATACAGATCAGCATTGGCATGGTATAGGTGAAGTAATTAAACCACAAGGTAAAATTTGCTCTATCGTAGAAAATGAACATCCTCTTGAAATGGGCATTCTAAAAAGTAAAAGTGCGACCTTTGTTTGGGAGTTTATGTTCACAAAGCCGATGTATGAAACTGGTGATATGATTACGCAGCATGAACTATTAAATAAAGTGAGCGAATTATTAGATGAAGGTATTTTAAAGACCACTTTAAATGAAACATTAGCACCAATTAACGCTGAAAACTTAAAGAAAGCACATGCATTACTTGAGAGTGGACGTACAATTGGAAAAATCGTATTAGAGAAATTTTAATCATGATAGTGACAGATAGTATGTGAAATTATATCAACGATTTTTCCAATATATCTATCACAAATCAAATTATATCAATAATCCGACAAGGTATATCAATTTATCGACAAATAACAACAATAAGAAAAGGCTGTTCCAGATGAACAGCCTCTTCTTTATTTACTTGAAATCTCTTGATTATTTTGAGTATCTAATGGCGCTCGCTTCCCTATTCCGAAAACATAGAAACTAATTGTAACGATAGCTAAGAAAACAATACCTACAACTAGTGAGATACGAGTATCATCGTTAAACCACATTCCAATTAATACCATAATTAAAAAGGCAATCGTTAAATAGTTTGTAACAGGAGCAAATGGCATTTTGAACGGATGATCTTTCATCTCTGCCCCTTTTTCTTTTCTAAAACGAATTTGACTAATTAAAATGACGAACCATGGTACCATACCTGGAAGTACACTCGCACTATACACATATACGAATAAGTTTTTTGGCGCAATATAACTTAAAACTACACCAACCGCTAAACCAATTATTACACCAACTGTACCAAATAATGGAACACCGTTACTAGAAATTTTCGTAAAGTATTTCGGTGCTTGTCCATTTACACCTAACGTATACAGCATACGTCCAGCACTATAAATACCACTATTACAACCAGACATCGCCGCTGTAATAACAACGAAGTTAATAAGTCCAGCAGCTGCCGTAATACCAACCTTCGCAAAAGTTGCCACGAACGGACTACCAATTGTACTTAATTGATCCCACGGATAAACAGTTACAATAACGAAAATAGCACCAATATAGAATATTAAAATACGCCAAATTGTACTTTGAATCGCTCTTGTAAGTGTCTTCTTCGGATTTTTCGCTTCACCAGCAGTAATCCCGATTAATTCCACACCTTGATATGCTCCAACTACAAGTGATAATGCAAAGAAGAATCCTGAAAAACCACCTGTAAAGAAACCGCCATTTGACCAAAGATTAGATATGCCAATCGCTTCTCCGCCATTACCAATTCCGAAGAAAATAAGGCCAAATCCAGCAATAATCATTAATAAAATTGTAACGATTTTAATCATCGCAAACCAAAATTCAAATTCACCAAATGACTTAACAGAAATTAAGTTAGCTGCACCAAGAATAACCATTGCAATCACACCTGGTATCCAAGCCGGTAGACCTGGGAACCAATATTGCATATACGCTCCAACTGCGATAATCTCTGACATCCCAACGATAACCCACTGGAACCAGTTACTCCATGCTGTCATATAACCAGCTAACGGGTGAATATACTTATGACCAAACGTCGCAAATGAACCTGTACTTGGCTCCATATACAACATTTCTCCCATGGCACGCATGATGAAGAAGATAAAAATACCTGCAATTGCATAGGCAAGCATTACTGACGGACCTGTCCACTTAATCGTGCTAGCTGAACCCATAAACAAACCAACACCAATTGTTCCGCCTAAAGCAATCATTTGAATATGACGTGCTTCTAAACCTCTTTTCAATTCTTTGTTTGCCACTTCACTTCCCCCTCTTAGATGATTCATAGCCGCATTTTAAAACAAGATGCTTTCCCCTAATTCCTTTTGGCCTGAAAATGATGAAGCAAACGTCATTTTACACTAGCTTTAAAGCTATCCTAAAATCGTTTTTTGCCTCTTGCAAAATTCTCAAAACCTTTCATCTTCCAATATTCTATAAATCTTAAAATTACTTATTTTATATTAATTCATTTATCTGAAAAATTCAATTATTTTTTCAATAAATTAATATGCATAATGATGTTTAATTTTTAACTGAATTAGCAATAAAATACATCTATTCAAAATGGTGCCGATATGAATATTATTACAATATAAATAACCGAGGAGAGCAGTTCTCCCTCGGCTTCATATATCATATAACTCAATATTTATAGTTGCTAACGTATTTTAAAAGAATTTCATTCCTATTGCTACTACCATTTTCAAAATTTATTTTCATACTTTTTAAACACTCTATTAACATCTCAAACAAAAATACAATATATTAGTAAAGTTACATACCATATACACCCTTAGCAAGGATCTCTTTATCAAAGCGAACAAATTTACTCTGTACTTCCATTCCAGCTGCTTCATATACGCGAGGTGCGCCTGTAATATTTTCAGAATCTACATTCAGTTGAACTTTTAAAGTCCCTTCTTCGTACAATTGACTAAATGCATGGTGTAATAGTGATAATCCTAACCCTTGTTTCCGCTTAGAACATCTTACACCTAGATGCATAATTTCAGCTTTATTATCAGTACCCTTTTTACTAAATATAAAACCAACTACCTCATCCACAGCCATTGCTAGTGACCATAATGTAGGATGAAACCCATCTCTTTCAGTACGTTGCAAAAACTCTTCTAACGTAGAAGGTTGCGAATTCCAGTGGTCCGCAAAGGCTTCATTAAAAGCTTGATGTAATCTCCCATCATCCACACCCTGTATGTAATGTCGCACTGTAACCCCATTTGGCCATATTGGTGATGGAACATTCCCCTGCAATTCAATCCCCATCCCCCACCAAATACGAGTTGGAATAAAACCAGCTTCTTCTAACATTTTTTCCTCATAGAAATTATTTGCTTGTGTTACAATCGTGCCATTCGAGCAAGACGAATTACTAACAAGCTCCTTAGCCCGCCCTTCAAGCTTTGACCATATTATTTGTTCAATACCTTGATTCATATAATTAGAATGAATAAGTACAGCAGATGGAAACTGTCTTTCACTCCCTGTCAAAATACCATAAGCAATTATTTCTTCTTCATTCATAACAACGTAAGAACTTTTACTAACATCAATACCTTTCCATGAGTTCGTAATATCCTCTACCGTTGTATCAACTTCACCGTAAATGGCTTGATCATAAATTGTACATAGTTTTAAAATTTGTTGTAAATCTTCTTGTGTAGTTGCTTTAACATTTAGACCGTTCATATTGTACCTTCTTTCTTTTTAATCAATTTAATTTCAACACTATTCTAATAACTTATTAAAAAATAATAAAAAAGAGCCTCATTTTCCAATGAGACTCTTTTCCTAATACATAATTAAACTGTTTTTTCAACTCGTTTACCAACAATAAACACCTTAGTAAACACCAACATGATAGCTACAATAGCTAGAAAATAAAGTGGCATCACCAGTAACGAGCCCGTATGAAGTTGACTCATTCCCCAAATTGTCACCGTCACTATTATATAGTACCCTAAGCTAAACAATGCTCCAGCTGTACCAATGACATCTTGAAAATCTACTAATGCTAAACTTAAACAGTTAGGTAATGCTACCCCAATTCCTAATAGCAATATAAACATCGCTACTAAAAATCCAATCATATATATTATGTTTGGATTTGATCCAACTGAAGTAATAATAGATAAAGCGACTGCTCCACCTGTCATTACAAAACAACCGATATATATAATTTTCTCTGGTTTATAAGTGGTAAGTAACCGCTTTGAAACTTTCGCTCCAATAATAGAAGCGGAAGCAACAACAATTCCTAGAAATCCGTACATACTAGGCGATAACTGAAAGTATTCAATAAAGATAAACGGCGCTTCTGCATAATAGCTAAATAAAACGCCATTCGCTCCTCCAATTAATAGCCCATATGTTACTACTTTCGGATTTGTAATCAACCGTTTTAAAACAGAAAACACATTTATCTTATCCGTTACTGCACCCATTTTTGTTTCTGGAAGAGAAACAAACGTATACAGCAAAATTCCGATACTCATAACTACTAAACTTAAAAATACTATTTTAAATCCAAACATTTGATCAAGAAAGCCACCAATTAACGGTCCTATTGCTGGTGTAAAAGCAATGACTGCCGAAATTTGAGCAAACATAACGTGACGTTTATGTCCTTCTACACTTTCACGAAGAATTGTTTGCGTCACAACTGATCCTGCACTTGCTCCAAACGCCTGAATAAAACGACTTAACAATAAAAATTCAATGGAACTTGCAATAAAGCATAAGAAGCTCCCCGCGCCATATATGACAATTCCAAGTAACATCGCCGGGCGACGACCAATTATATCGGATAACCATCCAATAAAAAATACACCTAAAGCAAATCCAGCAAAATAAACACTAAGCGTTAACTGCACCTCATTATTACTTACATGTAACGCCTTTGAAATGTCTGGTAAAGACGGTGTATAAATTGTTTCACTAATTTGCGGAAATGCTACAAGAATAATCATTAACCAAAGTGATGGTACTGAGACTTTTTTCATTTTTCATACCCTCCTATAACTTTGAAAATCTCAGAAATAAAAAGACTTTCCTAAGCTACGGAACAGGAGGGGCCATTATAGAAATTCGATCATAAAACAACAAAGAAAACACCTCAATTACGTATGTTAATACTTATAGGAGGGTAATATTAACATTGATTTTTAAATATACTTTTTCAATTATATTACATATTATCTCTACTTTTCTAGTGTTGATGCCTTGATTATTTGTTAGAAGATTATCATTTTTATATTATCTGAAAACTAATTCATTTCGAAAAACAGTAAAAAGAGCTGATTCAAAATATAGTTTAAGTCAGCTCTTTTCTCTCCTTTTTAGTACTTTTATGCTGATCTATTTTGTTTTTCTCGTGTTGCAAATTGTTTTTCACTACGATTCCCCATAAATCTAAAACATAAAGATAGGTGCAATCAGAGAAAATTTAACAAAAATAATTTATGAAGCATTTGAAGATAAACTTTTATCTGGGGTAAGACCTTTCCGTTAAATATAGCGTTTATAAAAGGGATTAGCCGTACATAAGACGAGCGCCTAAAATACAATTCTGTTAGAAAATTTTGCGCTATATTCTCTTTTATTTTATTTATGATAGCTGATTAATAACACATTCTAAAAATTTGTCTACCTTTTCTTTTGATGTCTCCGGCGCATGATAACCAATCGTAAATGTAAGTCTTCCATTATAAGTGCTTGCTCCCATTGAAAAAAATGGTGCATACATAATGGGTGATGTCATATACCCGTCCTCAGCTTGCATTTCACCAAACTGAATAGGTTCATCAGCGATCACCCCGAAATTTGTCATTAATGGCAACGCCATCCCCATCTGTACAGCCTGCTCGTATTGCTGATTATACATTTCCTTCACCGTAGATAGCTTCATACCTGCCAGTATCTCCATTCCTGCCGCTGAAGAAAGACCTGGATTTTGGCCCTTTATTTTATCCATTGATTGTTTAACTCGAACAAGAGTCTGATTAAATGATTCATCATCTTCCATTTTAATCACTGGCATTTCCATTCCGGATAAGTTGCAAATAGCACCAGTCGTATAATTAGGCAGATATCGACGTAAATCAATTGTCAAACCGATCATTTTTTCTGCGGTGCGAGGTTCTGCATACACAGTGAAATGTGATAAAGCACGGAAGTATGCAGTCATGATTACATCATTCAAGGTAGCCTGTTGTGCTTTTGTCCATTTGGTTAGACATAGAGTTTGCTCACGGCTCAACCGCCCTACAGACATTTTTGGGGATTTATTTTTGTTGGGTTGAGATGGAAAAGACCATAACGATGCCTGCTGTTCTTGGTTAGGACGATACGCACTTTTTACGTCCGATATTCCAGCATATTTGAATACATGTGATTGATCTCGAAAACTCTCATTTCCCTCACCAAATTCCTTTATAATTTGATCCTTAGATCCTCCTAAGGAAAGGTGCGTATAAATTGCTCCAAGCAAATTAATATATTCCTTGACTCCTGCACCATCTGAACATAGATGAGATAATTTCACAACTAACATATCTGTTGTAGTGCCTCGTAATAATTTTGTTTGAACCATAGGCCCCTGAATACGATCTCCAGGTTCCTTAATAAAATCTATTGCCATTATTTCAAGTTCTTGATCATTTCCTTCTGCAAAAAAGCAAATAGATGAGTTAGTGCCAGATGAATGTTCCTCCCAGTAAGGAGTATCATTGTCTACAAATCGACTATTCAAAACTGGCTGCAATTGTAATGTTATCCTTACTGATTGTTCAAGTATTTCCTTTGATAGACCTACAGGAAAATAAAGAACCGCATTAATTTGTTGATCTGCAGAATAAAGACCTAATAAATAATTCATTCGATCTTGAGGTGTTACTGAATACTTTCCTTGTTCCATAATTTTGTCCCCCTTTTAAGATTTTTTGTATAACCTTATGCTCCATCTAGTTGTAACTTTTCTAGTCATTTTTCTTCAAGAGCTAATACTGCTTATTTTTTGAATTTTTTCACGAAAGCACCTTTTCCATACTGCTTCCATTCCTTTTGCAGCTCTTTGTAGGTGATATACCCATTATTTTATTGTTATCGATATCCCCCACCTTTCAATAAAATCAAACAAAAACTCTTTTAGTCTACACATATACAAACATATTATAATAATGTTTATAAATTATCAATAAAACAAATAAATCTTTTTTTATATCTGTTAATTAAAAACAATACTATAATACGTTTAGGGATTACTTCATAAACAACAAACAAGACGCCACCCAAATCATGGGAGCGCCTAGAATAATGCTACAAACTTAATGAAATCTATTTATCCTCACGTCATTTATTTCTTTGCTTCCATACCCCATTCTCTTTACGATAAGTATGCTTTCCATTCATGAATCCAGCTGTATTACCAGGAATGCTATATTTCTTATTTTTAGTCTTCTTCTTCATCCTCTTCTCTTCTTGAATAGCCTGTAAATCCACCTTCCATTGTTTCAACAAATCCTTTTTACGTCGCATCGAATTTGTACCCCTCAGACTTAAATATAAATCTATTAATCATATTATATACATTTTATTATTCCTTCGATAAAAAGAGGGCACCCTCGCTCAGGTGCCAAGAGATACATATATATTGAGATAACTAACACGCTAGAAAAGACTTCAACCGAATCACACGGCAACACCTATTGATAATTGCTATTAATTTAATCATTAACAAATATATCTGGCCCCTTCTTCAACATGTACGAGAAGCCCGAAATAAATACAACACTAAATATAATAATAGAAGACCACATATTAAAATGATATTCTTTACCTGCAACCAAATTATATATGTTATGGACCAAGAAATTAGCACCTATAATAATTCCACCTAACATTGAACTAATTAAAATGCTCATTAAATAAAACTTAAGCTTTTGAAACATTTCCCCTCTACCTCTTTTCTAAAATAAACTTTATTTAGGTTATCCCAGAAAATTATACCATTTAATTTCCAAATGTTATTAAAGCTATATTTTAATTAAGGTTATTTTAAGGAAGGCATCATTTATTCCAATATCTAGTTTGTTCAAATTTTCGTTTAACATGTACCAAATTATGTTTTTCCTTCTAAATAGACCAACAATATATTAAAATACTTTATATATCAAGGAGGTTTATCATGATCAACTTTCATAAAACATTCCCCATCTTAGGATTCTTTTTATTTTTATACAGTTTTATCAGCATCATTTTTTTATTACTATTCCTTAGCGTTTAGTAACAACACGTATAAGTATATATTTAATGTGTAATTTCTATATTAAAAAAGAAAAAACAATAGTTTTGGATGCTTTTCTAGTTTTATTTTAAGTTACCTCTTTGTAATCTGTAATAATTTGCTGACTCTCATCATCATTATCAATTTCTTTTCTTAAGTATTCAAAGGTAATTTCGATTTCTTCCTTACTCTCATAATAAATCCCTTTTGTACTTTTAATTTCTGGGTCTAGTTGTTTTCCTCTGTCTTGAAGCGGGTTTATTTCTGCTCTTAAGAAAAGGCTTTTTAGAATTTCAAAAGCCAGAAAAAAAGTTTTGGATTACACTCGAATCTTTAATTCTAATCGGAACAGCCTGGATGTTAATAGGACTTTTTTATGTAACCTACATAATCAGTAAATCCCCTGAATAAAACTCCATATTCCGTCAACACTGTAGATGACATTAGATTTTTCTCCTTGCTCCCCCTTGGAGATGAGCAGTTAGCTTTTGCTAACTGCTCCTTTATTTATAACAAAAAGTAAGGTAAAAGTTACTCTCATTTTAATTAAACAACTTACTATCAATCCCCCTTCCTTTAAACCCTTGTTGCTAATGTAGTCATTCTTTTCTTATAAATTAGGCTTGCCACTGTTAAGTAATATTTGGTCATTGAGAAAAAATAAAAAGATAATGAATCGTAATTTTTTTACAAATCATCATCTTTTATTTTCCGTATTTTAACATTCTGTAAATGCATTAGCCCCAAAATATCGTACTTTTATAATTTGCCGATGATGAAGCTCATGACCAGCAATAATGTTTGCTAATGCACGAACCGTGACTTCAGAATTGTTCGCAATTCCCCTTTGTAACCAGGCATCTGTATCTAAACTTTTAAGTAAATGCACAGTAGATTGGCGAACAACTGTTAAATTCGTAAGAAGATCTTGCATAGATTGCTTATCAAAAGCTGCTCTAAGAACATACATATCGTCATTATAGCCAGGAAGTTCTGCTGTCTCACCTCTTGCTATGGACACCAAACGATATGCCATAATACGTTCAGTATCTGCAATATGACCGATTACTTCTTTTATACTCCATTTATTAGGAGCATATCGAAAATGTCCCTCACTATCAGAAATATCCTTCAATAAAAGATTCGTTTCCTTCATTTGTTGCTCTAGAATATGTATGATATCTCCATCTGGTACTAATTTTATGTACGTTGAATAGTATGGGTTATATTCATTTGTTCCTGGTCTCTTTTGCATACTTATCCTCCTCAGTATTTCATTTACACCCTACTTCAAAATGTTATCACATTAATCTAATTATTTGAATTACAAAACAAACGGTCTCCACATATGTTCATCAACTTAAGGTAAGCGGTTTGATTCTATTACAAAGTTTTCTACATGAGGCTACAATCTAGAACATGTTTCAACAGATCCATATTGTTCTAGTAGTAATTAAAAATTTTAAAACTAAAAAAGGACTCTATTTATGTAGGTCTGTTTTTCAGTATTTATAATTGATTTGTATCTAAAAATAAACATTCTATACGTATACATGCATAGTATGTTTTATCTAACTGCTATATGCTTTGTGCCAATTATAATATGAAGGACCTAAATACTCTTTTCGTTGACAAATAATGCTCGGTTCTCATAGTATCCATTCCTAATTGGATTTAGTTTATAAAACTCGTTTAGCACATTGTTTCAGTTTTTTTGCAAAAAATAGGTTCGTCCTCCACCTTCATTTAACGCTTGGAGGAAAGCAATTTCTCATTCGTATAATAAAAAGAGGGAGAATTGCCCCTCTTTCGTTTATATTGAGCTATTTTACAAGGTTAAATCATCCCTTTTAATATCAATCCTAAAACTGACATTACTATCGCACTAATAATAATTCGCAAAATCCAAGTTGTGTTTGTACTTATTTTCTCTAATTGCTTATTGATTGTTGCTATGTCTTTCTCATTAATAGTGGTACGCGTTTCTAAAGTACGAATGTCTCTCATAATTTCTTTTTGCTCTGCTTTTAGGCTGTCAATTTTCGCGTAAACATCTTCCATATATTCACACCCTCTGTTCATCTTAATAGAAAAATCTATATATATTATGAGACAACCCTCTTACCCGTGAATACATTCCATATATTCGCGCACCAAATTATTTGTACAATCTAATTGAATTACTTACATGTTTCCATTCTTCTATATAAATCTGCGTTTAGATAATATGCGATATGAATAAGCATTGAATTATTCTACTTTAAGAACGTATCCTGAACACTCTTTATATGCCGTTTCATAAAGACTTTCATCTTATTTAAAGGCTTTTTTATTTCTTTAATAACAAACAAGGTGCAATCCAACATACGGGAGCACCTACAATAATTACTATTATTTAAATCACCATTCTCATATTTACAACTCATTATAGTCAGTATAATTTTCTGAAGGAATTCTCTTTTTTAGCTGCTTAATGTAAACTAATATTAATTTGAAATAACTGTAATGATAAACTTTCTAGAACAATAAATATACTAGCTGAAACGGACCTATAGCCGATATTTTTTCCAGTAACATTAATGGTGATTTCAGCTAAATTCGTTTGAATATTATTTCCCTCAAAAATCTTATCTTCAACCTTTACAATATCTGCTTCACAATCTACTTCTTTAAAGGTTTTCAGTAATTTTGTTTCTAATAAACTAAAATCAAAGTTTTCATCTTTTATTACGGCAAATTTAATCTTCATATTGATTTCCTCATTTTTAATAAATTAAAATCATTAAATCAATATAAATATATATTATTCTATTAGTTAATTCAAAATATACGCTTCATATGTATCATTACTAAATATCATTTCTAATGAATTAAGTGCAAAAGAAACGAAATAAACAAAGTCTCTCTTTCAACCACTTCACGCATTCTGTAGCATTGGTAATAACAATATAATGAAGCAGATTAATATTAGGAGTGCCACTTATATTTAATATAATGCGGCTCTAAATTATTTTGCTCATTGCTGCTTTTTTATTTCTCACTCGAAACTTATGTAATAATACATATTTCAAATAAATTATCATCTTCCCCGTATTTTTATGATTGATTTTTTGTTCATAAATTCGTAACACATATACATGAGTTATCATGCTAAAATTAATTTATTCGAAAAAATTATTCTTAATGAATCAATAATTTTTAATACCCTGTTTAAAGCCTCGCCCCCCTGCGAGGCTTTTCCTATTTAACTAGAGTAGTAGTTGTGCTGTTACGCATTCCTACCTTTAGCTATATACTATAAATAACACTGCATGTTCATTTTAACTTTTCAGCATCAGCACACGTAAAATTCTCTCCTGCATCATTTGATTTACAAATTTTATTTATCGATTTTTCGGTTACTTTTTCATTTTCATTAGAAACTCGGTCTAAATCCATTCGAAATACTTGTTCCGGATTCTCCTTTGAATTTCCTTCAATATGAATTGTACGATCGAACATCTCAGCCGTGAAGCTGCTAGATGTATTTATCATTTTCACTCCATTATTTTCACCTACATAGCGTTCAACTACTTTTTCGGCTGCCTTTAATTGCTGAGATGTAGGATACGGTATAGATTCCGCTAAAATAACTACACCTACTAAATAAGTAATATACAAACCACCTGCAAACAAGATAACTTTTTTTACTGTTTTATTAATCATGCTCTAACTCCTTTTTCTTCTTTTGCTATTAAGATATATAACTTTCCTAATTTCTATCAATTTCTTTTTAGTACATAACATTCGTTTTACATTTTATAAAAAGCACCTCTCTTACTAATTTTCAATTTGATATTAACACTATTTTTATCGTTTTTCAATAAATAATTATTATATAACATTTTATTTTTACTGTTTTTTAGTTTTAGTTGAATCTAAAAACAACCGATTTATTTAATTGCACTACATCATCAGCAAGTTTAAAAATTTGTTAATCACTAAAATAAAAAAGAGCAACTATATGTAAATACCCCTCGATATATCTATGTAGGTTAGTCGTTTAGCTTCAGCACTCACTCTATCCGAGAATACTTTACCGAATATTCAATCTAATGTTAAAATTGACCCAATTAGCATTTTTGTCTATCACTGTATAAAAAAGTACAATAAAGAAAAGTCAGTACTTTCACAGTTAAGTAAACGCAAACTTGTTCTTCTATCTACTTACTATTTAAGGTTAATAGTGACATAACCAGCTCAAAAAATTCGACTTAAATTCATTAATGAATGGAGAGGTTTATATGAAATTAAAAGACAAAGTAGCAATCATAACTGGTGGTGCAAGCGGAATTGGCGAATCTACCGTTCGTCTTTTTATTGAAGAAGGTGCAAAAGTAGTTATCGCTGACTTTTCTGAACGTGGAAAAGACCTATCAGATGAATTGAACGCAAATGGATATGATACGTTATTTATTAAAACTGATGTAACAGTAGAGGCAGATATTAAACAACTAATCCATGAGACAGTAAGTAAATACGGTAAATTAGATATTATGTATGCAAATGCCGGCGTTGCTGATGATGCACCGGCAAACGAATTGTCCTATGAAAAATGGAAAAAAACCATTGATATTAACTTGTCAGGGGTATTCCTTTCTGATAAATATTCGATTGAACAATTTCTTAAACAAGGTGCAGGCGGTGTCATCGTTAACGCTGGTTCGATTCATAGTTTTGTTTCATTACCTACCCCAACAGCATACTCCTCTGCAAAAGGTGGCGTAAAACTATTAACTCAAAATTTATGTACCGCCTACGCTAAATATGGAATACGTATTAATGCGGTGTGCCCTGGGTATATTGATACCCCTTTGCTTGGTAGTGTTAATCCTCAACAGAAAGAATATTTAGCTTCCCTTCATCCACAAGGCAGACTTGGAACACCAGAAGAAGTGGCTAAAGCTGTCTTATTTTTAGCAAGTGATGATGCTAGTTTTGTTAATGGTACAACACTTCTTGTTGACGGAGGCTATACTGCACGTTAATGAAAAAATTTCAAAGCACATCTCTAAGGAATATATAGTCTTTAACAAGAAAAAGCACCGTCACAAGTGACGGTGCTTTTTCTATGTAAGAGCTACTAGAAGGTTCCCTTCTAGCCTACTCCCATTTATAAGTCCAAAATTGTTCAAGTTGCAACCATTTTAATGTTGCTGCATCTTTGTTTTTGATTTTCGCATGCGTTTCTTCGAGCATCGCTTCTGTTTGCGAACGGTGCGCACCTAGTGCAGCTAATTTATGCTCGAATACTTCACTAATATTATTTACAACATCCGGTTCACCGAGTACTGCTTCGCGATTTTTCGTAATCGCAACCGCATGAATAACTGGACGTTCTTCTTTTTGCATACGTGATACAGCGCGAACGACAGCGTGGCCAAATGCATCATGATCTGGATGTACGCCGTGCTCTGGATAAAATGTAATAATTCGAGATGGATTTACTTCTTGGATGATTGCTTCAATTTTATCTGCAACGAAATCAACATCTTCAAATTCTAACGTTTTATCATGGAAACCAAGCATTCTTAAATCTTGAATCCCCATCGCTTCACATGCATCTTTCAATTCTTTTTCACGGATATGTGGAATCGTTTCACGATTAGCGAATACGTTTTTTCCCATGTTACGTCCCATTTGTCCTAAAGTACCGCACGCATACGTTACAGGTACTCCTTGATCTGTTAATAAGCGAATTGTTCCTCCAGCAGCAAATGCTTCATCATCTGGGTGCGGAAATACAACAAGTACATGTCTCTCCATAAGTTTCCCTCCTTCTTACTTAAATGGCGTTAAGCTTAACTCAAGCGCTACCGCTAAGCGACCTTGGTTATCATGCCCTGCAAGTAATAAACGCTCTTTATCGTCTACTTCCCAGTGCGTAATACCTTCTGCATATACCCAGCCGTGATCCATCTTTAGACCAACTCGGTATGGGTTTGTTCCAGTTATTTTCCCACGCTCAAAGCGAATAATTGCATTTCGAATGAATGCTCCAACTGTCATCATCTTTTCATTAAAGTGTGACGCATACGCTCCGTTCGTTGTTTCTAAATGAATATATACATCTTTATTTACAAAACGTTCAATTTCATTTTGAATAAGAGAACTATCTTTTACTATTTCCATCGGAATTCACCTCTTTAAACCATTTTACGCAAAAATAATGTAAATTGCTATCTCTATATTAGAGGACAACGCTCACTTTTCCTAATAATTTGCACTGTGTTTTGTTATTTTTTTTATCATATGTGGAATTCAGAACTTTTCCTTCACTTCGTTAAATAGTTTTCTTTCTTTTTTGAATTTGCTACAATATATTTTATCCCGTATGAATGCATCTGGATACGTTTTGACAATTGAATACATATTTTAAAGAAGGTGACTCGCTTGGAACAATCAGCACATGAAGTAGCAAATTGGCAATATTATTTTGCAATTGCCGTATTTTTAGTCACGTACGGTTTTATTATTTCTGAAAAATTGAATCGTGCTGTAATTGCACTATTCGGTGCTGCTATTATGATTATTTTTGGAATTGTAGATTTACACACTGCTTTCACATCACATATTCAATGGGAAACGATCACCCTTTTAATCGGGATGATGATTCTCGTACATATTACGAGTCAATCAGGCGTATTTGAATTTGTAGCTATTAAAGCAGCAAAAGCAGCTGACGGAAAACCGATTCGCATTTTATTATTACTATCCTTATTAACCGCCGTCGGTTCTGCATTTTTGGATAATGTAACGACTGTTTTATTAATCGTTCCTGTTACACTATCCATTACACGTATTTTAAAAGTTAACCCTGTTCCTTATTTGATTTCAGAAGTACTGTTTTCAAATATAGGTGGAACTGCTACTTTAATCGGTGATCCACCGAACATTATGATTGGATCAGCTAATAAGCATTTAGACTTTAATGCCTTTTTACTAAATTTAGCTCCAATCGTAATTATTATTTCTATCGTTACACTTGGCATTATTTACTTCATGTATCGTAACAAACTAAAAACAACGCCTGAACAAATCGAAAAACTAATGGCGTTAAACGAAAAAGATTATATTAAAGATCAAAGCCTCCTTTTAAAATCGATTACAATTTTAGGACTAACTATTTTAGGCTTTGTACTTCATTCTATTATTCATGTAGATGCTGCCGTTATCGCAATGACTGGTGCTACACTTCTTATGTTAATCGGCGTAAAAGAACATGAAATAGAAGATATATTTGCCCACGTTGAATGGGTAACCATTTTCTTCTTCGCCGGACTATTCGTTCTCGTTGGCGGATTAATTGATATCGGACTTATTTCTTCACTCGCAAAAGAAGTAATCGACGTAACAAATGGCGATATCGGTTTCGCTGCGATACTTATTTTATGGGTATCTGGCATCGCATCTGCGACAATTGACAATATTCCATTTGTCGCAACGATGATTCCTCTTATTCAAGATTTAGCTACTGGCCTCGGATTATCTGTTGATTCGCCGCAAATCGAAGTGCTATGGTGGTCGTTATCTCTTGGAGCTTGCTTAGGAGGTAACGGAACATTAATCGGAGCATCAGCAAACGTAGTTGTTGCTGGTATTGCAAAACGTGAAGGACATGGATTTTCTTATATGGACTTCTTAAAAATCGGTTTACCGTTAACAATCATTGCACTATTGTTATCACATGCTTACATTTATTTACGTTATTTAATGTAGAAGTTGTACTGCATGAAATTCTATCGTCAAATACAAAAGGTTTGCAGCATAGTGCTGCAAACCTTTTTTCCATCACCAAAATATACCGATAATTGCTAATCCACCTAATATCATACCACCAATTTGCCCAACGATTGCGGGTGATAGTTGAACACCTTTCCTCACTTCAACAACCGGTCTTTCGTGCCTTAGTTGCTGCACTTCGCTTTGAAGTTGATGTACACTTCCGTGCAATTCTTTAATTAGCTCTTTTAATTCAGCAACCTCTTCATTTACTGGTTTACTTTTTTCTAAATTCATTTTGCATAACTCCTTATAAATTCAATCAGTACACTGTAAATTTTCGCCAATTTTCATTATATCTCCTGCATACTACATATATAATTTTGAATGTATTTTCTAACCTTGCTTCTCCATCCATTCATCCCGCAATATCCCCATAATGATACGATCAAAACACTTCCCATCTCTTTGCACTGCTTCTCTCATACAGCCTTCTATCTGAAAACCCATCTTTTTATACAACTCAATAGCAGCTTTGTTATAAGAAATAACATCAAGACCAACTCGGTGTAAATTTAATTCATAGAAAGCATACTTTAAAATAAGATGGATTGCTTCTCTTCCATATCCCTTACCTCTATCATTTGCATCTCCTATACCGATGGCTAATAAACCCGTTCTGTTATTCCACTCCATGCCATGAATTGCAACAAAACCAATTAAACGATCATCTTGAAGTGTTCTTAACATGAAAGAAACACTATTCGATCTCCGTCCCTTTAATAGGCCATCACTTGCTA
Source organism: Bacillus cereus group sp. N31 (assembly GCF_016483245.1). NCBI lineage: Bacteria > Bacillati > Bacillota > Bacilli > Caryophanales > Bacillaceae > Bacillus > Bacillus cereus group sp. N31. The sequence goes on along the minus strand of NZ_JAEHCH010000004.1, from coordinate 59,586 downwards.
TTTCTTGTAACGATTGCGGGAATGCTACATCTGTATCTACATTTCTTAAATACTCACTATCTTCTTGCCACATAGCCATTACTTCAACATCTTTTTCTCTACTAGCTGATAATTTAATCGTTTTATTTTGAAAAAGATTCATTGTCATTTCAAACTCCCCCTTTTTAAGTAACGGGGATACTTATTTTAGCCTATTTATCCCCTTGTTCCATAAACTGCTTTATAAACGGGATACTTACAATAAGCGCTGACATTGGCACATCTCCTCTATACTAAATTAACTTCATTGTATAATTTTTCATTTATTCTAACAATAAGAATTACAAAAAGACCCTCCAAATTTAGAGGGTCTTTCCTAATAGCAAAACTGTATTATTTCGTAAACATTTTCTCCGCTTCATCCATCGCCATTTTGTTTCCTAAAGCAGAATAGTCAAGCCATGGTTGGTCATTAATAGTATATACGTGCTTACCTTTAACAGCTTTTAAGTCTTTCCAAATTGGTGTTTCTTGAAGTTGTTTAAATGCTTCTTTCGCTTTATCGTCTCTATTTACAACAACGAAAATCGCATCTGCATCAAAGTCAGGTAATACTTCTTGTGAAATGACTTCGAAGGGGCGGTTTCCATCAATTTTCTCTACACCATTTGCAGGCTGTAATCCTAAGTCATGGAATAAAATTGGTCCCATCGGTCTTTTCGTACTAAATACACGTAACTCTTTTGCAGTAACGCGAATTGCCATTACTTTTTCGTTATTACCCAGCTCTTTATCTATTAAATTTTTCACTCGTTTTGATTGTTCTTCATAGTCTTGAATATATTTATCTGCTTCTTTCTCACGGTTTACAAGTTTACCTACTTCTTTTAAATGATCTCTCCACGTACCTTCATCTAAATTAAAAGTATGTGTTTTTGCAATTTTTTCGTATTTCGCTAAATCTTTGCCAGCATATTTTTCATCCACATAAATTTCAGATGGCTTTAATTGTAGTAATGCTTCCATATTCGGATCTGTTACAACCCCAAGTTTCTTCGTATCTTTCAACTGCTCTTTTGCGTGCGGTAAGAAATCTTTTAAATCTCCACCAATAACAGAACCTACTGGTGTAATTCCTAATGCAAGTAAATTGTTCGTTAAGTGAATAGACATGGAAGCAATTTTTGGATCATTACTTTTTTCCGTTTTTTGCGTTGCCTCTTCATTAGATTTCGTTTGACCACATGCTGCTAATACTAAAATACACATAATGCTAAATAAAATAGTAAGTTTCTTTTTCATATGTTCTCCTCTTTGAAGTAGTTATTTTGTTTTTGTAAGTAAATAAAGAAAATACGGTGCCCCTAAAGCCGCTACTACTACACCAGCCGGAATAGAATTCGGCTCAAATATAGAGCGTCCTATCATATCTGCGAGCACTAAAATAATCATTCCGATTATGCCAGCTAACGGAAGGAAGTGTTGATAGGTAGTACCTACTAACTTTCTTGCGATATGCGGAGCAACTAAGCCGATAAAGCCAATCCCCCCTGCCATCGATACACTTGCGCAAGATAATCCAACCGCTGTAGCTAAAAGTAATAACCGTTCTTTTTGCACAGAAACACCAAGTCCTGCTGCTACACTATCACCTAGTGACAATGCATTTAACGTTTTAGATTTTAGCCATGCATACGGGGTTAGTATGAAAATCCAAGGTAATAATGCTAGCACATGAATCCAGTCTCTTCCCCACACGTTACCAACTAGCCATCTAGAAGCGAATGTATACGTCTCATCATTTAACTTGAGAGAAAAAAATAGCGAAATTGCACTAAAGCCAGCTGAAACTGCAATACCAACGAGAATAAGTCTAATGGGAAGTAAACCTTTTGACCGATCACTCGCAAGTAAAATAATAAGAAATGCAGCTAATACTCCTCCGCCAAATGTAAATAACGGTATTAAAATGGATGCACTCTCATTAATAGAATGAAAGAGAGTAACAAATACGATAAGACCGAAAGATGCACCTGAATGCAACCCTAAAATACCAGAATCTGCAAGTGCATTACGGGATAACCCTTGCAAAATCGCACCGGAAATACCAAGACCAATACCGGCTAACATCGTGATTATTATTCTTGGCATACGATAATCATATAGCACGGTTGCACTCTCAAAATCACCATAACCCAAAAGTGTTTCAATTACTCTAAGTGGCGCTATACTCAGTGTCCCTGTATTTAAACTAATTAAAATTACAGCGATACTTATACATCCGAAGATTGTAGTTACAGTAATAGCTCTCTTTTTATCCGTGTTAAAAAGATCCTTCACTTATAATTCCCTCCCAACTTTACGTGCTATATAGAGGAAGAATGGAACTCCAACAAGAGCTACCATAATCCCTATCGCAAGTTCCTTAGGAGGATTTACTGTTCTTGCCCCTAAATCAGCTACAACTAATAACATAGCTCCTAATAATGCTGACATAGGAATAATGAGTCTATAATTAACACCAACTAATTTTCTAGCAATGTGCGGGATAACTAGTCCTACAAATCCAATAGAACCAACAGCTGAAACAGAAACACCTGCCAGAATAACTACTATAATCATTCCTAGTATTCTCGTTCGGTTCGTTTTCACTCCTAAATTTGTAGCAACATCATCTCCCATTGATATGAGTGAAATCGATTGCCCTAACACTGTCGCAAAAACAATCGTTATAAGAATAATAGGAACTAAAAATTTCAAGTGTTCCCACTTAACGCCTGCAACACCACCAGCGTACCAAAACGCTAAATCTTGGCTTAAATCATAATAAATTGCAATACCTGAACTTAACGAATGTAAAAGTGCTGCCATAACCGCTCCAGCAATCGTTAACCTCATTGGTGTTAACCCGCCTGATGTTGCTGATCCAATAACAAAAATAAGTACTGTACTTAAGACAGCTCCAATAAAGGAAACAATCATTAAATAGGAATACGGCATATGTGGGAAAAAAGCAAAACTAAGCGCTACTACAAACATCGCACCTGCATTTATTCCGAGTACACCTGCATCAGCTAAAGGATTTCGTGTTACACCTTGCATAACAGCACCAGCAACCGCAAAAGCTGCCCCTACAACTGCTGCACCAATTACTCTCGGGAGCCTTAATTCATAAATAATTTGGTGCTGTGTTAGTTTCGGATTGTAATCCAAAACCGCTGCCCACACCGTTTGTAAATGAATATCTTTTGCACCCAATGAAATGGCTAAAAATATAGACCCAATTAAAAATAAAATTGTTAAGCTCATGAAACATATGGACTTAATATGTATCCAGCGGTTATTACCAGCATGTACAGTAGACTTATGTAACATGTTTCATTTCATCCTTTATATTCAGTTGTTTTTTATAATTATTTTTTATTTGTAATTATTATTGATAATAATTATCATTTTCATTTAGATATTATATCGCCACTTTTTTTAAATAGCAAACTATTTTTTACTTTGTTAAAATATTAAAATACTTATTACAATTCCCTTCTAAAACTTACAAATACATGCAAAATAGACTACTAGCTTATTTTTAAAATCGTAGTATACTTAGTCATTATTTCGAGTTTTCTAACAAACTTATCAAAGGAGACCCAATGTTCTGCATAAAACAATTACTACATTTCACTTACGAACAAGCATTATCTTGTTTATTCCCAGTCGCTATTTTTTTAACACTAGCCCTTTCAAAAATTATTTCTATCCCAGGGTTATATCGCTATGATTTCATACTCATCGTATGTCTTCTGATGCAGTGGATTATGTATAAAACTGGTCTTGAAACAAAGGACGAACTAAAAGTAATTACTGTTTTTCATTTAATTGGACTTTTACTAGAAATATATAAAGTACATTTCGGTTCATGGAGTTATCCTGAAGAGGCATATTCGAAAATTTTTGGAGTTCCACTTTACAGCGGTTTTATGTACGCAAGTGTCGCAAGTTACATATGCCAAGCGTGGAGAAGATTGCATTTACAAATGCACCATTGGCCAAAAGCCATTTTTGCCATACCGTTAGGAGCTATAATTTACTTCAATTTTTTTACACATCATTTTCTATATGACTTTAGATGGGTATTAACTTTACTTTTATTCATCGTTTTCTTTCGGACATTTGTAGAATTTTCATTGCAAAGCGTTACATATAAAATGCCGCTCGTACTCTCATTTTTCCTTATCGGATTCTTTATTTGGATTGCAGAAAACATCGCTACTTTTTTCGGAGCATGGCAATATCCAAATCAACGAGAAGCATGGAACCTCGTTCACTTAAGCAAAATTAGCTCATGGTTTTTACTCGTTGTTATTAGCATTATGATTGTTACGCAGCTAAAACATTTGAAGGAGTCGAAAAGATAATACTGATTATGTAAAAACAGTTAGCCCCTCGCTCATTAGAGAGTGAGGGGCTTTTTTAGTAATATTTTTTAAACCGTCCCTATCAAAGGAGTTATAAATTCATCATAATTTACAAGAGCATAAGCAGTTGCACATTATGAACTACTACTAGCAGAAGAGGTTGCTGCAGATGAAGCGGCAATCGTTGCCATCATGGCTGCCTGTTGTGCTTGTATGAGGACTTCTATCATTGTTTGTAAACCTGTGTTGGTAGTTTTACTTTCCTCACCTTTCTGACTTACGAACAGTTGAATAGCAATAAGAATATTTATATCTGTATGCCAACGGAACAATTTATCCCCCTGCAATTTTTCAATAAATGCTCTAATAGAATGAATCTCTTTTTCTCCGTCCTCGAGTAACGCTAGTAGCCCGATAGCTGGGTAATGCATCTGTTTTACTTTTACCTTTTCTTGCTTTAACAAATTCCATATATTTGTGCATTTTGCAACTAATAGTTCTTCCCTGACATCCTTCTTTAGTGAAAGAATATGACTCAAAAATTGAAGATCATTCCCTTTACGCAAACCAGCTGTCGCTAGTTTCTGATAAAGACGTTCCACTCGGTCCATAAGTGTTTCTACATGCTCTGATTGTCCTGCTAATAAAACTGCGAGCGGATAATCATTTGTACTTGTAAGAAAGAGGTGATCCTTTTTCATGCGTTTATATACTTGCATCGAACGCTGAATGTGCGCGCCATGTTGTTCATCTTCTTCTGTTAAAAGCACAGCTGCTGCGAGATAAGTAAATATACTCCGGCTAAAGCCACCAGTGACCAATTGTTCATATAAATCTAAAAACGTCCGAAAAGCTTTCTTGTAATCTGTAAAGTGAATATCTAATGTTGCGGCCACTACAAAACGATGATAAGACTTTAAGTATGAAAACATCCCTACCTGATTCTTAATATAACTACTAATTTCTAAAAAACGTCCGAGATCAAACAATTTATCACTACCTGCATACATAGCAGCAATCATCATTCCTGTTCGAGAATCACTCGTTTTCCATTTTAGTTCTCCCTTTAACTGTACATATGTATGTTTATATTGCTCCAACTTTTGTTCTAATGTAATCATAGTATTCACCCCTATTTCTAGTTCTTCTCTATTATTATACGTATATTCCATATTTAGGAATACTATAATTAATAATCACACCATAAAAATTATAAAATCCTTTTATTACTATATATTGTTTTTTGTCTTTCTTCATCAGCATCAAGATGATAATCCCTAATCCTTCAAAAAGTTATACAAAAAAGGTAGATAATAATTTATCTACCTTTTTTGTATATATTATTTAACATTACACCTGTATTGCTTGTTATATGCAATTAAGACTAAAGAGCTTTAATAATTCGTTCCATCGCCTTCATTTGCCCAAGATGATCCGCTTCATGATAAAGCATCATACCGTAAAGCTCCCCTACTGTTTCTAATCCTAGGAATGGTTCTGGAAGTTTATTTTCAAATACTTCTGCTGGCATTTCGTTAATACGCTTCGCTTGTTCTTTTAATTGAGCCGTTAACACTTCTAATGATGGCCCTTCTGTTTCCCATTTAGATGGTCGTGTACCATATCCAAACATACCTGGGTATTCAGTTGGTAATTGTTTAAATTCTCTTCCAAACATGAAAGTTTCTGCTGCCGTTAACACGTGACCAATATGCCAGCGAATTGTATTGTTAAAGCCATCCGGCTGCGTATCCGCAGTATTATCATCTAACGTTTCCATGAATTTCAGTAATGCTCCACGCGTTATTTCAAATTGTTTTAAACCAACTAGTCTATTCATTTTATCGCTCCCCTTTTTTATGTACAATTTATTATGAACTAAGAGTGTTCAACTTATTAAAGTTTCACCTTGTATAATCTATCAGAAACAATTAAGAAATACATCTAATATGCTTAGTAAAAATAATAACAAAGGTTCACTCCTCATAAATATAGAATTACTTACTGCACAAATATTTTAGTAAACAAAAGAGGAGTGTAATGGCATGTTACATATTTTAAAACAACAATATAATCTTATTAGCTCTACAAGAGAAACTCTATTTTCGTTTTTTGAAGAAATCCCAGTAGAAAAATTACATAGTACTGTTCCGAATTTCGGAAGCGGTAGTATAATAAAGACGCATATTCATGTAGCCGATTGCTATCGATACTGGCTTGGATCATTCGCATTCAAGCAAAAAAGAGCAGATTTTTCATTTGCCAGCGATTATGAAGTTGAGCATGCAGATGTCGAAAAAGTTCGTACTAGATTTAAGTTAGTAGATGAGGTTGTACTACGTTTTTTAGATGAATATAATGACCGATGGCTCGAAAATATAGCAAATGAAGTAAAATGGCAAAAAGAACCTTGGAGTACAACTCCGCTATGGCTTTTAACTCATACAGAGACACATGAATTTCATCATAAAGGACAAATTGTATCGATGGCTCGTCATCTTGGATATGCTCCTCCTGATACAGACCTTAGTTAATTCAATGGGCCATGATTACTGAAAAGATTAGAATGAATACAGATCGAGCATGTTTTGAAACCCAATCAAAACATGCTCTTACAATATTCTACCTTACAATTTTCATATTCCTATCAATACCAAATAGTCTCCGCATAATTATAAGCATCACTATTCGGAATAGCATGTTTCCCCTGCGCTTGCGCCTTTCTTGGATCTAAATCATATACCATTGGCGTATAGCATGATGTTTGCCCTTTATTTACAACACCATTTCCTCCAGCACTTCCGCAAGTGTATGCCTTTCCATCTGTTTTTCTAACAATCCTTGCATCAGCTTCGTTATTATAAACTGCTGGGCGGGTTACAGTAACTTTTGTCCATGCTGTCTTACAAGTCGTGCTAAATTTTAATTCTACATAAGAATTTGAATCAATCCACTTCTTTTCTTTCGTTACTGCGGATTGATCACAGCTGTTATAGTAAGGACTTTTCCCATCATATGAATGATCTTCTGCGTATGCTTTATCGCTATTAGTCGTGCTAAACATACTAGTTACAACGAGTAAAGATAGCAATAAACATGCACTCACCTTTTTTAATAGCTTCATATAATTTCACTCCTTTATTAATAACGTGCTGTTTTACCGTAACCGTTATTAAACGTAACCGCTTCAGCATCTGCTGTGTATCCGAAATCTGCAGTTAAATCAAATACCATTCCTGTATACGTGCTCGTTTGACCTGTTTTTATTGTGCCGTTCCCCTGATTAGAAGTAACTGATTTTTGGAATACACCATTTTTATATTTATTTACAACTGCGTACGCATACACTCCTCCCGAAACATCTGGTGCTGGTTGATCTAAAACAAGCTTAGACCATGCTGCATGACATTTATTACTGTAACGTAAATATACTGTCCCTACTTTTTTACTACCTTCATAAACTGCTGTAGACTTTGCATTAAATCCATCTGCATCACACGTTGTACTTCCCCCGTATACTTTCGTTGTTGCTGGATTTTTTCCGTCATAATAACTACTTAAATCAGTAGCTGCCAATGTACTTCCTTGGAAACTAAATAATACACCTATACTTGCCGCACTTAACACGCATACTTTCATTAACTTTTTAAACATATTAAATTCCCCCCTCACAATAGTACGTATACTAAAGACAATCTATCCCCTATGTAAGCCCTCCTTTCACGCTTCCTAGAGGCATCTTACAGAAACGAATAAACGTTGTAAATTCCCTTATGATTATTGGAATATACGAAGAATTTTACTTATCCTTGTAAGAAAAAAAGTTGAGAAATACACATTTTATAGCATTCTTTATTTAAAACATAAAAGAACCGATACTTGTTATATTCAAGCATCGGTTCTTTATACAAAATTGCCATTTTTTCTTTTATATAAAATAAATATTTCTCCACTTAATCCGTTGTAAAAAACTCCCTCGTTACATCAATAAATTGCTGCAGTGGCGCTGTCATCCATTTATCTTTATGCCAAGCAATTTGTGTATAAATCGGAGGTATTGTTTCTTTTAACACTAACTCCTTTAACGTCCCTTCCCGTATATCTTTTTCTACTACTATTGCTGGCAAAACTGCTATACCTAAATCCGCAATGACACATTGTTTAATTGCCTCGACACTAACAAACTCAATCTTATTTGCTGGATATACGTCTTCCGCACGAAATAACTCTTCAAATAAAGTCCGATATGAGCACCCTAGTTCAGTTAACAAAAGTGTTTCACTCTCTAAATCTTTTATAGAAACGGAAGCCTGTTCGAGTAAACAATGCCCTGGAGCCGCTACTACTTTTAATTCTTCTTTCATAAGTGGATCCACATGCAAAGCATCTTCTGTTTTACATTCGTCCAAAATAAATGCAAGATCGACTTTCCCCTCCATCAATTGTTCCTTCGCATCTTTATTGGAATGCGCTGGTTTAAATATAAGCTTTATTTTGGGGAATTGTATTTTAAACCTCTTTAATATAGAAGGAAGCCTATATGTACATTGACTTTCTTGTGCACCAATTATTAACGTACCTGCTATTTCCTCATCATCTTTCACAGCCGTCTTCGCTTCGTTACTAAGTGCGATTATCTTGTCCGCATATAGTTGAAACTTTCTTCCTGCTTCAGTTAAGAAAAGACGTTTCCCTAACCTCTCAAATAGTGGTGTACCGAGCTCAGCCTCTAACGTTTTAATTTGTGCTGTAACACTCGATTGGGCAAAGTTTAATTTCTTCGCAGTTTGTGTAAAGTTCAAAGTTTCCGCGGCTATTTTAAATGTAATTAATTGTTTTATCTCCATTTATCATCCCTCTTTTCAATCGCTATTTCCGATTGATTTCATCGAAATAATCCTCTTTGTCTATCGATGTTTATATTGTATGATAAAGAGCATCGACAAACAATATAAATGGAGGTATTCCATATGAAAGCACTTTGTTTCGAACAGTTCGGAAATCCGGATGTACTACAATATAAAGAAATACATGATCCAATCATAAATTCAAATGAAATTCTTGTCCGCACGAAAGCAATCGGTTTAAACTTTGCTGATATTTATAGACGCCGCGGTGATTATCATCTCGCTGGTAACCCGCCATATATATTAGGTTATGAAGGGGCTGGTATTGTTGAACAAGTAGGAGCTGACGTTACTACTATCAATCCTGGGGACCGTATTGCATTTGCTGACGTCCCATTTGCAAATGCAGAATTAGTTGCCGTTCCATCAGAGAAAGCAATTCCACTTCCAGATTCTATCCCGTTTGAAACAGCCGCTTCTGTCTTATTGCAAGGCTTAACAGCACATTATTTAACGAAAGATAGCTATCAAATAAAACAAGGTGATGTTGCTTTAGTACATGCTTCGGCTGGTGGTGTTGGTCAACTTCTTATACAAATAATTAAACTACTGGGCGGAAAAGTAATCGGCCTCACATCATCAAAAGAAAAAGCAAAAGTAGCCACGTTAGCTGGTGCAGATCGCGTATTTTTATATACTGAAGAATGGCATACGAAAGTACTTGAATTGACTAATGATACCGGAGTAAATGTTGTATATGAATCAGTAGGTTCTACATTAGAGGAAAGTTTTAAAGTTACTAAAGTTGGTGGTACCGTTGTATTCTACGGAATGGCTGGTGGTAATCCCGTGCCTGTTGATCCGCGTATGCTTATGGATACTTCAAAAACTTTAACTGGCGGAGACCTTTGGAACGTGCTTACTACTTTTGAAGAACGTAAGCAGCGCTCTACTCAATTATTTGATTGGATCACTACTGGAAAATTAAACATTGCGAGTCCTACTACATTCTCTTTACAAGACGGTGCCCGCGCCCATGAATTATTAGAGAGCCGTAAAAGCACAGGGAAGATTTTATTGATACCATAATCGTTCATATTTAAAAAGGAAGCTAGAATATATTTCATTGCTTCCTTTTTAAATGTTATTAATGTTCCATTTTGCTTCTTTTTAATAACCCTGTTATTTATATTTTTTATTTCTATACTTCTCTTTCTAGGCCCCTCATTTTTAGGTTTATAAAATAAATGAATCTAAATATTAAAGGAAAGAACAAACCTCCGGATATCAACGACCCAATAAATACAGTATCAATAAAAGAAAAAATCCCAAAGAATAGCATTCCAAAAAAATAAAATACAACTGCACTCCAATAAATAAAACGCGGAAACTTAGTTTGGAACGAATCACCTTTTTTACACGGTTTTCCAAATAAAAAATGAACGAATTTAATCAACATAATCACTTCTCCATATAATTGTTAATATCCTTTTCTTCTTAGAACTGAGCATAAATCACATACTATGTATCTTTTTCTTTGAGTTTTCCGACAACGGGGTTATTAGCTATGTCGAATACAGTAACCTTTTACTCATATGTTTCGCAAAGGCAACAATATATTTTTATTTCAATACAAATCGCCTATCCCCATTATCATGTTGCAATTCAAACAATACTGGATTACTAACAAATCTTTTTAACAAAACGTATGCCTCATGATCAGTTATTTCATTAGGAATATTAATGCCACTAAATGATGTTGAGGAAATTAGTGTATGAAAATCATATTTAAATTCATAATCACCAATATAAGTAAGTGCCAATTGCCCTTTCCATTCAATTTGATACGTCTGTCCTTCTAATCTAGTAAACTTAATATTATGAAAGGCTGACGCATCATGTCCAAGTAAATAAACGTCAAATGCAGTTAAATCTGAATCTAAGTTCTTCTGCTCATCTTCGGATAAAAAATCAATTGCAAATCTCTTCCCATTTAGCAAATCCAAATCAAAAGGCACCTCATCACTTCCTACACGAAACCCTTTAAAATCCCATTCTTCTGATGACAAAGTACAGCTATGGAAGTTGTTCCATACAATCTTCGCGTGCCAGTCATCAACATCTTCTCCATCTTCTTCATCATCTTCATCATCATAATCCGCAGTCTCTAAATGTAAATCAAAATACAAACCAGCTACACCATTTAACTCTTCTTCCTCCGCATATTTAAAATGTGCACTCCACTTAAAATTAACAATTCGATGACCTTTAGGCCACGGGTTGTCCACAAAATATATTCGATCCATATTTACACGTTCCTTATTTTGTTTTATTTCTCGTAAACTCACTTAAATTTCGAGATGAAATGTAAGACTAGACTAATAGCCCTCCAATAAGCTGCAAGACAATTTATTGTTTCTACTCTCTTACTATATCACCACAATAATTTTCATAGTGTATTTTTAACAGAATATTCCGATTCAAATTAACAAATGATATACTGAAAAATAAAAAGAAGCTAGATTTTCTAGCCTCCTTTTCTTATCTCTATTTGAGATTTAATTATATTTCCACACTTTCTTTCCCTTTTGCAACATACCTCATATCTCCAACCGACTCGACGATGTATTCCCCATCTTTATATAAAATTTTCGTTACACTTGCATTCTCTACTCCAAGTTTTGTTTTACTACTATCTATCATTTCTATTAAGGCAGTAATCAAAAGCCCATGAACGACAACTAAAACGTTACCGCCTCCATTTGCAGCAGCTTCTTCACTAATTTTATCAATCTCTGTTTTTATACGGGCAGAAAATAATTCCCAATCTTCCGCTTGTTTCGTAGGATCTGCTGTTCTAATAAGATTAATTACTTCTTGAATAGAAAGCTTCATAAGTTCTTCTGGTGCTGCAACACCCGCAGCTTTTCCAACCGTATCCCACATATTTTCAAGTTTTTCACCTTCAAAAATACCAAAATTTAATTCTCGTAAATTTTTTCTTTTCTCAAGTTTCAATTTTGATTGCTCACTATATTTTAATACTAAATTAGCAGTTTCAATCGCTCGGCCGCTATCGCTACTATACACATTCGTAAAATGAACATCTTTTAATCCTGTTCCTAAATTTGAGGCAACTTCCACACCTTTTTCTACTAACGGAGAGTCTGCCCAACCTTGCGCGCGATGGTTCGTATTTAATATTGTTTTACCATGTCTTGTAACATATAACGTAACTACATTCTCATTGCTATTTGTTTCTCGCTTATTCATTCTATTCTCTCCCTTTACGTTTCTATATCAATTTTACCACCTCAATTATTCATTGAGCAAAATATACGTCAGTAGATCTGCTGAAAAAAAACAGCTATCTTTCTGTATATCTCTACAAAAAGATAGCATTTTTTATGATTACATTTCTTAGCCAATACTTCTACTCAGCAAAAGCACTCGAATATTGTACAATTCCTTCTACACCTTGAAGAGTGTTCTCTCTTAGCTCCATCACCATAAATACTTCATCTGGCACTTCAAATGGCGCTTTTATATTCCACTGACTTACGCGTTCAAAACCGAATTTCGGATAGTACTCTGGATGCCCTAATACTACAACTGACCCGTATCCTAATTCTTTCGCTTTTTCTAAAGCAGCCGTGATCAGTTTTCCGCCAATTCCTTTCTTCTGATGGCCCCTAGCAACTGAAACTGGTGCAAGTGCTAACGATTCTACAGAAGTTCCACCTTGTTCTATTGTAATTTTCGATAACATAATGTGACCAACTATATCTTCATCTACCGCAACAATTGATAACTCCGGAACAAACGCGTCACATTCTCTAATACGTTTTACAAGTTCATGCTCTTTTTTATCACTAAATTCTTCATTTAAAAATGCCTCTTTTACAACTTCTTCTGTCTTTCTATAATCATTTTTTTGTTCTTGTCTAATCGTTACCATTCTATATTATCCTCTATTCTTTCTTATTTCTTTTTGGATTTTACGAAGTGCTTTTTTCGATCCGCGCTCTATATCATGTTGCATTTTTCTTTCTTTATAATCAACAAATAGTGTACTTAAATCGTACCCTTCTGGATATAATTCTTTCGCTGCTACCTCTAAAGTAATGCGTTTTACATTCACTTCAACGAATTCACCGTTATAATATACAACGACGTTATAAAAATTATCTTTTTCCTTATAGATGATACCAAAATCATCATAATCCAATAAATTCACACGGTCGCCGACTTTGTACTCATAATGAGATTCTCTTTTCTCTTGCACAAATTTCGGTTTTCTAATTTTACTTTCATTCACTTTTTCTATAACGTATTCTTTATTTCCCATATGCTCTTTCGCTCTTTGCAGTACATGTTCTTTTACGTTCATTTTATTCGCAATCCAAAGCGCATTACTTTCACCTGATTTACCGATAACTAATTTATAAAGTGGCTCTAGTGTTTCACTATTAAATTGCATTGCTGCATTCATAAAATCACCATGCATTTCTGAAAAGCGTTTAATTTCACCGTAATGCGTACTCGCAATTGTAATACATCCCGCAAGGTAAAATTCTTCTAAAATAGATATCGCAAGCGCCGCACCTTCATTCGGTTCTGTACCGCTCCCTATTTCGTCAAATAGTAGTAACGTATTATTATTTGACATCCTCATAATTTCAGACAAATTTTTCATATGAGATGAAAATGTGCTTAGTGCATTTTCGATACTTTGATTATCACCAATGTCTACAAATACATTTTCGAAAATAGCAATTTCCGTTTCTTTATCTCCCGCAATATGAAAGCCTGACATTGTTGCTAATGTTAATAGTCCGATTGTTTTTAACACAATTGTTTTGCCGCCTGCATTTGGTCCTGTAATAATTAAACTACGATACTCTTGACCAATTTCAAAGTTTAACGGTACAACTTGCCCTGTTAAAAGCGGATGCTTACAATTCATTAAATGAATGTTTCCGTGATCGTTTAGCTTCGGTTCTATTCCATCGATTGATTTACTAAACTTCGCTTTCGCAAATACCATGTCATATTGACTTATCAGTTCCATATTAATTTTTATACTATAAATATTTTCTACTACCATTCCTGATAGTGTCGCTAATATTTGATACTCTTCCATTGCCTCTTCTGCTTTCAAACTTGCTAGTTCCACATTTAGCTTTGTAACCGTATGTGGTTCTATAAATACAGTAGAACCTTTTGCAGAAGCTTCAACAATACTCCCAGCAACTTGATTTTTATAGGAAGATTTAATTGGAATCGTATAACGGTCATCCTTTTTACTAATAAAGAATTCCTGAATAAATTTCTTATTTGCACTACTATTTAAAAACTTCGTTAAACGCTCTTTTATTTTTCCATCTACAGAATCGATATTATTTCGAATTCGTTTTAACTCTTTACTTGCAGCTGCATCAATACTATTTCCTTTAATTGAAAAGTTAATTTCCTCTTCAATGCTTTTATATTCAGTCATTGAATTTGCATAGGAAGCTAATACTGGTGCAAAAAATTCTTTATCTAACATAAACTTTTTAATCTTTCTACATCCACGTAAAAAGTCTGAAACACTTACTAATTCCTCTGGATCTAAAATCATCCCTTTTTCTAATTTTTGAATTGTACTCGCGATATTTGAAATTCCGAAAAAAGGCACATGTCCTTCTGCATCTAATATAGTCCTTGCTTCTGTCGTTTCATTTAAACGATTTCTCACTACTTTTATACTTGTACTCGGCTCTAATTTATTTAATAATTCCTTACCTAATCCACTTACACAATAAGATTTCACTATTTCCTTTAATTCGTTATATTGTAACTTTTCAAAAGTCATCGTATTCATTTTGTTTCTCCTCACTATGATTGATGTTTATCATAAATGAAGATACCTACTCATTAGATCCCAATGAGTTTTACATTATTCAATTACTATTTTTATACATTTAAAACATATACAAAAAAGCTGCGGGGATACCGCAGCTTTTACATTTACAAGGCATGTGTAATAACATATGAGGAAATAAACCATAAAAAACGGATGGCAATCCTCTCATTACACGCTTTATAAAGTATTGTAGGTATCTTCATAGGTTTCGAAATAAACGCATGACAAAATTAGGGGTATGATACACATAAAAATCCCCTGGTCTTATCCGATTTATTTCATTAAATTTTTCCTATTTAATACCTACCGCACTCACAAAAAGCACCTCTCATTAATTTATATTTTATGGTCATTGAAATCTAATTTATTGAAATCATCATACTATATGTTTTGCAAGAAGTAAAGGTGTCATACTTTTATAACTATACAGAATGTAAAAAGAAGAGGTAACTTATATTTCAGTCTACCTCTTCTTTTTTATCACCAATTTACTGTTGAACATATATGGAAACAGAGCCTCCACTTACATGGAATTGCCCCCATCCATCTTTATTAATTGTTACAGTATTTGTTTGATTACCCGTAATATCGTACCATACTTCCCCAGCGTTATTCTTTCCAACATCCATCCACTTTGATCCTCCTGGTCCATCGGAGATTAATGTCGCTAAACCAGACTTAGCATGTACACTATCGCCTTCTCTTGTCCAGCCAATCACATCTGGATGGTCTAAATAATCACGCTGCGTACCATATGCAAAGTTTTTTCGTGCCGTCAAAATTGGATCAATTTTATCTTTTAACGCTGGAATTTCATAACTACTATTTCCGCTTGTCCCATAGTAATCACCATAGAAAACTGAAGGATAGCCCTCTGCACGAGTTAAAATAAATGCATATGCCAACGGCTTAAACCACGGACTTACTACAGATTCCAATGACTGCCCAGGTTGAGAATCATGATTCTCAACGAGAGTAACTGCGAGTGCAGGGTGATTTTTCATTACTGTTCCATTTAAAATATTTCTCATATCATAATTCCCATTTCCTGTTGAAGCATAATGAAAATTATAATGAAGCGGTGCATCAAATACAGATTGATTATAATTGACTTTTGCCAAATAATTGTTTAAAGTCTGGATATCATTTTGCCAATATTCAGCCACCGTAAACATTTCTTTCCCCGTTTGCTGCCTGACATGATTTACCCAATCGCGTAAATATTCATGATCAATATGTTTAACAGCATCTAAACGAAATCCATCTAAATTTAATTCATTCGCATACCACTTCCCCCAATTTTTCATCTCATTCGCAACATCTGGATGATCAAAATCAAGATCTGCATACATCAAATAATCATAGTTTCCATTTTCGCTAGACACTTCCCAGTCCCACGCTTTACCTATGCCCCTAAATTTATAAATTCGATTTAATTTCCTTCCTTCATCCCAATCCGTTCCGTCAAAATGATACCATTTCCATTTGAAATTAGAATAAGCATCTCTGCGCCCCGGAAAGTTAAAACCCGTCCATGCACTAATTTCATAATCACCTGATACTTCAATATTTCGATTGTTACGGTCTACCTCAACAGCTGTTACGGTTTCAGTATAATCAGCCCCACCTTTATGATTCATAACTACATCACCATATACGTCGATGTTTTGTTTATGTAAAGCGTCAATTGCAGATTTCAACTGTGCCTTTGTCCCATATTTCGTCCGCACCGTTCCTTTTTGATTGAACTCCCCTAAATCATATAAATCATAGGCCCCATACCCTACATCATTTTGCGAAGTCCCTTTATATGCAGGTGGTATCCATACAGATGTGATTCCCTTATGAGCTAAACTTTCAGCATCAGAACGCAAACGATTCCAATGATTCCCATCATTCGGAACGTACCACTCAAAATACTGCATTAATGTTCCATTATTTATCGTTGCTGCTTCTGCCTTATTCCTCCCATATATATTAGGAAAAAGCAAAATAAATAATAAACAGACTACCGTAATCCTTTTCAACATATTTACACCATCCCCTTCAAGAAAACGTTTGCATAATTCATTAAAATTATTATAATATTCGTTCTACAGTTAGTAAAGTAACAATCTTTTAATCTCTCACATTATTTTTCAAAATATGAATTTAACTATTCCACAAGTACCCCCACATAGTTTAAAATTCACATCGTATTCAAAATTGTATACAATTTATCTATAAAAGTATGACGGAGGGATTTCTATGACAGACTTTCAAAAACAATTTTTCGCACGTTTACATATAGAAGAAAAAAAAACCATATCATTTGAAGATTTATCTCAACTTATGTATGGAATGGCGCAAACTGTTCCATTTGAAAATTTAAATGTTCTCGAAAATAACTTTAAAGAAATATCAAAAGAGAATTTAAAAGAAAAAATTTTAGTAAACAACCGTGGCGGTCTTTGTTATGAACTAAATCCTACTATGTATTACTTTCTTAAAGACTTTGGATTGGATGTTTATTTAGTTTCAGGAACAGTTTACAATGCTGCAAACTCTATATGGGCTGTCGATTCCGGACATATCGCAACTGTTTTAAAACATCATCATGAACTTTATTTAATTGAAGTGGGGTTCGGATCATACTTACCTCTTGCACCTGTTCCTTTCTCAGGTGAAGTCGTTCACTCAGTAACAGGAGATTATCGTATTCGCAAAGAAACAACTGAAAAAGGAAATTACATTTTAGAAATGCGTAAAAACAATGAGTTTCTGGATCAATCTTCTGCTGATGATTGGACATTAGGCTATGCATTTTATATAGAAGAAGTGGATGAAACGAAAGCGAATACAGCACAAAAAATCATCGTTGAACATGAGGGCTCACCATTTAACAAAGTACCTCTTATTGTAAAACTTACACATGACGGACACGTTTCTTTAACAAAAGATCGTCTTACAATAACAAAGGACGGTACAAAATCTAAAGAAGAAGTTACAGACGAGCAATATACAAACCTTTTACATTCGAAGTTCGGAATTACACTATAACTGTTTAAGCCTTGCTATTTACAGCAAGGCTTTTCAATTTTCAGCAGGGATTTTTTGCAATTTGTTGTATTTCATAGTTATATAGGAATATGACTACACGTTTAGAAAGGAAATGATTATGACAGAACTTAAAGATCGATTACAAGTACCCGATAATGAAAAATGGAAGTTAACAGATATTTACGATACGATTGATGATTGGGAAAATGATTATAAAAAAATAGAAATGTTAACAATTGAACTAAAAGAATTTAATGGAGATATTCACGATGGCAATCGTTTATTAGCTTATTTAACAAAGAGTGAAGAAATATCTAGCATATTATCTTTAATGTTCGCTTATGCGCGATTACAATCTGATCTTGATACACGCGATACTGACGCCCAATCCCTTGTCGATAAAGTATCACAATTACATGTAAAGGTAAGCGCAGCGAAATCATTCTTCTCCCCATTCTTACTTAGCTTAGAAGAAAACACTTTACACTCTTACATAGAAGAAACGGAAGGGTTACTATACTATAAAGAAGACTTATTTGAATTATACCGTTATAAAAAACACGTATTGAATAAGGATCAAGAAGAAATTTTATCCCAAATGGGTGAAGCACTTTCCTCTCCGCAACATACATTTGGTATGCTAAATAATGCAGATATATCATTTGGTGAAGTGACAAATGATGATGGAAAGAAAGTGAACTTAACACGTGGAATGTATTCGAAGTTAATAGAAGATGAGAATCGTGAGAAACGTAAAGAAGCTTATAAGGCATATTACAAACCGTATGTTCAGTTAAAGAACTCAATCGCTTCTACATTATCTTCTGCTATTAAAAATAATGTTACTGTTTCAAAGCTAAGAAAATATCCATCAGCTTTAGAGAAATCATTATTTGGCGATATGGTTCCGAAAGAGGTATATGAAAACCTAATTGATACAACGAAAAAAAACATTCAAACATTACATACATACAATGAAATTCGTAAAGAAAAATTAAATGTAGACGAACTAAGACAATACGACTTAAGCGTCGATTTAGTACAAGGTGTAAAACAAGACATTCCATATGACGAAGCGTTTGATACTATGATTGCATCACTTGCTCCTTTAGGAGAAGAGTATATTGAAACATTAAAAGGTTTTAAAGATAAACGATTTATAGATGTGAGAGAAACGCCTGGAAAACGTTCGGGTGCTTATAACTTTGGGGTATATGGCGTTCACCCATTCATTCTTTTAAATCATCACGATGATCTAAATAGCCTTTTCACACTTACTCATGAGTGTGGTCACGGTATGCATACGCATTATTCACACGGATACCAACCAAGAATTTCTGCACACTATTCCATTTTTGTTGCAGAAGTCGCCTCTACAGTAAATGAAGTGTTATTAATTCACTACTTATTAAAAGAAGCGAAAAAAACGAACGTACGTAATCATTTAATTAACTACTTTATCGATAGCTTTAAAGGTACTTTCTTTACACAAATCATGTTTGCAGAATTTGAAAAAATCACACATGAAATGGCCGAACAAGGTAAACCATTAAACGCCCAAGTCTTTAGCGAAATTTATGAAAAGCTATTTAGAGAATATAACGGTGATTCACTTGTATTTGATGAAGAAGTAAAATATGGATGGTCTAGAATCCCTCATTTCTATCGTCCATTTTACGTGTACAAATACGCAACTGGATTCGCCTCTGCCATTCAAATTGCCGATAAATTATTAAGCGGTGATCCAAATGCACAAAAAAACTATATCGAATTCCTTAAAGGCGGAAGTTCTGACTATCCATTAAACCTACTGAAAAAAGCTGGTGTTGATTTAACTACGCCAGAACCGATTGAAAGTGCATTAAATCGCTTTACTCAACTTGTTGAAGAGTTTTCAGCATTATAAAAAAAGCATGCAGAGTATATACTCTGCATGCTTTTTTCATTCGAATCACTTTATTCTACATGTTGCTGCGTCACACAATGAATCATACCACCATACGCATACAGTGCATTTACATGAATACCAACGATTCTTCTTCCTGGAAACTGCCCTTCAATGATTTGCAGTCCTAACTTATCATGTTCATCACCGTATATAGGAACCAATACAACTTCATTTCCAATATAGAAATTCAAATACGAACCTTTACAGTCTGCCTCTTTTACCACTTTTCTTGTTACTGGTACTGGGATGAGTTGAAATGGACTTCCATCTATATTTCTCGCTTGTCGCAATTCTTGATAATGCTTTTCTTGCGCATCCAAAAGGTACGCCTCTCCTTCCCCGAAAGGATCATATTCATAAAGAATCGTATTTTCATTTACAAAACGTGCTGCCCCATCAATATGATAATCCGTATCTTCATCATAATTATCTTCACCACGAATACCAGTTATCCATATAAAATTCGTTACCCCTAAATACTTCGTTAACTCCATTTCAATCTCTTCCTGACTTAGTGTAGGATTTCGATTTTCATTTATAATAGAAGTTTTTGCCGCCATTAAGGTCCCGTTTCCGTTTATCTCTATTCCTCCACCTTCTAGACAAACACTTGCTGCAACTTTTGGGATACTATACATTTCACTTATTTCGTCCGGAATAACAGCATCATTTTCATACGGATATTTATCCCCCCAACCATTAAAAATCCAGTGCGTTAAGCAGAGATTTTCTTCCTTATCTTTTACAAATATCGGTCCATTATCTCTTATCCATATATCATCAGTTTCTTGAACTAAAAAATCAATTTTATCCATATTTACGTTCTCTTCAATTAGCTTCGATTGGACATGTGTTTTTTCTTCTTCATCATATACAACAATATGCACATTCTCTCCGTAATGAAGCTCCTTCGCCATCGTTACCCAAATATCATCTAACTTAGCTCTGTAACCTTCACCTCTATGCGTTTTATCATGAGGCCATTGGAGCCATGTCCCCTCATGTTTCTCCCATTCTGCAGGCATATAAAACAAACTATTTTCTATATTTCTCATACATGTTCACCCCTTCTCTAAATGTAAGTCCAGTCTATACTTTGACATCGTGTTAAGGTCAACAGCAATATATTCATTTGCTTGTAACTAATTCATAACGTTACTCTTTATTCTCCCTTGTGATACACTACTTCTCCTTGTAAAACTGTCATTAATACTTTCACACTCGGAATCTTATCGACACTCATTTTAGTAATATCCTCATTTAGTATTACGATATCAGCCGATTTTCCTACTTCAATTGAGCCAGTAATCTTATCAAGTCCTAGTGCCTTAGCTGGCTTAATTGTATAAGCATCAATAGCAGCCTGTACATTAGACAAGCCTTTCTCATCAATATTTAATGCGTTCGAAATCGTCACAAGTGGATTCAATTCATTTACATCCCAATCACTACTAAGTGATACATTTGCACCTGTTTTCCAAATTTGTCCTAACGGCATAATTCGTTTCATTTGCTGGTCTGTAAAATACGTACTTGCCCAGCTTTGTTTAGGATCTTCCGCAAAATCATGACCGACTTGAAAATCAGCGCTAACTCCTAAATGAGCAAAACGATTCATATCACTATCTTCTACCATTTCCACGTGCGTAAGCGTATACGGCTGTTTTGCCCCTTCTTTTTTCGCTGCTTCAATTGCATTTAAACTCTCTCTTACTCCACTATCTCCAATTGTGTGAATAAGTGCACCGTAACCAAGTTTATTAAGTTCAGTTAACCACCATTTCATTTTTTCTTCTGGAATATAGTTCAAACCATACGGGGTTCCTTTAAACCACTCAAATTTATATTTTTCAAGCGTTTTTGCTGTACTGTTAATACTAATTCCATCACTATACATCTTCACTTGATTAATAAGCATGCGTGACGACAAATCATCTCGCTTAATCTTTTGGAAATACTCGATTTGTTCTGCTTCATTTAAGTTCGGATACACCCACGGACGAAGTACTACCCGTGACGTTAACTTTTTCTCATCATTTACTTTATTCCAAACATCTAACCAGCCTCGTTTCCAATAGAGACGTCCATCCCCCACTGTAGTAATACCATTCTTCGCAACTTCATCTAAGCCGTCCAGCAAACCTTCATAATTTTTTTCGAACAAATTCGGTTGGGCATTCCATGCTTTTTCCATTACGATATCTCCAGCTGTATCATAAAGAATACCAAACGGTTCTCCTGTTTCTGGATCCCGAATAATTCTTCCACCTTGTGGATCTTTCGTATCTTTATTTATCCCAGCCAACTCCAATGCTTTCGAGTTAACCCATACAGAATGAGAGGTTCTTTCCATAATTAATACTGGGTTATTAGGAAATAGCTCATCAAGAACTTGTAATGGCGTTTGTTGTTCTGACTTTTCATCCATATTTTTTAACAGCTCTTCCAAACTAAATCCTGTTCCACTTATCCATTCCCCATCTTTCACATCTTTTTTACAAGCATTTAAATACGAGCGTTGTTCTTGCAACGCAGCATCTGGTGAGACACTACAATTCCCTGCTGCTGGTGATTTCGCTTCAAAAATATGATTATGATTATCCACAAAACCAGGAAGAAGTTGACGTCCTTGTAGATTTATCACTTTCGTATCTTTATTAATCAATTTTTCTACATCCTTATTTGAACCGACAAAAGTAATTTTCCCATCTTTAATCTCTATAGCTTCTGCCATTTCTTGCTTTTCATTAGAAGTGTAAATTGTACCATTTTTAAACACTACATTTTTGGGCAACTGACTAGGTAGAGCAGAGCTACCATTCTCACCTTCTCCTACTTCAGGCGTACACGCTGAAATCCATACCATACTTAGAATCAAACAAATAATCATGATTTTTCTTTTCATATTCTTTCTCCTTTTTATTATGATAAAATGAAACTTTAATCAGTGGTGGACTCCATCCCTCACTAATTATTTGCCCACATCCATCAGGCTTTTACGGACAGCCTGACTCCCAAAAAATAGCGAGATAAATTGCTTTCGTATATAGAATAAGGATTGACATAATGTTAATGTCAATCCTTATTCTCATTCTATTTTCGTAACTAAAAAACAAATTTGTGTCACATACTCTTCTGTTAAACAATCACATTCTGGTCCCTTTATATAGACTTCATATGGATGACTCTCTAGTATATAGCCATTCCTTTCAATCCACTCTTCTAACGCCATATAAGCATAACCTATATAGTCATAGCTGCCATAATGCAAAGTGGTAACAATTTGATGCTGCTTTAACCTTTTTATGTCGCACTCTTGTAATACACCTTTATTATCTTCATCCATAATCGGAATTCTTAATTCTATATGGCTGCGATTTGGAATATACTCTTCATCATAAAAAACTGTAGATGGAGAACCGACTATTTGAAAGCTATTTTTTTGTACTTGTTCATATAAGTCATAAAAATAATCATCCATATCGTCTATATCTATTTGTAACTTTTGAGCAATTACTGTTATTTCATTTCTCATTCCAATTAATACATCGTAACTTCTATGGCGAGCAATATTTAGACCTTTATTCATATTTACTATTTCATTCATTTTTGAAATAACCTGTAAATTTTGTTTCACTTCATGAGATAACTCCATAATTTGAGATTGCATATGTTCAACAAACGAATCTTGATCTGCTGACTGGAGAATGATTTTAATTTTTGGTAAAGGAAACTTGTACTCCCTCAGCTTTTTAATTTTTAACGCTACTTCCAGCTGCCCTTGTTCATAATATCTATATCCATTTACCGGATTCACATATGCTGGTTTTAATATCTCTTCTTTGTCATAATGCCTTAGCATCCGTGTACTCATTTTACAAATTCGTGAAAATTCAGTAATTGTATACATATAAATACCCCTTGAATACATTTTCTTATAAACTTATTCATCCCGATTGGTATGGGCTAATAATTAGAGGGGATGGCCTCCTCTAATTAAAGTTTCACCTTATTAAAACCAATCAAAAATTTTTCTAATTGAAGAACTTTCACCCTGATTGCTCAATCTTTTCATTTTTGAAGGCAATAAATGACTCGGACAATACCACGTTAAACAATTCATTGCACCTCCCATAGTCGATATTTCTCCTACATGAATTTGAATGACTTGTTTTTCCGTATGCTGTTGAATATATCGTAAAACTTCCCCGTCTTTTGCTAATCCAAACTTAGGAACATAAAGGGCGTCACATGTTTCTAACATATTTATATATAAACCTTTTGCCGATGCAATTTCTTGATCATATTGCCCTTTCTCTGTATATGACGAAGGAACAACGATAAATTCAGCTTCTGGCATTTGCTCTTGAATAATCTCTTGCACATGATATCTAAATTCATTATCACCTAGAAAATCACTAATAAACATTGTGTGTTCATCAATAAATTTAACCATTCCGTCCGCGTGCGCAAGTACATCTCCTTCTTCAGCAGGAATAATAATAACCCGGCTTACATCTAAATCCCACTCCAATTGCTCAATTATTTCCTCTTCCGTCCAATCATCGTTGTCATCAAATATGCGTTCTGTTAATATAACAGTATCTTTTTTATTCCAAATAAGATTGCCACCATCCAATATTAATGGTGATTTCACATACTCAAATTCATTTTTCTTCAACCATTTATTAAATTGTTGATCTAAATATCGCCCTTGATCCTCTGGTAAATAGTTTGGGTAATATTTAAATTTAACAAGATGATTCGTTATAACTGGCGCAACATCTCTTAGCCAAATATCATCATACTCAAAGAAGTTTGTATGAAAGTCTTGCTCTTCAACAGATAAAGATATAAGTTGATCGGTAAATGATTTTTTTTCATTTAAGTATTCATTAAAGTAAATAATGTCTTCATACAATGGTTGATAATATTCATTCGATTCATCTGGTATTGCAGTAAAAATAATGCCACTATGTTTTTGTTCCATTTTATTTACCTCGCTTTTTAATAATGATTACATAACTGATTTCAATCAACCAACTATTCCCCAATCCATTTCTCTTTTCATTACAATTTTTGAAACGTGCACATTTCATGAATGGATTATAGCACGGAGAAATATTATATATTTATATAAAAAATATATAGCTGTCGTTAAGCCGTAAAGTAACTCTTGACAAGATTTGAAAATAACGCATTTCAGACAACATTAAAAATATAATCATCATACCCAATGAATGATTAGCTGATTTTTTTATCAAGATTCATATCCATTACTTCGAACAAACCGTTTTGATTACATAGATCTAATACATGTGTTTCTACTCCTATACAAATCCCTTCTAATGGAAGATCGTTTGGGTCCTGACCAAATGGATCTTCAATTTCAACCCCTATTGCTTCAATCCCTATAAATGCAAAACTTATAAACGTAGTTGCAAGTACTGTAAACCACCCAAGACTATCAACAAGTCCGATCGGTAAAGTCCCGCAAAATATGAGCAGTAAAATTTTAATATGAGCAAAATATGCAAATGGGATAGGCGTTGTTTTAATACGATCACATCCACCCACAGCCGTAAGCAAATTATTCAAATCAGCTTCCATATTAATTATTACATTTGGATGAAGTCGACCCGTTTTTAAACCTTTTGATAGTATAGTTTTTAACATAAAAACTATACTAATTGGTAAATGAATAGATTCCGCCAATATTTCCTTTTCCTTCTCAGAACAAATATTAAGCAATGCTTTTATTTCAGTTAGATCTTTATCGTCTCTCAAATGCCCTTTCGCTATCTTAGGAAAAGCAATTAATAAATGTAAAAATTTTAGCTTTTCCTGATCCGTCTTTTTCTCTTCAAACTCCCAATGACATAAGAAACTAACTGCTAAATTTCTAGTAGAAGCACTAATCGTGCCAAATAACTTTCTACCCTCCCAGTACCTATCATAGGCAGTGTTCGTACGAAAAACTAACAGTAGACCTAAAGCTCCTCCAACAATTACCCAAGGAGTTTGATTAATTTTTATTGCTACATAATAGTAATTAATCACAGTGATTACTGTTGAAATGCACATATATAATAAAATTTGCGGGAAAATATCTCTTATAACTGTTCCCTTTAATGTAAATATTTGATGTAAACTATTTTGATTATTGTAATGTACCATATTTACAAAAGCCCCTTCTTTTTTAATCTTTTATCCTTAAAAATTACGAAAGTATACAATTAAATAGTAAAATCATAAACCCTATCATTACGAAACTGGTGAAAATTATTTCTTTCAATACTCTTACTCCTTTTTTTCCAAAAGATATACCACTTTTTTAATTTAAACAACAAATGTTTACTATTCTAAATCACGACGCATTATTTTAAAATTCGCAACGAATAAAGCACTAATTAATACAAGAATCGCGCAGGCGTTTAACAATATATCTATTGGACTATCATGATTTATAATAATGAGACGAACGATAGCTGTTATACCTATATATATAATATCGTAATGGAAAATGAAAATTCATTTGAAAATACTTTATAATCATTACGATGAATTCAAAATATAAAAAGAATACGACGATACTATCGATCAAATGATAACTAGATTCCTCACCATTTAATTTCAGTTCTTGTATAAATTGAATGACTTCTTTCACAAGAAACACACTTAGAACAACCCCTAAACAAATCAAAGCTACATTTAAAATGTACTGTAGAACGATAGGGAAAAACGAAAATACTATTTTTAAGTTCTTTAACACAAACATTTTCTCCTTTTCCATATAAAGTGAAACTTTAATCAGTAGGGGGTTTGTTCACCCCCTACTGATTATTAGCCCACACTAATCGGGCGTTTATGGACAGCCCGACTCCCACCTAACTTCTTTTTTCGAGTCGAGTTTTAAGGTGAGAGTCTTACTACCCGCAAATAGCGGGATAAAACGAAAAGCGACAATACACTATACTCCGATTATCATTATATTAAAACGTTTTATTTTTACGAATAATAAAGCATGACAAAATAGGTAAAGATAGTATTTCATCTATTTTGTCTATACAGCAGTATAACGAAACTCCAAACGATTATTTCAATTGAATTGGTTGTTGTTGTGTCACACAATGAATCATACCGCCATTTTTATAAAGCTCTCTCACATCAATACCTACTACTTTACGATCCGGGTATAACTTCTGAATCGCGTCGTTTGCGATTTTATCATTTGGATCATTATAATTAGGCACCAATACCACTTTATTCCCAATATAATAATTGATATATGATCCCTTATAATCAAGAGTTTTCCCATTTTCTAAAGCAACCTTGTCTTTACTAAGTGGTAAGTATTCATACTTATACTTCTTTCCTGAAGCATTTTTTGCATCTAACAATGTATCCATATCTTTGTTAGACAAACCCCATTCGGCTAGGTCGTCTTCTTTCATCGTTATAATAGTAGATTTATTATGGAATTTAGCAAATCCATCAATATGAAAGTCCGTAATATCTAAATTAGGTACTCCATCTAACCAAATAAAGTTTGACACCCCAAGGTCACTTATATATTTTTCAATTTCCTTTTCCGATAAATCAGGATTTCTATTTTTATTCGTTACAGCACTTCGAGTTAATAAAGTAGTCCCATTGCTATCTAATTCAATTGCGCCACCTTCAAGGACAAATTTCCCCCAATCAATTCTTTCAATCCCTAATTGCTTACTAACGTTCTCACGAATACGAGCATCATTTTTGTAAGGTGTTTTATTGCCCCAACCATTAAATGCTGGATCTAATATTTTTAGATTTTTATCATTGTCATAAACAAAAATTGGTCCACTATCTCTTGCCCATACATCATCCGTAGGTGCTATAAAGAAATCAATCTTCTCCATATTTAGCCCTTCATCTGTTAAAAGCTTATTGATTCTCTCTTTTTCTTCCTGGTCATATACAACAATGTGGACTTTTTCACCCGTAGTTAAAGCACTTGCCATCTTAACCCAAATAGGTTCAACTTCTTGTTGATACTCTTGACCATATGTGTATTCATGTGGCCATTGTAGCCATGTACCTTCATGTTTATCTGTTTCATCCGGCATCGTGTATTTTCCAATCTTTTTCTGTACCTCTACCTTCTCATTCTCTTTCCCTTTTGCATTTCCACCTTCATAAGAACATCCACTTATAACCGTTGTAGCTAATGTAGCTATCAAACAAAACTTCACTACTTTTTTCATTTTCTGCCCCTCCTGTTCTTGTCTTCAATAATGTAAAGCTTCACATAGTGTGAAGCTCAAGCTTTTTCATCGATGTAAAAATTACCAATTATCCTCCCACGTGATAATCGTAAAATTCCAATAAAAATAGAGGGCATTCACAAAGTAACCCCCTCTATTTAACATTACTATTTTTTAACTTCCTTCATAAATTTATTCTAATCTTATTCCCTACTCATACTTGCTTGTTCACTAAATAAAACATTATTAAATAAAAAAAAATCGGTATTGATCATTTCATATCAATACCGATTTTTAGACATTTATTTTTCTTCTATTAAATCATTCGCCATTTTTCTAAACTCTTGATTAAACGTATCATTCATACCATTCTGTACGTTAGAGAATAATATAACAAACGTTCGTTTATCCCAGTTAAAATTATTAAATGTGTTCCAACCAGCTAATACCCCATGATTATGATAATAGTCTGGGTAAATATAGAAACTAAATCCATATTTTCTTGCAGGTGATACAGTAAACATATCAGATAAGCCTTGCTTAGAAAGCAATTTCCCATCCATAATAGCCTCATCTAATTTTTTCATATCTTCAACAGTCGTATACATTTCACCACAACCATATAGCCAGTTCATTTTTAAGCGAGGCGCATCTATTAATTCATTATCTTTTTTCGTATAACCTTCCGCTAGGAAAATATCTTCTGGAAGAGTTGCCCCCATTCCAGATTCATGCATTCCAACAGGATTAAAAATATTTTCTTTCACATATTCAGCAAGCGGTTTATTCGTAATCTTTTCGACAATATACGCTAACACCATATAATTATAATCTGTATATTTCCATCCTGTCCCTGCAGGAAATTGTAACGTTTGCGCACCAATCCACGTTACTAACTTTAAACGTGACGCTGCATCAACACTCCCTTGCCCCTGTTCTGGTAACCCGGACGTATGTGTTAACAAATTTCGTAACGTAATGTTTTTATCTGCCGGAAACGATGGAATATACTTATTGACATTGTCTTCAATATTTAATTTCCCTTTTTCTCTTAGTTGCATAATAGATATTGCAACGACTGTTTTCGTAATGGAACCGATACGATACTTCGTTCTTGGCGTTGTTAACATTTTATCTTTCACATTCGCATAGCCGTAACCTTTTCGTAAAATCACATGACCTTTGCTAGCTACTAGAACACTCCCATTAAACCCTTTATCTTTTAAATATTGATCTAGTTTTCCCGCTGCACTTTCATAGCGTTTTTTCTCGTTTATACTAACTTCTTGCTGCTCTTCCTTTTGCTTATCAATTATATTCGAAAATGCCTTTATATCATATTTTTTATCTTTCTTTGCATGTATTAGTGCAACGACACTCCCACAAAAAACAGCAAAAATAAAGAAAACGATTAACCATTTCTTTAACATAATAGGAACCCTCTTTTTCTAGTTTCACTTAACGTGCATCCATTCTATTCTATATCTTTTAATTTTCAGATATTTTATAATATTACTTGCTATTCTCTTTATTTAAATTAGATTCCTTTTTATCACATTCAACTTTCAACTACTCTCTATTGTATTTCTTTCTTAAAAAATATCCAGCATACAATCGGATGCACCTGACTATAATTTTAATTTCTTATGTAACATTTGTTACACATCATACAGAATGGAGATGTAATATGAAAAATACCGATAGACGCAATCGTTTAGATGATCGAATGTTTCATTATCGGATAACAAAGAACAATATAGTTTTAATTGAATATTACGGAAAACAAATTATGATTTCAAAAGGAAATGACGCTGAAAAATTTTTAAACAAAATAAATCATGCAAATAACGATAAAGAACAACAACTGATTATGGCTAAAATTACAGGTAATTTCAAAAGAGAAATGAACGTAATTGAAAACGAATCTCATTTTCTTTTTTGATTATACAGCATATTCAATAAGAAATGTCGCTCATATGGCATTTCTTTATATTTTCTTCACCAAAAATTCACATTGCTAACTTTCCTTTATTTTTTATTCTCCCTATATAAACTGAGTACTGAAATACTTAGTAATACAACTATACACAACCACGCATACGTATACCCTTTCTGATCTACAATATACCCAAATAAGACAGGTGCAACAATAATAGCAATTTGATTTAATGTAAGAGCAAAACTCACTGTCATCCCTACAGATTCTTCACTTGCCGTTTCTGCAACTTCAATAATAAAAAGACTGAACCAGCCAATCGAAAAGAACCCTAACAATGCACTTACAACATACAAGAACTCACTCCTTATTGTATGTATATTCATTACTAACATAAGAATAAAACAGATAGAAGTGCAGACCGATATAAATAAAGGGATGCGCCGTTTTCCCTTATAACACAAATCACTAACAGCTGCCAATGTAATACGGCCAATCATTCCAGAAAAGAACATAACTGAAAATACTTTTCCGGCTAAAATAGGTGTAATTGATTGTTCCATTACTAAAAAATTTATAAAATGTCCAACTAACACCATTTGTAATGACATCATGCAAATACCAGTTATATAAATTGGATACAACGCTTTTTTATGCATCACTGATTTTAACTGCATCCAAAAAGAGGTTTTTATACGTTCTTCTTTCCCTTCCTTCCGAACACATGAATCTCGATAAAATATAGAAAATAAAAGACCACCTATTATACAAATGCTTCCTATTACATGTATCGCATAAGACAAATTATATTTTATTACAAGTAACGGAATTAATCCTCCCGCTAGTACACCACCAATCGGTATACCGGCTTGCCTGATCCCCATTGCTAACCCACGATTTTCTTTTGAGAACCATTTTAGTATCACTTTACTTCCTCCCGGCTGGGAAACACTATAAAAACATTCCTACTAACAAAAGGACAAAGAGTAACCCTTTAAATCCATTTACTATATTAGTCAGTAAGAGCGAACCTCCGAGTAAAAATGAACTGATAGTAATTAACCATTTTTCATTATATTGATCAAGTAGCTTCCCAACAAAAAGCATGCAAAATAGCGGTCCAATATTTACAACGCTTACTAATAACCCACTCTCCATATTCGTAAGTGCGTATTCTCCCTTCCAAAATAAAGCGAAAGCTCCGACACCATACGTTATAAGTGTCGCTGTCGTTTGAGCAATCGTCGCAAAAATTAACATCATCCACTTATAAGTACTGTTCACATTCTCTTTCATTAGCATTAAGATCCCTCCATCCCCTTCCATTGTATGAAATTTTTGATATCATATAAAATAAATATTAATCATATAATCCATCAAAAAAATTGATACCTTTTTCGGAGGGATGATACGTGGACATAAAAGATTTAACTGTTTTTTACGAAGTTGCAAAAGAAAGAAATATATCTCATGCAGCAAAAAATTTAAACTATGTACAATCTGGCGTAACGATGCGTATGAAACAACTAGAAAACGAATTAGGTGTGCCTTTATTTTATCGAAATGGAAAAGGTGTTACTTTAACTTCTAACGGCGAGATTTTATTAACATACGCAAAACAAATCATCCACTTAATGGAGCAATCTGTTAAAGCGGTCCAAAGTAATGGAACCGAACCAAAAGGCACTTTAAAAATCGGATGTACAGAATCCACAACAGCTGTTCGGATTCCTTCCATATTAGCGAACTACTATGAGAATTACCCACAAGTCGAATTAGTTTTAGAAACAAATACGACGGAACAGCTAACCCATCTCGTATTAGACCGAAAACTAGACGGAGCATTTATCGCTGGAACTACTCAGCACGCTGAACTTCGTGCAAATGTATTTCGTGAAGAAGAATTAGTTCTCATTAGCAAAAATCCTTTATCCTCTTTCCAAGACATAGGAGACATGAATTTACTTACCTTTAGTCACGGGTGCTATTATAGAAGGTTATTAGAAGACTGGCTTCAAGAAGAAGGAATTTCACCTAAACGAGTTTTAGAGTTTGGAACGATTGAAGCGATACTCGCATGTGTAAAATCAGGTATGGGCATAGCAATTATGATGAAATCTATCTTAAACGGTCATAAACATGACGTATCATTCAACCCTTTACCAAATAGCTTCAAAAAAGTTCCTACTACTTTTATTACTAGAAAAGATATTTTTCACTCAGCTGCATTACAAAAATTTATGGAGATGACTCACAATGCGTGAAAAGAAAATACGTGGTATGAAACGAAAAACAAATACTATGATAAAACGAATTGAGGAACATACAAAAACGTTCCCTTCTACTTTCTATAACGATGAATATTGGTATATGCCTTTACCAGTTTCTCAAGCTTTTATCGAGTCTCATAAAACACCTAGAAAAGTAAAACGATTATGTATACAAACCTTAATAGATCGAGTAAATCATTTAATTAAAATAAAACCGAGTGATGCACATACATATCGAGTTGTTACTATAATTTCTATAGAAAATTTATGGAGATCGCAAATTATCGTATTTAAAAACGATGACTACTTTCAAAATTTTTTCAATAGAAATAATGAATCTCAAAAATGGATCCCTCTTTCAAATGAAATTAATTTTTGGGAAACATGTGGAATTTCAATTTGCCCTACTACCCAACTGTTGCACTTTCAAGAAGTCATTTATGATGAAGATGCAATCGATAAAAAAGAGATTTGGTTTATTGGAGAGTTATCTTAAAAGGGGTACTTTCAAATGAAAAGCTTCCCTTTTTTTACCTGACAAAATCGCTATATAATGAATTTATCATTTCACTATATAGGAGGTTTTCAAATGGTAATCCCTAAATATCCTGATGTCCCTACTCTTACGAAAAAACAAATCGATCAAATTACAGAAATCACTTTTCTAAAAGAAATAACACCACAAAAATGTGATGCAATTTTCGTTTTCGGCGGTTCTCATCCTGGCAATTGGCAAACTCCTCTAGAAGCTTATCGACAAGGTTTAGGAAATCAAATTATCGTTACAGGTGGTACTAGTTTACATGGTATGAAACATCCGAGCTGGAATTACGGGGATTTGTCAGAAGCAGAAGTAATTGTAAATAAATTAATTGAACATGGCGTACCCAAAGATGCTATCATGTTCGAAACAAACTCCCTCCATTCTATCGCTAATGTAATTGAAGCGAAAAAGATTTTTGATTTCACAAAGATTAATCGGCTGCTATTTGTATGCAAAAGTTTAGGAGCTGGTCGGCAATATAGAGTATTAAAAAAACATTTACCTAAAACTATTACTTGTATCCCATATACATTTGATACAAGCTTCGATGGTGAGTTTATAATTAATAGATATAATTGGATGGAAAATGAAAAGAGTCGCTCTATGATTTTTGGAGAATACTTGAGAAATGTTTGCTACGGTAGAAAAGGTGGTATTGAGCCACCTGAAAAAGAGGTTCATGGTCTAGAAGAATATGTATCCTATTACTATAATCTAGCATAAAAGTAGAAAATTCTATTTCATATTATAAAAAAGAGTATACCAAAAACATTGGTATACTCTTTTTCCTATCTCGTTTATTTTTCTTTTAACACACTATGTAATCGATCAGGGTAATTTGTAAACATTCCTGTAGCACCCCATTTAATTAACAATCTCATATCTGGTTTCTCATTTATTGTATACGGGTGAATTAACAGTCCATTTTTCCTAGCCATTTTCATATATGACTCATCAATAATTAGTTCTCCGTTATCATTGCGTAAGTTTGGCCCAATACCAACTGCATACTTTTTAATTTCTTGAAAATCATCATTCGGTACACTTTTCGGTTCATGTGTAATACTAGACCACTCAACAATCTCATTGTTTTCATTTGGATAATACCAAAGCAGTTGAACTAACGGAATATTTTTATTCATACTATGAATCTTTGTTAAGCTATCTTTACTAAATGATTGAATCATAACACGGCTAGAAGACATGTTTTGACCTACTAAATTATATTTTTTTAATAAAGCTAATAATTTCTCTTCCATTCCTGGATACACATCTGGTGATTTTGTTTCAATGTAATACTTCATGCTTCTTCCGTACTTTTGGAAGATTTCTTCAAGAGTCGGAACCTTTTGACCAACGTACTCTTGCTTAGCCTTTTCTGGATAAGCTTTATTGAACCAAGATCCTGCATCTAAGCTTTTTATTTCACTTAATGTTTTGTCTCGTACTTCCCCTGTACCATTTGTAGTGCGATCAACTGCTGTATCATGCATTGCAATTAATTGGCCATCCTTAGTTAATTGAATATCTAACTCCAAATAATCCGCTTTCATTTTTTTCACTAAATCATAAGAAGCAAAAGTGTGCTCAGGTGCATGTCCACTTGCTCCGCGATGTGCAATATTTAAAAACTTATTCGTATTCCATTCATGCTTCCCTTCTGATTTCGCATGAACAGCTCCCCCAGCAAAGATACTTCCCGTCATAAAGAAAATAACTAAAACGCTAATAATTTTTCTCATCCTTCTAACCCTTCCTACGTTGCAAATTTCAACAAGCTAATGAGATTTACATGAAATAGAAGACATACTTTCATTATTTTTATACGCCTATATTAAAATTCCAATCTTACAAATATATTTTCTCTATGTTATTAATAAAGAAAACTATTTCATTCCTATAGCCTCCTTTTCACATGTAACTCCCTATTGTGTACGGTTCATTCAATAAAAAAAGCCATAATTTATTTAGAGGACACTCCTGTATCCCTAAATAAATTTATGGCTTTTCTCAAATATCTCCAGCCTCTATTAACTTGTCGAAATTAATCATACCAAACCTATTAAATTTTGTGAATATGATTTTTTAATAAAGTAAAACTTCAATCAACCAAGTTTTATGCATCCTCCATTGAGTATTAGTCCACACTGATCAGACTTTTATGGACAATGATTAGCTATAATGTCTTTTTGTTTTTATCAACTATTTTATTTACATAATATTATTATCTTTTATAACAACTTTCATTTTTTACAATTCTTAGTTAAAAAGTGGATAATTTATATACAACTACACTTCCTTATTTATTTGAAAATTTCATAATAAATTATTCATAACCTCTTCAAGTACTGTGTTTATTGGAGGTATAACCTCTTTCCCTGAACGCCACCCTATAAAGCCATCAGGTCTAATCAATACAGCACCTCCATTCTCTATCCCATATAATTTGCTAAAAACATCTTCTTGAGCAATAAAGTCTCCACTTAGACCAACTCGATACACTTTTATATTTATTCCTAATTTAGATGAAGCATCATGTGCAGCTTCATCCCAAGAACAATTTTCTATTCCTGTAAGTAATACAAAATTGTTACCGAATAAGTCTAGTATAGAAGCTTCTTTCCCTTCATACACCCCAAAAAAATGTGGTGCTCGCGTGCCAGGTCTTCCGTTCAACTCTACTACATCCATTCTATGCGGAGTGTTGGAGTCATCTATAATCGCCTCTGAACAATACTGATACCCAACAGTTACAGCTAAACCATCCATATTATTCAAACTGCCTTCCTCTCTATTCGCAGCACGAAATAATAAACTACTCGCATAATCCGTCGTTAATTTTGCAACAGAGTATCTCTCATCATGGTATGTTTCTAACAATTTCGGTTTTGCTTTCCCTTTTATAACAGCAGCTAACTTCCAGGCTAAATTATGCGCATCTTGTATTCCCGTATTTGAACCAAATCCTCCTGTTGGCGGCATAATATGTGCAGAATCACCAACTAAAAAAATGCGATTTTCTTGAAATTTTATCGCTGTACTTTCACTCGCTTCCCACGGTAGAACACTTAATATTTCTGGTTCAACATTTGTACTTCCAATTGCTGTTTGAATAATTTGTTTACAACGTTCTATATTAAAATCCTCTGGCCCCTCTCCTTTTAATGGATCGCAGGCTACATGATAAATCCATTTTTTTACGTTATCAACCGGGATGAGTGCACCAAGAACCTCCGGATGAAGTACCATAGAAAAACCGAATGCGTCTCCTTGTATAAACTCACTTAAATCAGCTTCAAAATAAATATTCATATAATAGCCACCAATGGTTCCACGACCCTCAGTTTTAATCCCTAACTGCTCACGTATTTTACTTTTCGCCCCATCTGCTGCAATTACATAATCACAATGTATGACACTCTCTTTTTCTGTTTCACGATCTCGAATCGTTGCTTTTACCCCGTTCTCATTTTGTTCAAATAAAATTAATTCATGATAAAAAGATAGTTCTCCGCCTAATGTCTTCGCTTCTTGTAACATCATTTCTTCTAAAATAATTTGATAACAAGCAGTTTGTTTTGATGCGCTAATCTCTTCTATTTTTTGAAGTAACTTTTCATCGTTTCCATACTGAGTGGCTCTCATTTTTTCCAATTCTTCCTTATTCGCCTCAGCTATTGTACGAACCGCTATTCTTCCTCGGCAATTTTCTAGTGCTTTCCCCGCCAATTTAATTCTATTTTCTAAACCTAATTCTCGAAATAACTCCATTGTACGTAAAGTAAGCCCGCCTGCTTTCGGATGAATTGCAGTAGACGAATGTCTTTCAATAAGTAAGTACCTAATATTATGTTTTGCAAGAAATAACGCAGACGCTAATCCTGATAATCCCCCTCCAACAATTAAAACTGGTACATAATTTGGTTTCATATATTTATCCTCCACATCATTGTTCTGAGCTCAGTATCATAAATATAATTAAAAAAACCATTAAAATATAGACTTATATTTCATTTCGAATTATCATATAGATAGATTACGCCCCAAAATCCCTTTTACCTTTTCATACATCTATAATCCACCTGAATTGTGTGTGTATGAAAGAGTAAAACAAAAGAACTTACTTTACGTTGAGCCATGTTTTATTTTTAAAACTTCATCTATTGAGTTATGTAATCCTTCCAATCCCTTTTCTATCCCTCTATAATTTTCAACAATAAAAAATTCATTCGTCTCGATTTTCTTTCCCAATATTGCAGCTCATACAACAATCATGTAGCATTATCGTATCGATGCAATGGTTCATCATCTTAAACCTTTCGACTAATTTATTGGAGGCAAAGTGATTGAAATGAATAAACAAGAACAATTAAATGTTATAAAAAAAGATTTTATTGATTCTCAAAAAGTATTATTGGCAATTGGCGATGAAACAAGGCAAGCTATTTTGTTAGTTCTCATGGAAACGGAATGTCAAACCGGATTACGTGTAGGAGAAATTACGAAGCAAACACACCTTTCCCGCCCAGCAGTATCACATCACCTTAAGATTTTACGAGAAGCTGGTATTATTTTAATGCGAAAAGAAGGCACAAAAAACTTTTATTATATTGATATACGTACAAAATTAGGTTTATTAAAAAATCTTGTGTTAGATATTGAAAAGCTGTTGCACAACTTTTATTGAAATAAAGATACGGTATTTGGAGGTATAAGAAATGAAAGCGATGATAATTGATAGATATGGAAAAGTCCCAATGCGTATGACAGAGGTACCTACTCCTGAAATAAATGAGTATGAAGTGCTCGCAGAAATTCATGCAGCTAGCATTAATCCAATTGATTTTAAAATACGCGACGGAAAAGTAAAAATGTTACTGAAATATGAAATGCCCCTAATACTTGGTAATGACTTTTCCGGTGTCATCGTAAAGATTGGGGCAAAAGTGACTAACTTTAAAGTCGGTGATGAAATATATGCACGCCCAAGAAAAAATAAGATTGGTACTTTCGCGGAGTATATAGCCATTCATGAAGATGATATAGCTTTAAAACCTAATAATTTAAGTTTTGAGGAAGCCGCTTCGATTCCACTCGTTGGCTTAACATCATATCAAGCATTACATGACATCATGCAATTACAAAAAGGACAAAAGATTTTAATTCACGCTGGATCCGGTGGTGTTGGTACTTTTGCTATTCAGTTAGCAAAAATAATGGGTGCCACTGTTACAACGACTGCTAGTGAAGCTGGTGTAAATTTAGTAACGTCTCTTGGCGCAGATGAAATTATTAATTATAAAACAGAGAAATTTGAAGATATACTAAAAAATTATGATGCGGTATTTGATACAATCGGCGGTGCAACACTTGAAAAATCATTCAATATTATAAAAAGCGGAGGAAACATTGTTTCCGTTTCAGGCATGCCGAATGCTCGCTTCGGTAAAGAATTTGGTTCAGGATTCTTTAAAACTCTCTTATTTTCATTAGCCAGCAAAAAACTTACCGCACTTGAAAAAAAGCATAATGCTCAATATTCATTTTTATTTATGAAGCCAAGCGGGGATCAATTACGTACTATTGCAAACTATATTAAAGCTGGACAAATCAAACCTGTAATCGATCGAGTTTTCCCTTTTGAAGATGCTCAAAAAGCAATGGAATATTCAGAGTCTGGAAGAGCAAAAGGGAAAATAATTGTAAAAATGAAATAATAATAAAACCTCCATTTTCTTAAAATGGAGGTTTTAAATTTGCTGTTAAATAGACATTGTGCAATGAAGTCCTTACAATAGATTGCAAGGGGAAATATTATATTATACTTTTAGTTAACTTTACAAAGAATACATACGTACAAATACATATCCTAATTACAAAAGAGGAGGAGATAAAATGACTAAAAATAATGAAGCTGGTTGGAATTTAGATAATAGTTATACGACTTTACCACAATCATTCTATACAGAAATCCCCCCTACTCCTGTAAGTTCACCGGAGCTAGTTAAACTAAATCATTCACTAGCAATATCTCTCGGCTTTAATCCTGAAGAATTGAAAAAAGAAGTTGAAATTGCTATTTTCGCTGGTAATGCACTCCCTGAAGGAGCTCATCCATTAGCTCAAGCGTATGCCGGTCATCAATTCGGACATTTTAATATGTTAGGCGACGGCCGTGCCCTTTTAATTGGCGAACAAATTACTCCTTCCGGTAAACGTTTTGACATTCAACTGAAAGGTTCTGGCCCTACTCCGTATTCACGCCGCGGTGATGGTCGTGCTGCACTCGGTCCGATGCTACGTGAGTATATTATTAGCGAAGCAATGTATGCACTTGATATTCCGACTACTCGAAGTTTAGCAGTTGTCTCAACTGGCGAACCAACATATCGTGAAACAAAGTTACCCGGAGCAATTTTAACTAGGGTTGCTAGTAGCCATATACGTGTTGGCACATTTCAATATGCTGCCGCTCGTGGTTCTACCGAGGATCTTCAATCACTAGCTGACTATACGATCAAAAGGCATTATCCAGAAATTGAATCTCATAAAAATCCATATACTGCATTACTACAAGAAGTCATTAAAAGACAAGCAAGTCTTATCGCTAAATGGCAACTTGTTGGATTTATCCATGGTGTAATGAACACTGACAATATAACGATTAGTGGGGAAACGATTGATTACGGTCCTTGTGCATTTATGGACAATTACGACCAAGGAACCGTATTTAGCTCTATTGACACACAAGGCCGTTATGCATATGGAAACCAACCATATATGGCTGCTTGGGATCTCGCTCGTTTAGCTGAATCTTTAATACCTATCCTACATGAAGATGAAGAAGCAGCATTAAAGATTGCACAAGACGAAATTTCAAAATTTAGCATACAGTATGAAAACAATTGGTTCCTTGGAATGAAAAAGAAATTAGGACTATTTAGCAACGAGGAACAAGATCAATCACTTATTGAGCAACTTTTAAAAATGATGGAGAAATATAAAGCGGATTATACAAATACCTTCCGTTCTTTAACTCTCGATACGTTAGAAAATACCCCTCTATTTGAAAGTCCAGAATTTAAAGAATGGTACGGACTATGGCAATCTCGATTAGAAAAACAAGAAGAATCAAAAGAGAACGCCTATGAGATGATGAAAAATAATAACCCATCGATCATCCCAAGGAACCACCGTGTGGAAGAAGCATTAGAAGCAGCTGCTACAGATGGGGATTATAGCGTAATGGAGAAACTTCTTGAAGCTTTATCAAATCCTTATGCTTATTCTGCAGAGCAAGAAGAATACTGCGTTCCACCTGCGCCGACGAATCGTCCTTATCGTACTTTTTGTGGGACTTAATTGTTTAATATGTAACAAGGTGTGTTCATACCAATTGTGTGAACGCACCCTTTTTATATCCCCCCACTCAACTAAAACTTTAAAATGCACATCCCCCGATGCCATTTCTTTAATCCAAAACAAATTCTACACTATTCCAATAGACTTACTCGTAAGCTTGTTAAACAAATATTGAGAAATATAAAACATCATTTCTAAATATTTTTATTTTTGATACTATATTTTATAAGAATATTCAAAAAGTGAGGGGATTTCATGAACGTTCAACTACAAGGTAATGAACAAATTACAAAATTATTTAATGACTGGTATTTGGCTATGCTAAAACAAGATGTATCCCAAGCGACAAACTTAAAGCATGAAATTGAGGAAAAGGCACTAAACTTCGAGGAAGATGAAAATTTAGCATTATATCAT
This sequence comes from Bacillus cereus group sp. N31, assembly GCF_016483245.1. Taxonomy (NCBI): domain Bacteria; kingdom Bacillati; phylum Bacillota; class Bacilli; order Caryophanales; family Bacillaceae; genus Bacillus; species Bacillus cereus group sp. N31. The sequence goes on along the minus strand of NZ_JAEHCH010000004.1, from coordinate 18,675 downwards.
TCCTTACTAGAGTTTCGACATAAAGTTTTGACAGATAGTTTAAGTATTTCAAAAGATAGCTTTGATAAAATAGATTCTTACGTAATCTCATCCAATCATCCACTGTCTTACTACTATCACTTCTTTAAAGGCATTTATGCAACTTTAACCACAGACTATAACATAGCTAGCGAACATTATGAACAGGCTAAGTTATTATTAGTAAATAACACTGATAATCTAGAGCATGCTGAATTTTATTATCGAATGGCAATTTTCCATTATCACTTTTACCAACCAATTGAATCCATTGAATATGCAACTAAAGCTAAAGAGATCTTCGATAAACAAACTGGCTACGAAGTTAAAGTTGGATTATGTAAAAATACATTAGGTGCCTCATTTGTATATTTAAAACAATATGAACAAGCGGAAGAACAATATAATTCAGCAATACACCTTTTACAAAAATCTAATGAAAAAGAATTAATTTTAAGTGTGCGCAATAATTTGGGTTGGTTATATGCGAGTCAAAACCTCTCCACACTCGCAATCCGTCACCTATCAGAAGTAACTGAAAAGAAGCCTACACATTTCAAAGCTCTCTTCTTGCAAGCAAGAGAACACTCTAAACTAGATGAAACAATTATCGCTGAAGGATTAATCCAAAAAGGGTTAAAAATTTGTACGGAATTAAATAATGAAGAATATATATATCATTTTAAAATTCTAAACGAACTAAATAATAATGTTGGTTCTGAAGAATTAGAAACAATTATTCTTAAAGGAATTACGTTTTTCGACAAAGAATTATTATATAACTACACTCAAGAATACTCAGAAAAATTAGCTGTTAAATTTTATAGTGAAAATAACCACATTAAGGCAAGTGAATATTTTCATAAAGCGTTACAAGCAAAAGAAAAAACGTTTGAGAAAGGGGCATTGAAATGATAAAAAAAATTAGCTCTGTTTTTTTAGGACTATCTGTTTTCGGTATTTTGGCTACTGGTATTCATAGTTCATTTACATACCAAGCGGGTCATGCTGATCTTCCTGCACCACAAAGACCTGACCTTGTTCAATCCGTTGACGTAAGTACAGACTACAACTCAACAACAACTGAAAAAGCACTTTAAAAAATGAAAGACCTTCAATTAAGAAGGTCTTTTTAAATACGCTTATTTAGAATATTTCCCTTTCATGCAGGTTTTATTTTCTCATCAACTCCGCAATCCTCTTACTCCCCTCACTACCAACTTTCTCAAGTTTCTCCACAACTAAATTCCGTCTCTCTATAGAATGATTTTGACTTAACTTCGCTTTTCCTTCTATTTTATTTATCTTTATTTTAAACCCAACTATCCCCTTACTTAACCCTGCCATATAATCCGGGTCTACATTATCAAGTGAGTAGGTGCTCTGTGGATCTTCATATTTATGTACTAAGTCTTGAAGAGAATTTAATAATTCCTGTTTATCTTCAACAACTTCTAACTCTCCATATACATGTACTGCAACATAGTTCCATGTTGGTACAGCTTTGTTTGTTTCATACCATGACGGAGAGATGTAACTATGCGGCCCTTGAAATATAGCTAATACTTGCTGATTCTCACTATCTTTCCACTGTGCATTCGGACGTGCGAAGTGACCATATAACGTGAGCGTTTCCCTATTTAGCAACAACGGTAAATGCGTTGCATATGGTTCCCCGTTATGTTGAGAAAATAATGTCGCAAAGCTATTTTGTTCAATTGTTTCGTACTTCATCTCTTCACCTTGTATTGCAAAATATTTTGGTATGTACATTAGCTCCCTCTTTTCCGCTCTTTTCTATTTTCTTTCCTATTATATTTAGTAATCGCATCAATCAACAGGGCCAGTTTGTCATTATTTTATAGTGGCAGCATTCAATTTAATAAGAATAGGTCGCATGTACTTAATGCGACCTTAGTTTATTTTCCAAATATATTTGTAATAAATGCTGTTTTACCTTCGCCATAGCTCGATCGATTTTTCGACTCTCTTGCTAACTCTTCCTTCAAGTTTCCATACTCATTAGCTACTTCAGTATGTTCACGAAGGTAATCTCGAAACGCTATATGCCTTCTCAACTCTTCACTATTTTTATCACACACATATAAATGATGTTCCATCCGAACTGTATTTTCCTCGTTCCATGGAACGAACGCATCCTTTCTTCCAAACGCCTCTCTTCCTTTAAAGCTCCATTCTAACTCATGATAGTACCCTATCTTCTCAAGTTTTTTTACTACCTCATGAAAAAATTCGTACTCTTCTATCACAACATCAATATCTAGTATTGGTTTTGATGCAAGCCCTTTAACAGATGTACTCCCAACATGTTCAATGGATAAAATGCTGCCTTCCATTACATTGTTAATTAGAGTGTGTAATTTGTAAAATTCACTTTCCCATTTCATGTTATATTCTTCGATAGTAATTCTCTGTTTCAATGTATCCTTCCCCTCAAAAACAATTATAGCCTTTGAATATGAGTATCCTTAAAATCCGTCTCATATTTCAATCCATAACCAAACATTCGATCCATTCCAATATGTGCTGTCCATATTAAACCAACCATTAAAATTGGATCTAGCTTAAAAAAAACACCAATTAAAATAAGTAATATCGATATGATATACGTGTGAAATAAATTATAAATTCTTGCACCTATACGATTGTTTATAGTGTATGCTACCATCGCTAAATCCGGCGCAAAAAGTAATATGATAAATATTAACCAACTAAATCCACATAATGCGTATATATATATCGCAGCTAATAAAACGACAAATCCTTCAAGATGTATAATTCGTTTCTCCAAATTGCATCATCCCTTATCCTTTAACTGAAACACCTTATTCGGATTCAAAATATTTTGCGGATCAAGAGCTTTCTTTATTTTCTCCATTACGAATAATGCCGCCCCATGTTCTTCTTCTTGATACTTTCGTTTTCCGACTCCAACGCCATGTTCTCCCGTGCACGTTCCACCTCGTTTAAGAGCATATAGAACGATACTTTCGTTTATTTCGTCTGCCTTCTTCACTTCTTCTTTATCCTTTGTATCAATCATTAAGAGTACATGGAAATTCCCATCTCCAACATGACCGAGAATACCACCAATAAGACCTACTTTATGTAATACCTCTTTCGCATGGTGAATCGCACCAGCTAATTCTGAAATCGGCACACATACATCTGTACTCATTAGTTTTTTGCCAGGATAACTATACACGTAAGAATACGCTAAGTTATGTCTTGCATCCCATAATTTATTTCTCGCCGCAGTTTCCGTCTCAAACGCGATTTCTTTACATTTATGATCGAGAACGATTTCTTTCGTAAATTCAATATCTTGCTTTAGCCCCGCTTCATTGCCATGAAACTCTAAAAATAGTGTAGGTTCTTCTCTATAACTTGTTTCATTATAATGATTTACTTGTTTCATAGATAATTCATCAACAAGTTCAATTCTGGCAATCGGGATACCTGCTTGCAAAATATGTATAACAGCTTCTACTGCATCATTTATAGTTAGAAACGATGCTCTCGCTGCCATAACATGCTCTGGTATACCATATACTTTTAAAGTTAATTCCGTAAAACATCCAAGCGTCCCTTCTGAACCTACGAAAATACCATTTAAATGATAACCTGATGATGACTTCGCTGCTAAATTCCCCGTATGTATTACGTCTCCATCAGCTAGAACCACTTCTAAATCACGAACTTGATCACGCATTACGCCATACTTAACCGCTGTCGTTCCGCTTGCATTTGTAGCAGCCATTCCACCTAACGTTGCATCTGCTCCTGGGTCTACACTAAAAAACAATCCATACTTTTTCAATTCTTTATTAAGCTGAGAGCGGGTCACTCCTGGCTGTACTCTCACAAGAAAATCCTTCTCCCTTATTTCAAGTATTTTATTCATAAGAGAAAAATCCATTGTGATCCCCTTTTCATACGGAATTACATGTCCTTCTAAACTAGAGCCTACCCCAAATGGAACGACAGATCTTTTATGCTCACTCGCTACTTTCATTATCCCGCTAACCTCTTCGGTCGTTTTTGGAAAAACAACTACATCAGGTAAACTACTAGCATGATATGATTCATCTTTACTATGTAACTCTCTTACTGTCTCATTTATTACTACTCGATCTTCAGGAAGTATATCCTTTAATTCATTTACTAAATGCTCAATTGTTATTTCCATAACTAACTCTCCTTTTTTAGTTTTAAAATAAGTATACCATTTTCATACAAAATAATTAGAAAAATAAGATTATTGAACTTTAAGCATACAAAAAAAGAACTTGCAGCACCCGCTACAAGTTCTTTTCAAACTACATTTTATATGACTTCTTTATTAACAACATAAACCAAATTAATGTAACTGCCATCAATGAATGAGAGAAACCTACAATATACGTTAGCCCTTTAAAATCCGCTCCATTTAATTGAAGAAGCCCTCTCGCTGCCAGCGAACCTAACATTAAAGTTAATGCAATGTTATGTAAAACAAACCATTTATTAAATCCTTTCACTTCATGAAACGCGAATACTTTTGCTAATCCTAAAGCAATTAAAAAGAAGAAAAAACCAAGTACAAGTGTATGTGTATGTAAAAGGTTTAATAAAGTAGAGCCTAAAATCCCTTTATACTTCCCATACTCCCTAGCAAATATTCCTGACAATAAACCGATAATTAAATACGTAAACGATGCATTATATAATTTTTTCATTATGTACCTCCTTGAGTAGAATGTGTAGTGTGTCATATTTAGTAATAATGATAGTTATATAGTAAAAACTCCTAGTCACCTAGGAGTCATTGTATAAGTATCTCACTCTTTACAATCAAATCTAATTATAAAATATCCTTTTATACAAAACAAACGAACTTTATGTGAACAAGTAGAGCGTAAATAAAATATGTTGCACTTTTGTATTACGCAATCCATACTAATTGTTATAACATTTAAAGGTGGTGCAATACATTGATAGTTCTTGAAACTGAACGACTCACTCTTCGTTGGCTCGATATAAATGATGCTCCGTTTATTCTTGAATTAGTAAACGATCCTGCATGGATTCAGTTTATTGGTGATAAAGGGGTTAAAAACTTAGAAGACGCAAAAAATTATATCGTAAACGGACCAGTCGATATGTATAACAAACTCGGATTTGGCCTTTACTTAGTAGAAAGAAAAGAAGATCTCACACCACTTGGTATGTGCGGTCTTATTAAAAGAGATTCATTAGAAGATGTTGATATCGGCTTTGCCTTTTTAGAAAAATTCCGTTCAAAAGGATATGGCCAAGAGTCTGCTTCTGCGGTAATCGAATACGGTGTACAAAAACTTGGACTGAAACGAATTGTAGCAATTACTTCTACAGACAATGTTAATTCAGGAAAGCTTTTAGAAAAAGTAGGGGTGCGATTTGAGAAGATTATTTCAGGGTCTGGAGAAGATCTAAAGTTATTTGGATATAACGTATAATAATAAAGACGCAATTCATTGAACCTCTTCCTATAAACTGAAGGTTTTGGTAAGGAAAAGAACAGCCAATTACTTAAAAAGTATTTCTGGCATTTGTTCCACGAACAGACAACCAAAATGGTGTCCTATAGTTTGTTGCAGGAATGCCTAAATCCCCCAAAAATTCATTTTTAATTTATAATGAGTAAGTTCATTCACATATAAAAAAGATAGGGATAATTAGAATATTACTTCATTAAAAAAATAAAAAAGGAATCCTTTACGGATTCCTTTTTGCTTTCACTCTTTTTCAAACAGCGCATTTTTTGCACCTACTTTGAGTATAACCTATAATTCCTATAAAATAAATACGATTTATTTTATTTATTACTATATTTCATACATTCACCTGACCTATTATTATTTCCATGAATTATTTTAAACCACTAGATACGGCCGTCCAGAATTGCTTATTCTCTTGCTCGATTGCATAAACAGAAACCTCTGCAAGATTCTTTGTGATTGTATAGTGAGTTTTTTGTTTAATACTTGTTTCATCCTCATACCAAACTTCATGCTTAGGATTATTTTTATCCATATACGTAAACATCATGGAATCAGACGCTGCATCACGACGCGGTTTTGCTTTTGTCTGTTGAATAAGTTCATTTATGTCCTTCCAAGCAAGCATTTTGCTATTTTTTTCATCACTCAAATCTCAAACATTTCCGTATGCAGGGATACCCATAATAAATTTTTTATTATCTACCACTCTAGTAGTGTAATTTAGATTTTCTTCTAACCATGGCTTACTAATAGTAGATTCTGGTTTACTCCATGTACCATGCTCATCGTAAGTCATTACTTGAAGGGAATCTGCATTTCTACCTTATTGGACATAATCAAATGGCCATGTATTCTCACGATCATCCTCACCCTTAGCTGGAACCGATACCGTAACAGTATGACCTGAACTATGAATTTTTTTGATGTCTCTTTTACAAAGAGCGTAAGTAAGTCACGGTCTTCTGGATTAATACTTTCTAAATCAATATTAACGCCGTCATACCCATATTCAATAACTATGTTATACATTTGATTTATTAATTTTTCTCTTTTCTCTGAATCCGAAAGAACATTATGCGCTAACTCAAAATCAAAATAATTAGTATCATTGTTAAAATTAGATAAAGCTGCATAACTTTTTATTTTTTTGTGAGTAGGACAATACTTCATTAGGTACATCACTTTCCACAGTACCATCTGCATAGAAAAAGAAGTTCTACTCAATATAGGTAGAACTTCTTTTTTTATACTTCACATATACGGAGTTCTCACTTATCCATTCCACATCGTGTTTAAAATCAGGAGAAACTCATCTTCATTTACAGGTTTACTGTAATAATAGCCCTGAATTAGATAGCATGCATTTTGTTGTAACACTGTTAACTGTTCTTTCGTTTCCACTCCTTCTGCTATCACTTTCATATTTAAAGTATGCGCTAGTGAAATAATGGTTTGTATAATTTCATCTCCATCAGTAGAAGTTCCGATCCTATTAACAAATTCTCTTGGAATTTTCAAAGTATCAATTGGATACAGTGGCAGATACGCTAATGAAGAATAACCTGTACCAAAATCGTCAATTGATAAATTTACACCATACGATTTTAATGCTTTTAACTTCGATAGGGTTTCTTTTTCATCTACCATTGCTATTCGCTCTGTTAATTCCAAATCAATAGAACTAGCAGGTACTCCTATTTCTTCTATGGTCGATATAATTATTTGGACAAAGTCTTTCTGTTCAAACTCTATAGCTGATAAATTTATCCCCATCTTTAGATTTGAATAGCCCGCAGAATGCCATTCTTTCAGCTGTCGACACGCTTTCTGTAATGTCCATTTCCCAATTGAAATAATCTGCGACGTTTCTTCCGCGATAGGTATAAACTCAAAAGGAGAAATCAGCCCGAGCTCTGGATGTTGCCAACGTATTAAAGCCTCTGCACCAATAAGCTTACCTGCCTTACTATCAATTTGTGGTTGATACAATAAAACCAACTCATTATTTTCAACTGCATTTGGTAAATCCTGCTCTAATCGTAATCGACGGGTTATTTTTTGAGATAATGTCTCGTCATACATACAAACAGCATTGTTACCTTTTTCCTTTGCACTATACATAGCGATATCGGCATGTTGTAAAAGTGTAGTAGTATTTATTCCTCCAAACGGATACACTGCTATTCCTATACTAAGAGATAAGTAAAAACTATGCTGATTTACTACAAATGGTTCTTCAGTTATACGAAATAAAGTTTCACACAAATCCAATAGCTGTTGCTCTGTTTGGTTATAGATAATGATCGCAAACTCATCTCCCCCTATTCTTGCTAGAGGAATAGTCGGTGACAGACATATCCTAAAACGGTTGGCAACTTCTTTTAAAACCCTGTCACCAATGGAATGACCTAGTGTATCATTAATAGTCTTAAAGCGGTTTAAATCTATATACAAAAGCCCAAACTTATCCTGTGCTTTTTGTGCACGCTTAATGGATCTGTCTAATTCTTGCTGGAAGAATATACGATTTCCAATCTCCGTCACCGTATCATGGAATGCAAGATAATTTATCTCATCCTGTTGTTGTTTCATCCTCGTTATGTCTTTTACCATTACATAACTCCCAAAAGTTTGTCCTTCTATCATAATAGGCACTATAGTGACATACCAAAAGAGTATATCCTTCTCATTGTTATTTTTCACACGTAACTGTAACGAAGATGAGCTACATCGTTTCCTTTTCTTTATAGCCGATTCCAATTCAGATTTATCTTCATCTAAAAAAATAGAGAAGCACTCTTCCCCTATTAATACAGCACTGTCTTTTCCTAATAACATACTTCCAGCCTGGTTTATATTTAATACGATACCATTTGAATCAATCGTTAATATAGGATCCGGATGATACTCATATAGTGACTTAAACTTCTCTTGATTTTTTACCAAATCATTAGATTTATTTATTAAATCCATTGTTCTTTGAGATACTGTTTGTTCTAATTGATTATTAAACACTTTTAATGTTTCGGTTAAATCTTTGTTTTGCATTCGTACGATTGTATGACGAATCAGTACAAATACAAAAGCAATACAATTTCCCATAATCAGTGTAGATGAAGAAGTGTGCTCTTTCAAAGTAAAGCCAATTAAGACTGCAACTGCAAGATAAGGGAAAATGACAAGAATTTTCTTTCCAAATGTCGGATTAATAATAAAATAATTTTTTTTAGAAGATGTATTCTTTGGAATTGTAGCAGCAATAGCGATAAATAATAGGAAAACTCTATACAAACACCTTAATAATATAACTGAACGATCTGACAAATCGTCTTGTAAGTAAAAATACAAGTAGTCCGTAATAGCCAATCCGGTTAATACTAGGATAAAAATAAACAATTTACTTTTTGTATTGAAAATAGCCGGTCGAAAGATTAGGGTAACTCCAAGTAATAGAAGAAATAAATCTATAATTGGAAAAATAAATGAGAGAAAAACATCTCCAATTGATAAGAATAAGATATTTGCAGAAGGTTTATTAAATAGGTACCACTCTAATGTAAAAATAGCAGTAACAACACTACATAAATCACAAAGTAAATACGCTTTCTCCCACTTGCTACATTCCATCATGATTTTATAAAAGAACGCAAAGAGAAAGAAGAATAAGAAAAACAACAAAAATACATCAGAGATATTAAAATTTTGTATTGGTAATTCTACATTAAGTACTTGAAAAGCGGATATGAAATTCCCTATCAAGAAACACCCTATTGCAATGGTAATGCAAACCCAGAATACTCCTAACTTAATTTTTCTAGATAATATTGAGTACAGTAATGAGATAAATACAGTAGTTTCAATGACTAAAGATGATAGTCGGATATTAAAATCTGATACGAAATAATGATTCGGAAAAACAAATAAAAATATAAAGCAAAAGCTTATATAAGCTATTAAAGCCAATATTAATACATAAAATTGCACATATGCATGTTTACGCAATGGACTCACCTTCTTGAGTTTTTTCTATACTTTTATTAAAAAATGTCTTGATAGTGGCACAACTCCTACTAATTAAAATGTGTGCTACCTATTATCCATATTATGGCCTTTTTAAAAGATTTCTTTCTACATACAACAGTCTTGTTAATTTTTTGTAGATGTTTACAATTTTTAATACCGAGGATTCCAAAAAGGATAAGTTGAAAAATGTAGTTTTTTAAGTGTTTGCGCATCGTAAATTTGGATGGTGCAACTTAACTACTCTTTAAATATGAGATAGAATATAATCCACTATTGGATTATATTTAGTTGCTAACTATCACACTTAAAAGAAATGAAAATATACTATCATTAACATGAAAATTCGAGTTAATTTACGGAACCTAATGTAACGATTGTAGTTACAAAACAGGTTGATGTCAATTTCAAATCGCTCCCCTTTTAATGAACAAAAGACATGACATATTGAATAACAATGTACCATTTATAAAAAGAATGTAATGTTTTATTTCCTTCCTCAAAGAATTATAAATAATCTAGGATTAGGTGAAGGTGATTCTGTTATTGCATCTTCAAAAAAAGAATGTTACTCTAAAAATAGAATTATGAAAGGAATGATGGATGAACAATGATTAACTAATTTATATTTTAAGTTGAATTTTATAACTTCAAACTACAAAATATAGGGTTAGTCTATCCATTTTTATAATTCATTTCACACTTTATTTATCATGATTCAAATGATTAATCAGTACCTATTAAGTATAGACGAAAGACTAATCCTTCCGATTACAAATTGGGGGATTTTTTTATTCCCGTTTATGTTAGTTGAAACTTATTACTTGTTAAATGTACTTAACAAATAAAGGAGCGAGAAAAATGAGTACTTCAGATACTATTGTTACACATGTAATGCTCTATATAAGTCGTTAATATCCATCAAACTTATATAGAGGAATTAAAAAATGGATGGATGTTCCGACTTTATATGAAACGTTTCGATATATAAAGGAGGAATTATTATGTCAATGATAAAAGTCCAAGACTTAACTTTTTCATACCCAGGTAGCTTTGATACTATTTTTGAAGGTGTAAACTTCCAAATAGACACGGATTGGAAACTGGGATTTATCGGTAGAAACGGACGAGGTAAAACGACATTCTTTAATTTATTGTTAGGGGATTATGAGTATAGTGGGAAAATCCTTACTTCGGTAGAATTCAATTACTTCCCCTATCCTGTTGCAGATAAGAACAAATTTACTCATGAAATCCTTGAAGAAATTTGTCCTCAAGCAGAAGATTGGGAATTTCTACGTGAAATATCCTATCTAAATGTTGATGCCGAGGTCATGTACAGACCGTTTAAAACATTATCAAATGGTGAACAAACAAAGGTGTTGCTTGCTGCACTGTTTTTAAAAGAGGGCCAGTTTCTATTAATTGATGAACCAACAAATCACCTAGACACTGCTGGACGAAAGATAGTCTCTGATTATTTAAGGAAGAAAAAAGGATTTATTTTAATTTCACATGACAGAATCTTTTTAGATGGATGCGTTGACCATATCTTGTCTATAAATAGAGCAAATATTGAAGTTCAAAGTGGAAACTATTCTTCTTGGAAGTTAAATTTTGATAGACAGCAAGAGCACGAAGAGGCTACAAATGATCGTCTACAAAAAGACATAGGGAGATTAAAACAGTCTTCCAAGCGTTCAGCAAGTTGGTCTCATAATGTGGAAGCGTCCAAAAATGGAACGAGGAATTCAGGCTCTAAGTTGGATAAAGGATTTGTAGGACATAAAGCAGCCAAGATGATGAAAAGAGCAAAAAACCTTGAATCAAGGCAACAAAAAGCTATTGAAGAAAAGTCAAAATTACTAAAAAACGTGGAGAAAACTGAGTCATTAAAATTAGAACAATTGAAGTTTAAATCAAATGACTTAGTTACTTTGACTGACGTATCCGTTAAGTATGATGACCAAATTGTGAATGAGTCAATTAGTTTCATGGTTGAACAAGGTGACCGAATTGTACTAGATGGAACGAATGGGAGTGGGAAAAGTAGTATCTTAAAACTAATTCTAGGACATCCGATACATCATACAGGCTTAGTTACTTTAGGTACAGGACTCATCATTTCCTACGTCCAACAAGATACTTCTCATTTGAAGGGATCGCTATTAGATTTTATTGAAGAGCACAAGATTGATGAGACTTTATTTAAATCCATCCTACGTAAAATGGACTTTGACCGAATTCAATTCGAGAAAGATATATTTCATTATTCTGGTGGACAAAAGAAAAAGCTGCTTATCGCTAAAAGTTTATGTGAAAAAGCTCATTTATATATATGGGACGAACCACTAAATTTTATAGATATCTATTCGCGTATGCAGATTGAAGAGCTTATTCAACAATTTAACCCCACAATGGTTATTGTTGAGCATGATAAGGCATTTCAACAATCAGTTGCAACGAAAATTATATCTATGTAGCTCAAAGCAAACACTTAAAAATATAATCAGTAAATCGAGTCATTAAACTATAAAAGACTTTAATATGATGATGAAAAAAGCCTAATTTCTCTACAAAATATTGAGAAATTAGGCTTTTTAATAGCAACAGTAGCATTCATAAACAATGAATACAGTTTAACTCTTCAATTTTATTTTCACAGATTCATATATTCTTCTAAAGTCAGTTTTTCCTTATATATATTTTCAGCAATATCTCCTACATAGCGAATATGCCAAGGTTCATATGCATAACCTGTAATACCTTCCTTCCCCTTAGGATAACGAATAATAAACCCTGTACGATGCGCATTTTCTTTCAGCCATTTTCCTTCCTTCGTATTAGCAAAGGATAACTCTAGTTCATTGTTCGCACTTTTAGAAGAAACATCCATTGTTAACCCTGTTTGATGTTCGCTATGGCCTGGTTTTGCCGAAAAACGATCCGTATGCTCTTGGCCTTTTCTTTTTACATTGTTTGCATACAGATTTTTTTGATATTCATAGGAACGAAATCCTGAAACAGCATTCAGCTGAATTCCTTCTTGTTTTGCTAAATAGAATAACTTTTCTAGTGCGTCAGCTGCCTCTTTACGAAGATGACTCTTTTCTACTGTTCCACTGAATGAGAATGGTACATTTGGTACAACTAAATCTTTTGGTTGATAGTTTTCAGGCAATCCATATTCCTTATTCACTACAACCTGTACACTAGCAAAAGAACTTTCTTTTTCTTTTTTTATGGAATTTTCACTATATTCATAATTTCTCTTTTCAGATCCTTTACCAATAGATATGTTGGTGTAAAGTATAAAAATACCTAACACCACAATCATACAAGTGAAGATTCCTACTAATTTAAGTCTCATGATTCATTTCCTTCCTACCAATCTGTATGTTTCTCGTTCATCATACTGCAACCATATCAAATTCATATTAACTTGAAGTGAACTTTTGTTCTTAACGTATTTTACAATAAGAAAAAAGCCTATCGTATGAAGCGTTTGACACGCTAAAAATACGACATGTAGAAATCTATTTTATTCCTACACATAGATAAATAATCTAAAAATTTGTACAATAAGATAATAAGTGTAGCATTCTATTATAGAAAGGTCTTGGTATGGTGCTAGGTATTCATGTAAAAAAAACAAAGGCAGAGTTAATTATTTCATGGCAGTTGGCGAAGATTACTATTCCATTAGGTGATGTGATTGAGGTTACCGAAGATTCTACCTATGCTGGCGTTGAAGAATCAAATGTGATTCGTATTGGAACAGCATATGGTACAACGGATCGTATTTTAATTAAAACGGTAAAACAAAATTATGTATTATTTACTACAAATAAAGTTTCAATTTTAAACGCAATTCACGCTTAAAATCGAATGTCAAAACTGACTCAAACAAAATCCGAGTTAAGTTCAAAAATGAAAGGTCTTCTAATTATTAGAAGACCTTCTTTGTAAAAATTATATAGTTATTATACGTTTCTACGTTTGATAAATAATACAGTTCCAAGAGCTAATAATAAAAGGCCAACGCCCATTGAGATCCACATGGATAAATCTCCACCTGTAACTGGTAATATTCCTGATTTTAATGTCTTTTCTGTTTTTTGTTGTTCTGGTGTTGGAATGCTTTTATCTGGATGCGTCTGATCTGGTTTTGATTGATTAGGTTTAGGTTGTTCCGGTTTTACCTCTTTGAATTTCACTGTTTGTCCCTTATCTTCAATGTCAACGTGAATAGCTACTAAGACATTATCTTGATACAGTTCTTCAAATACTACTACTTCTTTACCTTGTAATGCAGAAGCATTAAATGTGAAGTCTAATGTGATAGAACCATTTTTTTCTTTTGCAGTAAACTTAGATTCTGCTGTTACTTCTTTACCGTCAACTAATAATGGTTTGTTTGTTGCTTTATCCATTAGTTTACCTTTTACAACGTACTCTTTACCCACGATTAAGTCTTTGTATTCCACTTTATCTTGGATTGTTACAGATTTTGTAGCGTCTAATTCTTTAGAACCATCAGCTTTGTTTGTAGCTGTTGTTTTTATTGAAGGCTCTACAAATCGAACTGTTTGACCTACATCGTTAATGTCAGCGTGAGTTGCAATTACTTGACCTTCATGTAATAAGTCTTCAAACACAACCACTTCTCTTCCTTGCTGTTCAGCACCAACGAAAGTAAAGTCTACTGTTACAAAACCATTCTTTTCTTTTGCAGTAAACTTAGTCTCAGCTGTTACTTCTTTACCATCAATCAATAATGGTTCGTTAATAGCTTTGTTCATTAATTTACCTTTTACAGTGTACTCTTTACCAACAACTAAGTTAGTATACTCTACTTTGTCTTGGATAGTGATAGAATTATTTGCATGAATCTCTTTTCCACCATCAGCTTTGTTTGTAGCTGTTGTTTTTATTGAAGGAATCTTTTCATCTTTGACAATATGTTTAATGATTTGACCATTCTCTTTGATCTCAAAAGAGAACGTTTCTTCATTCAATACATAACCTTTTGGTGCAACAGTTTCTTTATATGTGTATTTTCCAAATGGTAACTTTTCAAACTTCGCGATACCTTTATCGTCTGTTTTTCCTTTTACTACTTCTTTTCCTGCTTCATTATAAATAGTAAACTCTGCATTTGGAAGTTTGTTGTTTCCATCAGCTACATCAACTTTTGTAATTTCTAGATCACCTTTGATAAGATGATTAACTGCTAATAACTCAATAATTTTCCCATGTTCCTTTATTTCGAACACAATCGGTTCTTTAATAAGAACGTAACCGTTTGGAGAAGCCTTTTCTACAAATGAATATTTACCATATGCTAAATTTTTGACGTTAACTTCACCTTTTTTATCTGTCTTATATTCACCAATAACTTTCCCACTTGCATCTTTTAACTCGAATACTGCACCTTCTAATTTTTTGCTGATATCTTCATTATCTACTTTAAGTAATTTTACACTACCTTTTACTTCGGTATTTTCTACTGTAAAAGTAAGTGTTTTATTGTGCTCTTTAATTTCAAAAGGATACTTTGTTTTATTTTCAAGATATCCATTAGGTGTTTTTGTCTCTAAGAAATAATACTTACCATACGTAAGATCCTCAACTTTTGCAATTCCATTTTCTTTTGTTACTACTTTTTTCACTTCTTTTCCATCTTCAGTGAAGACTGTAAATTCAACATTTGGCAAAATCTTTCCTGAATCACTAAGTTTTTTTATTTCGATGTTACCTTTTACTTTATTGTTTACTACTTGAACAGCTCCTGTTTCCCCTGTTTTAACTTCAATAGTTTGTGGTTTATCACCTGAAACATAACCTGTTGGTGCTTTAATTTCTTTTACTGTATATGTACCAATTTGTAGGTTATTTAATTCTGCAGTACCATCAGCACCAGTCGTGATTTTTCCAACTGATTCATTATTTGCATTAAAGACTTCAAATACTGCACCAGCTAGAACTTCCCCATTTTCTCCAACCTTTTTAATTTTTAAAGAACCAGTTGCTTCCCAATTTACTGCAAGATCACTACTAAGTTTTTCTTCATTTCTTTCTAATAATACCGTAGCATTCTGAACAGTATCCGTGCCGCGGTAAGCAATTGCTTGAACTTTAGTTAAATTAGCAGCAACACTTAAATTAAATTCACCTGTTTTTGTGTTCTTAGGAATTTGGATACGGAATTTTTCCCCAACTGAAAGCTGATCTCTCACTTCACCATTTTCACTAACAATTTTAACTCCAGTAGGGGCATTTTTCGCTACTACCTTATAAGAACCACTCTTAGCATTTGTTTGTACTGTGTATAGATTCGTTTCAAAGAACTCACCCTTTAATTCTGCTTTTTGCTTTTCAGCAGGAATCACATTCATAAAAATATCTTGCGTCTCTTCACTATTATTAGCATTATTAATAATAGCCTTAGCTGCTTTTTCAACATTTTTATTCTCATGTTTTAATTCATTTACATCAAGTTGACCTAATGCATTCCAGACCGCAAGCTGAGTTGCATAATGCGCTTCATTTTCATTAGCTACTCCCAGCTGTTGAGTACTTTTTTGTGGGAAACCATTTAATAAGACCTTATATACTACATTATCTGTTTTCCCCATTTCAGGAAGATCTTCACCATTTGGTGATTTTAATCCAAGAGTTAAGCAATAAGCAATTTGACCGCTTGAATTTTTAATAAATTCAGTCCGAATGTACTTACCTAGACTATTACTATAACTCCATTCCATTGAATATTTTTCATGCGTCATAACTTCTGCACTAGCCCTTGGTAAAAACACATTAAAGAATAATGCCAGTACTGATAATAATGTAAAAACTCTTATAATAACTCTCTTACTCAATTCTGAAACCTCCCTAAAATAAATTTATCTGAGTATATATCGCAATATCTAAAACATTCACGAGCAACCCGATTATCATTATAAAACAAAAAATTACAAATATTAAATATTTTTAACTAAATAGTCATAAAATTTACACATTTTAATATTTTTCAAGTTTTTAAATGAGTTTACTATATACAGATTCCAAAACACGACTGCAATTAACCAGATAAATATGTATGTTAAATATGTAACTAGTAGTTCTTTTGTTCAAGTTAGTAATCTTCTATTTTATCCAACCATTACTGTAAGAAAATCCAGCCAATTGCTTTTACCTAATAAATAAAAAAAGGCATCAAAAGTTTCGCTTTGTAATCATATATTTTGGCATATTTAATTATCTTTAAAAGAGGCCACTATTTAAATTACTAGCTTACTTCTTTCCATTCTATTTATAAATATGTACAATTTGTTCAACAAAAAAAGTTCCCTATTTTATATGAGGAAACTTTTTACGTAGTATGAACCTAAAAACCTAAAATCCCTATAATCTGGCGGGCCTTAGCATTATCAATATAATAATGCATCTCTAACCCTCGTCTTTCTGCACGGAGTACGGTTCCCTTTAATTTTGATAGATGTTGTGAAACAGTGGATTGCGGGAGTCTTAATATTTCCGTTAACTGTGTAACATTACACATTTTATGGTGCATTAATTCATTTACAATTTGTAATCGAACGGGATGTGCCATTACCTTTAATACATCTACATCTTCTTCACTAATTTCAACTCGATTTCTATTAGATAGTAATGTTGTCATTTCGCATTCTCCTTTAATATTTATTTCTATTTTCCTATTATCCTTATAAGTAGTACTTATAGATGATTACCATTTGTCCTGTTGAGAAAATATATTCTCTTTCTTAAATAAAAAAAGACCCCTATCCTGAAAACAGTAATTACTACTTCAATGAATTAATGTCCTCTAATTTTCAGCCAAACTATATTTTATTTTGGAAAGATTATTTCATAGTCTATTACATGATTTTGAGCGAGGTTTAACATACTTTGTTAAACGAAAAATCTATAAGAAATCTTCCTTCATTTCGCCTTATACAACATATACTATTTATTTCTCAACACAAATAAACGAAATTAAATTCCCAATAATGGTAACTTCAGCTGTTAACTATCATTCCTTTTAACTTTCCCCAATTAAAAATAGCCTTTTCTTTTCATTTCATTTTCTTGTTACCCCGAATAATATGTACCCCTCTTTTATTCTATTAATTCATTATTACACTCCTCCATTTAGATATAAGGGGAACTTCTCATTCAAAGAACTAATTATGCAATATTGCATTTGATAATCATTTTTAATTGTAACTATAATGATTACAGGATGCTATTAATCCAAATATTCTACATGGAGGTTTTATTATGTTCAAAAAAATTATTGTATCTTCTATGGCGCTTACTATGTTCGGTGGAGCTGCAACTATGCTAGAGGTACCTACTGCTCAAGCAGCTTCTTATAACTCAACATCATCCTCTTACTTTGATGTCACTCCTGAAGAGGCCGCGGCTTTCTATCAATCTCAAGACTATAAAAAATTAAAAGTATTTATGGATGACTTTGAAGCTAGAAATCCTTATACTCCTGGTGGAGGCTACGCTCAAGGTAGTGTACGTATGCAAAAATTCAACGATGCTCTTAGAGATGCTAAATTAACAAATATCTACCAAGAATTTATTAGAATCTCATACTACAATCATTATCCAGAACCAAAATAATAACCACGGATAAAATGTTTATTATTCCTATAACTTAGCCTAATTTTAAATGTATAGCCTAAAAATAATGATTAGAAACCACTCATATAAGAGTGGTTTTTCTATTTCCCTATATAATTTAGCTGCATGTTAAGTCACCTTTATTTTGAAATCTTTCATAATGGACATTCTCTCGTTTACACAAACTAGTAGATTAGCGAAGGAAATATCAAAATGTCTTTATAAGTGGTTGGAAGTAATTCTTTTCTGTTTCATAACAAAAAACGAGCACCCTCTCACAATTAACATAAGGTGAACTGCACCCCAATTGTTAGACACCGTCTAACAATTGGAGGTGCAGTTTTTCTATGGTTAAATTCACAGCTGATGAAAAAATACACATCGTTCAACGTTATTTGAACGGAAATGAAAGTTACCGAGAAATTAGTAAAGCGGT